>NZ_GL987988.1:705846-775661 GCF_000158195.2 Fusobacterium mortiferum ATCC 9817
TTTACAAGAATTTAAATTTATGAGCGCTACCGCACAGAGGGCATTGATAAACAATGAAAGCTTTATCAATTGAACAAGCAAGAAATTTTTGAATAGTCTCTTCAATGTAAAGAAAATGATTATAGTAAAAATATTTTTTGACATGAGTTAAAAGATTTGATATATTAATATTGGAGAATATGTGTTTTAAAAGCATGTATATCTCCTTTTGTATATTTTGTTTGGTGACTATATTATACAAAAAAAGAGAGCTGAGTAAAGCATTTTTTTAATGCTACTCAGTTTTTTTATTATATAATAAAAAACTGTATATTAAGTTTAAAAAATGATATAATATAAATGAAGAGTAAAATTATTGTAATATTTTTAAAAATACTAACAAAAAAGGAGAAAGTATAAAAATGGAGCAAGAATTTGAAACATATAAATTAAAAGTAAATAGACTTTTTGAACAACCTAGATTTATAATCCTATCTCAAGAAAAAGACATGGATGAAAGAAAAAAAACAGAGATGACATTAAACATAATAAAAGCTGTTGTAGTAAGATTTATAAAAACAATATTAATAAAAAATAAAAATATAATCTTATGCACTTCTAATGATGAGATAACAAACTATGTAAAAATAGGATTATTGAGATATTTAGCATTAGAAGATAAAGCTAACAGAGAGCTTATAGAAAAAAATATAGAGGGATTAAAAGAGATTTTAAAAGAAGTCAATAGATATAATACATATGAAGAAGCTATGTAAAAATAGAGGTGAAATATGAAAATATTACAAGGTTTAAAAATTTTAGATTTTACAACTCTTTTACCTGGACCGTATGCTACACTTATGCTAGGAGATATGGGAGCAGAGATTATAAAGATTAGTTCTCCAGATAAGCCAGATATAGTGGCTGACTATCCTCCATACACAGAGGATGAAAATTTATCAGCTAATCAAGCTTGGTTAGGTAGAACTAAAAAAAATCTATTTCTAAATTTAAAAACTCAAGAAGGAGTAGATATAGTAAAAAAATTAGTAAAAGAGTATGATATTGTAATAGAACAATTTAGACCAGGGGTAATGAAAAAATTAGGACTTGGGTATGAAGAGTTAAAAGAGATAAATCCTAGATTAATCTACTGTTCTCTCACTGGTTATGGACAAACTGGAGCTATGAAAGATAGAGCAGGGCATGATATTAACTATCTAGCAAGAAGTGGGAATATGAGTTATTCAGGAAGAAAGGGAATAGGACCTGTATTGACTAATATGCAGATAGCAGATATAGGAGTAGGTTCTTTACATTCTGTAATAGGGATTCTTTCAGCTGTATATCATAGAACACTTACAGGAGAGGGACAATATATAGATATATCTATGTTTGATGGACTTTTACCATTTCATGCTATGGAAGGAGCAGCTTTTTTATTAGATGGAATAGAACCTGTTAGAGAGGAAACTAGATTAAATGGTGGAAGTGCCTATGATTTTTATGAAACAAAAGATGGTAGATATATAAGTGTAGGTTCATTAGAGCCAAAGTTTTGGAGTGGATTTTGTGATGCAATAGGAGCACCACATCTAATTGAAAATGGTGTTATGCCAGAAAATATTTCTAAATTAAAAAGAGAGATAAGAGAGATTTTTCTTACTAAAGACTTGAGAGAGTGGATAGAGATATTTAAGAATAAAGATGTCTGTGTAGAGCCAGTACAAAATTTAAAAGAAGTACTATTAGAAGATGAGCATGTAAAAGATAGAGAGCTGGTAGTAGAAGTTCCTGTAATGAATAGTGAGAAAAAAATAAAACAGATAGCTACTCCTATAAAATTTTCAAAAACTCCAATAGAGTATAGTGATAGTGGTTATCCACTTGGGTATCACACAGATAAAATATTAGAAAAATTAGGATATTCTAAAGAAGATATAAAAAAATTAAAAGAGAAAAATGTAATATAGGAAAAATTATAAGGTGGAAATTAAATGTATTTTATAGAAACAATATTAATAGGTATAAGTTTAGCAATGGATGCCTTTGCTATATGTCTTTGTCAAGGATTGACGACTAAAGAAAATAAAGAGATTTTAGCACTGAAATTAGGAATAACATTTGGAGCTTTTCAGGCTATAATGCCATGGTTAGGGTATAGTGTAGGGAATATTTTTAGTAGTAAGGTTTCAACTTATGGAAATATTTTAGCTTTTATTATCCTACTTTTAATAGGTATAAATATGATAAAAGAAGGAAAAGAAGAGGAGAAATGTGAAGTTTTAATAGGGTTAAAGGCTCTATTAGGATTAGGAATAGCTACAAGTATAGATGCTTTAGCAGTAGGACTTTCTTTTGCTATGAATGGACAAGAAAAAATATATTTATCAGTTGGAATAATAGGAATAGTAACATTTATCATTTCAGTGATAGGAACAAATTTAGGAAGCAAGGTAGGAGAGTTATTAGGGAGCAAGGCTCACTATTTTGGTGGAATCGTTTTAATATTAATTGGAGTAAAATCGTTAATAGGATAAAATGAAAAGAGGAGAAAATTTTTAATGAATTTTCTCCTCTTATTATTATTAAATTATTTTATTGATAAAATTAAAGTTGAACATATTTACTCTTAGCATAATAAGTTTCATCATTTCCATTGATATATAGAACAGTTCCACCTTTTATATAATCAATAACCTCTTTAGATATCTCTTCTGGGATAGCAGGACAACCTAAACTTCTACCTAAAAACCCATATTTATCCATAAACTCCTTTGTAGCATAGTCAGCTCCATGTACTACAATATTTCTATCCATAGCATTAGAATTTATACCAGGCTCAAGCCCTAATAACCTTAGAGAGTAACCATTACTTCCCTCATATGTATTTTTAGTAAGATAAAATCCAAGTGAGCTTTGATAAGAGTTAGGATTATTTGAAAATTTTACAGCTGTACCAAGTCCACTGTTTTTCCCATGAGTTACATATGTAGAAAAATCAACTTTCTTATTTTCTAAATCTATTACAAAAAATCTTTCTTCATTAGAAGGTTTAGAAAAATCTATTATTGTAATATAACCAGCTTTTTTATCTTCAATTCTATTATAACCTTGAATAGCTTTTAAAAATGTAGAGTATTCTAACTTATTCTCTATACCTAAATCTTTGTAAATTGTTTTTATATTCTCTTCACAACTTAAATCAGCACCAAATAATAAACTTCCACACAATACAAGTCCAGTAACTATTTTTTTCAACATTTTATTTTATCACTTCCTCATAAAAATAGATGTTTGCTATTAAAATTATAGTGATTTTTAGGCAAAAAGTCAATAAAAATACAAGTTAACATATATTTTTCAAAAATATATGATATAATTAAAATACCATATAATTAGGGGGACAGCATTATGTATTTAAAAGAATTAAAAATAAAAAACTGGCAATGTGTGGAAAATACTGAGGTAAAATTTGAAAATTTGATGCTTTTTATAGGACAGAGCAACAGTGGAAAATCAAGTATAATGTCAGCTATTATGTTCTTTTTAGGATATAGAAATTTTAGAGTTAGAGATTTAAGAAATGGAGCAACATTTTTATCTTTAGAAGGACGTTTTTATAATTATTTTAATAAAACTTTTAAACTAAATTCCATAGATATATCAAATAAAAATATATGGTTAAAGGTAGAAAAATCACTTGATGAAGAGATAAGATATTTTGTTTTATACAATAATATTTGGACAAAAATTACCAAGGAAGAGTATTGTTATATTGCAGAGTCAGTACCTATTTTATTTATTCCATCTTTTTCTGAAAAGGAGCAGACAGAGTTTTTTATATACTCCCTTCTAAAAATCTTGGAGAGTAAAAAGGTAAATCAACCAGAAGCACTAAATAGAATAATAGATACTTTTAATGAATTACAAAGTGAATATACAAGTAGAGGTCTATATAGAAACCTTATTTTTGAGATATTTTGTTCTTTAGCTCAATATTCTAAGAAAAATGAACATTCTATTTTAGAAAATACTCTTATTCTTTTTGAGGAACCAGAGTTATATTTACACCCTCAAAAGCAAAAGGAACTATTCTCAAATATATGTATTCTTACAAAATTAGGAAACCAGATATATGTATCTACTCATTCTAATAATTTTATAAATCTTCATATGTATAAATCTATATGTATAGTGAGAAAAGAGGAGAAGATAGGAACTAAGGCATTTCAATTTAAAGGATATCTATTTTCAGGAGATGAAATAAAAAATTTCAATATGAACTATTGGATAAATCCAGATAGAAGTGAAATTTTCTTTGCTAAGAAAGTGATATTAGTTGAGGGACAGACAGATAAAATAGTACTTGGATATCTTTCGAAGAGATTGGGAATATATAAATATGATTATTCTATATTAGAGTGTGGTAGTAAGAGTCTTATTCCTCAGTTTATAAAGTTACTAAATGTATTTAAAATTCCATATGTAGCTGTGTACGATAGAGATAACCATCTTTGGAGAACACCAGAAGAGATAGAAAATTCTAATCAGAAAAATAAGATAATACAAAATAGTGTAAAAAAAGATATAGGAAATTGGCTAGAGTTTGAAAACGATATAGAAGAGGAGATTTATGAGGAGAATAGAGAGAGAAAAAATTATAAAAATAAACCTTTCTATGCACTAAAAACAGTAACTAATTCAGAATATATTATACCTAAAAAACTTGAGAAAAAAGTTAGATTTATATTTAAATAAGTATTGAAGAGGATAATAAAATTTAAGAATAACGAAGATTGAGAAGAATAAATAGAGCAAGTCAGCGAAAGCAAACGCTAAAAAACACAACTGTTTGAACGAAGTGAGTTTTGTGTTTTTAGTGAGCTAAGCTATACTTGCTCTTTATTCTTTGAACGAAAGTTATTCTTAAATTATTTTTGATTAGATTAATTTTTATTATACTCTATTAATTTAGAAGCTTTTTATTATATCTTCATTTAATTCCTCTATTACAGCTTTTGCAAGCTCAATAGCAGATATTAAATCATCAATTGAAGCATAAGAGTAATGAGTGTGGATATATCTAGTTGGGATACCTAGTACAAGTACAGGGATACCAGTTTCTGAAATATGGTATTTTCCACCATTTGTAGAACCTTTCTCTCTAGCTATTACTTGATATTTTATTCCTCTTTTCTTAGCAATTTCTTTAGCAAATCTTAGAACTCTAGGATTAGAAATCATAGCTCCATCTACCACTCTAAGTTGCACTCCTTTTCTTAGAGCTCCGTGAGCAGATGTTCCATCTTTGAAGCTATCATCAGCAGGAGAACCTTCAAATACTATTGCAAAATCTGGTTTTACTTTATAAGCAGCTACTTGAGCTCCTCTTAGCCCTACCTCTTCTTGAGAAGCAAAAGCTCCAACTACATTTACATTACAGTTTTTATCTTTTAAAGATGAAAGAACTTCAATAGAAGCTACACAACCAAGTCTATTGTCAAAAGCTTTAGCTCTCATTACTCCAATTTTTTCATCATAAGTAAACTTTACATCTGGAACAATAGGATTTCCTACTTCAATTCCATATAGTTCAGTAGTTTCTTCATAACTACTAGTACCTAAGTCTATTGTTAATTCTGACATCTTAGGAAGTCTACTTTTTTCCTCATCAGTCATAAAATGAGGTGGCTTAGAAGTAACAGTTCCTAAATATTTCTCTCCCTTTTCATTTTTAACTATGACACTACTAGCAGGTACATTTCCTACATACCAACCTCCTAGTGGAAGAAAACTGATAGAACCATTTTTATTGATATTTTCTACTATAAATCCTACTTCATCAGTATGGCAATCTAAAGCTACAGTTGGTTTTTTACTATCTCTCTCTTTAAGTCCAGCAAATAGGTTATTTATTGAATCCCTCTCTAAACTTAAAAAATCTAAATGAGATTTAATCTTTTCTATTACCTCATCTTCATATCCTGGTGCTCCAAAGGTATTAGTTAATTCTTCGGATAATTTAATAAGTCTTTCTTTCATCTTTGCCCTCCATTATTATTTATCAGATACTTTAAATTTTAATTCATTGAAACGAATATACGATGTTGGTTTCATTCCTTCTACATTTTTAGTAGAAGCTACAGTATTGTTAGTATAATACATAGGAATAACAGGTACATCAGTGTAGATTATATCTGCTACCTCTTTATATAACTCTTTTCTCTTTTCAACATCTATCTCTCTTTTTGCTTCATCTAAAACTTTATCCATTTGAGGATTGATATATTGAGAACGGTTTCCAGCAGAACCTAATTGTGAACTATGGAAGTTAGGATAATATCCATAATCTCCATCATAAGTAGATGGTCCCCATCCTAAGCTAAACATATCTAAATCTCCTCTTCCAGTAGCTGTTAAAAATGCTCCCCACTCTAGAGATTCTACCGTTACATCAAGTCCAATCTCTTTAAGTTGAGCTTGGATTATTTCAGACATTTGCATTCTTATAGGACTGTTACTTACTCCAATAGTTAATTTAGAACCAGTAAGTCCTTTCTCTTCTATTATTTTTTTAGCTTCTTCAGGATTATACTCCAAAGTTTTAGCTTCTGGAGTGTATCCAAAAACTCCTGGTGCTATGAAGCTATTAGCTTTTTGAACAGAACCTAATAATAATATACTATCTATGATAGCATCTCTATCTATTCCCATAGCAATTGCTCTTCTTACATCTTTATCTTTTAAGATACCCTTATCAGTATTTAATCCTACATAGTTTACACTTATTCCACTTTGCTCCATATATACTAACTCTGGATTATCCATAACAAGTCTTCTAGATTCAGCATTTAAGTCTGCTGTCATATCTATCTCTCCTGTTTCTAATCCTATTACACTACTATTTTCCTCTGGAATAGCTCTAATAACAACATATTTAATACTTGGCTTCTCTCCAAAATAGTTGTCATTAGCTTCAAGAGTTATTCTATCTCCAACTTTCCAATCTTTATATTTATATGGTCCTGTTCCTACAGGATTATGGAATCCCTCTTCCCCTTTCTCTTCAAAATATTTTTTACTTATAATTGAAGCAGTCTTATGGCTAAGGTGTGCAAGCAGTGGAGCGAAAGGCTCACTAGTATGTATTTTTACAGTATTATCATCTACTACTTCAATATTATCTATTAAAGAGTAAAGATGAGCTACTTTAGGTAGTGTTTTAGCTCTTTCCAATGTAAATTTTACATCTTCAGCACTGAATTTATTTCCATTGTGGAAAGTTATTCCTTCATTAAGATGGAATAAAATTGTATTATCATCTAGTTGTTCCCAACTTTTTGCAAGACCTGGAACAATCTTTCCTGTCATCTCATCTATCTCAACTAATCTATCATAGATTACAGTGATAACTCTTTGTGAATATTGCTCAGTTGTATCTTGAGGATCTAATGTTTTACCTTCAGATATTTGAGAAAATACAAGAGTATCCTTTGTAGCATTTGCTGTATTTTCTTTATTTTCTCCACAGGCAGCAAGTAATCCTAGCATCATAAAAGAGAATAGTAATTTTTTTCTTATTTTCATGTAATCCCTCCCAGTTTATTTTTTAAATATGTAACTATAATATCATATTTTTAATATAATGTATAGTTGTTTTTAAATTATATAAAAATGAAAATAAATTTCAAAAATAAAAAAATAAGAGATTTTAAATTAATTAAAGAAAATCTTAGTAAGATATTTTTTTAAATCTTCTCTAAGTTTATCCAATTCCTTTTGATAATTTTCATTAGAAAGTTTAGGATATCTATCATTTACAAATCTACCTAGATTTTTCATACCCCACCAATTAGCTAAGTCATCATCAAAAACTTTGTAAGCTTTCATATAATTATCCCATTTTTCATCTTCTATACCTATTCCATCTCCGATAAAACCTCTTCCTCCACCAAGGTATCCACAGTTCATTATAGTAAATATTCCTTTTCCATTTAAAATTCCACGAGGTCCATTAGGGGTATCTATATAAGCAAATTTTTTTCCAAAAACTCTTTCCTGATATCCTTTTACTATAGAGGTAGCACTATCATGCCAGTTAGGATAAGCAAATATAATATAATCAGCTTTTGTAATAAAGTTTTGTTCAATGATTACATCTTCAGGAGTAGCTCCTATCCCATCTTTTTGAGAATAAAACTCATCAGGGTGTAAAACAGGGTTAAAATTTATTTTATATAAATCTCTAATCTCTACCTCTATACCATTTTCTTCCAAATATTTCATAGAGGTATATACCATATCAAAAAGTAGAGAATTATCTCTATTATCTCCTACTATAAAGAGAGCTTTTTTCTTATTAGAATTTGTAAATCCATGAGGAATATATTTTGAAACATAAGAAGCTGGAACTACTGAAGCAGATGTTATTCCATCTAATTTTTCTCTCTCTTTTTCTGAAAGAGTAGAACTATAATTATTAGAATTGATTATTTTAATTTCTACTTTCTCATCTCTATTTATATAGTTATAGAGTCCAATTACTCCTAAACCTAAAAATCCCATCAAAATTAAACTTTTTAGCTGACTATTCATATTTTCACTTCCTTAAGTATTAGATCTCAATTGTTTTCTTTTTTCTTTCCAACTTGGCATATATTTTTCTACAAAATCCCAAAATTCCTTTTGATGATGTGGATATGGAATATGAGCTAATTCATGAAGAATAACATAATCGATTATATCCTTTGACTTTTTATAGAGTTGATGATTAAAGGTTATACTTCTAGAGAGAGTGTTACAAGAACCCCATCTAGTTTTCATATCCCTAAATTTTATCATTTTAGGAGAATAGCCTATACTTTCTCCTATCTCCATAGTTCTATTGATAACATAGGGATAAAAGTTGTCATATATCCATTGATTGATTAATTTTTTTCTCTTTTCAAAGCTATTGTCTTTAAGGTAGATTATAAAGTTATTATCTTTAATCTCACACCTTTCTTGAAGAGATATTTCTAACTTGATAATATATGGAAATCCCAAATAATAGAATTTACCTCCTTCTTCAAACTTAGTTTCTAACTTTTTCCTCTCTTCTACTAGAGCTATTTTTTCTCTTATCCATTTTTCTTTTTCTTTTAAGAGAGATTCTATATATGAGTTTGGAACTCTTATTGGAGCAGATACAAGAACTTCCCCGTCACTATTTATTCTAATTGTAATATTTTTCATTTTTTTTCTAGTTATTTTTATCTTCATAGTTTTTATTATATCATATTTTTTAGCTAAATAAAGATAAAAGAGAACTCTAACCATAAAAAATATATTGTTTTTTTTTGTATTATCTCTTATAATATTATGTGAATAAGTAGGATTTATTAGGAGGTAAGAATGTTACAAAAACATAAAAGAAACTTCTCAATAATAGCACATATAGACCATGGAAAATCTACAATAGCAGATAGATTATTAGAGTATACTGGTGCTGTTTCTAAAAGAGAGATGAAAGAGCAACTTCTTGATTCAATGGATTTGGAAAGAGAGAAGGGAATAACTATAAAAGCTCAAGCTGTAACTTTATATTATAAGGCAAAAGATGGAATAGAGTATGAATTAAACTTAATTGATACTCCAGGACACGTAGACTTTATCTATGAGGTATCAAGATCATTATCAGCTTGTGAGGGAGCTTTACTGGTAGTAGATGCTGCTCAAGGAGTAGAGGCTCAAACTTTAGCTAACGTATATTTAGCAATAGAGAACAATCTTGAGATAGTACCTGTAATCAATAAAATAGATTTACCAGCAGCTGACCCAGAAAAAGTAAAAATTGAGATAGAGGATGTAATAGGATTACCAGCTGATGATGCTGTAATGTGTTCAGGTAAGACAGGAATAGGTATTGAAGATTTATTAGAAGCAATAGTAAAAAGAATACCAGCTCCAAATTATGAAGAGGATGCTCCTTTAAAAGCTTTAATATTCGACTCTAAATTTGATGATTATAGAGGTGTAATCACATATGTAAAAGTTTTAGATGGAAGTATTAAAAAGGGAGATAAAATTAGAATCTGGTCAACAGAGAAAGATTTTGATGTTTTAGAGGTTGGAGTATTCTCTCCTACTATGAGACCTCAAGATGAGCTTTCTTCTGGTTCAGTTGGATATATAATAACAGGAGTTAAAACAATACATGATACAAGAGTAGGAGATACTATTACTCATACAAATAATCCTTGTATATTCCCATTAGAGGGATTTAAACCAGCTCAATCAATGGTATTTGCTGGAGTATATCCACTATTTACAGATGACTATGAAGATTTAAGAGAGGCATTAGAAAAATTACAATTAAATGATGCTTCATTAACCTTTGTACCAGAGACATCAATAGCTCTAGGATTTGGATTTAGATGTGGATTCTTAGGATTACTACATATGGAGATTATAGTTGAAAGACTTAGAAGAGAGTACAATATAGACTTGATTTCTACTACACCATCAGTTGAGTATAGAGTAAATATGGATAAGGGAGAGGTACTTGTAATAGATAATCCTTGTGAATTCCCAGATGGTGGAAGAGGAAGATTATCAGTAGAGGAACCATTTATAAGAGGTAAGGTAATAGTTCCTAAGGACTATGTAGGAAATGTAATGGAGCTTTGCCAAGAGAAGAGAGGAATATTTATAGGTATGGACTTTATTGATGAAAATAGATCAATGCTTACTTATGAATTACCACTTGCAGAGATAGTAATAGATTTCTATGATAAATTAAAATCAAGAACTAAAGGATATGCTTCATTTGAATATGAATTAGTAGGATATAAGGAATCAGATTTAGTTAAGGTAGATATACTTGTATCTGGAAAACCTGTGGATGCTTTCTCATTTATAGCTCATAAAGATGGAGCTTACAGTAGAGGAAGAGCTATCTGTGAAAAGTTAAAAGAGGTTATCCCAAGACAACAATTTGAAATACCTATACAAGCAGCACTAGGAGCAAAGGTTATAGCAAGAGAGACTATCAAGGCATATAGAAAGAACGTTATAGCAAAATGTTATGGTGGAGATATCACAAGAAAGAAAAAACTTCTTGAAAAACAAAAAGAGGGTAAAAAGAGAATGAAGAGCATAGGAAATGTTGAGATCCCTCAAGAAGCTTTCGTATCAGTATTAAAATTAAATGATTAATCTTAGGGAGAAATTAAAATGAAAAAAATATTGGTGATTAGATACAAAAAAAGTGTAGGGGATACAATAATAGGAACTACTCTTTGTGAAAGTATAAAGAAAAAATATCCAGATGCTAGAGTTGATTATTTGGTATATGAAAATTTAAAAGAGATATTCTACAATCATAGAGCTATAGACAATGTTTTAACACTAGATAGAAAAGCTGGATTAAAAGGTTGGTTTAAAACTTTAGGTGAGATAAGAAGAAATAAGTATGATGTGATAATTGATTGTAGAACAATAGTTATCACAGCTTTACTCTCTTTTTTCTCTGGAGCAAAGCTTAGAATAGGAAAGTATCATAAGTATAGATTTTTCTTCTATCATCACGCTATAAAAGGGTTTACAGAGAAGATGAATCAGATGAAAAAATATCATCAACTTCTAAAACCATTAGGGATAGAAGAGGTAAGTACAGAGTATGCTATCTGTCTAAAAGATGAAGAAAAGAATGAGTGGAAAAAAATAATGGAAGCAGAGGGAATAGATATGTCTAAGCTTATCATTCCTATGGCTGTAAATGCTAGACAAAGCAATAAAAAATATCCAGAGGAGTATATGTTACAAATAACAAAAACTCTTATAGATAAATATGATGCTCAAATTATACTATTCTACTCTCCATCAGAAGAAGCTTATGCTAAAGAGTTTTATAACAAGTTAGATTGTAATAAAAATATATTTATCAATCTAAAGACTAAAAATGTAAGAGAGTTAGCTTGTATATTTAGTAATTGTGATCTATTTGTAGGAAATGAGGGTGGAACAAGACACGTAGCTGAGGCAGTAGGACTTGCTAACCTATGTATAGTAGCCCCTCAAACTTGCAAAGAGGAATGGATAAGCAATGAAAATGATAGAAACCAATGTATCACAGTAAAAGATGTAAATGGTAGTGATTATGAGGATATCAAACCAGAGTATGTTCTTGAAAGAGCAGATAAGCAATTAAAATTATTTAATTTCTTCAATAAAAAAGTAAAATAATTATTTAGATAGAAAATTAAAAGAGGAGTAAAGCTTATAAGTTAAGCTTTCTCCTCTTTTTATATTATAAAGTTATATTTTTATTATAGTGGACTTTTCCTGTTTGATCTTTTATAGTAAGAGTGATTTTTTCTCCTTTTTTAACTCCACTAAGATTAATACTAGTAGTTATATTACTATTTCCAGTTCTTGCTGATATTCCTAGTCTTCCTTCTGATTTTATATTTTTTCCATTGATAACATAATCAAATTTTAAAGAGGTATTTCCTTTGGAATAACTATTAGCTGAGATAGTTAGTATCTCATTTTCAAATTGAGTAGAGATATTTTTTATTCCACCATCTATAGTAGAATTTTCTCCTACACCATAAACAGAAATCATAATAGCAGTAATCATCTGTACTTCACTAGAAATATTTTCACTTACTTCTTCACTTCTTTTTATCTCTGCAGGTATTTCTGTGAAAGTTATATAACTTTTATACTCTCCATCTTTTAAATTTTTATCTGGAATAACTCTAAATCTTACAATCTGTTTTCCTGCTGGTTTTACAGATACAACTTTAGGGAAAACTTTTATATTAGAGTTTAAGTTATAATTTTCTCCAAATTTTTTATCACTTTCTGGAGCTATTCCAACTCTTAAAGGAGAGTCAGTGTTATTAACAATATACATCTCTTGTGTACTACTCTTTGATAAATCTACTTCAAATTTTGTAGGATAAATAGTAAAATTGAGAGCAAAAGAAAGTGTTCCTATAATGATAAATAAGCATAGTATTATAATTTTTTTCATATAAATTCCTCCTAATCATATTGAACTTTTACTGTAAATTTTCCTTTATATTTTCCAGGAATTACATTTCCAGCATCAAGTGTTCCACTAACATTAAAATTTACTTCCCCATTTTGTGGAATAATGATAGAATTGCTTTTAAGTCTAGTATTATTATAAAAAATATCAGCATAGTAATAAAGAGATTTAGATAAATCTCCAAAATCTACCTCTCCATTTGGAGCTAAAATAACTAGTACAGCTTCTTTTGTAGCATCCCACTCTCTATCTGAACTTGTAAAAGAAACAGTGATATTTGCACCCTCAGTTCCTCTTATATTTATTGTACCTTCTGTTTGTGGAGTATTTCTGTTACTATTTTTAGCTACTACTCCAAAGTTTACAGGAGTAGTTTCTATCTCTAATGGACCTAAAACTTCAGCATATACTTCCACATCAGCACTAGCGTCGCCTAAAGCAAAGGATAGAGTAGTTAGTAAAAATAAAAAAGTAGCTACAATTTTTTTCATATAAATTCCTCCTTTATATTTCATCTAGAATATCATCATATTTTTTATATTCTAATTCATCTGTAAATTTTTTAAAACCATCTAAAATTTTATCCCCATAATTTTTATATTCTTCATTTTCACCTACCTCTATTCCATCTAAAAATTTTAGTTTTTGTAGTATCTCTCCTCCTTTTCCATATATAATACTTTCACCATCTCTTTTTCCATCTTTGTAATTGATAATAGTTTTTAACTCTCCACTACTATAATAAAATTTCCACTCTCCCTCTCTTTTATTTAGAATATAGTATCCCTCAACTGTTTTTACACCTTGAGTAGTAAAGAGTAACAAGTTTCCATCTAATTTACCATAATTAAAATTAGCGACAGTTGATATATTACCATTTGTATAATAAGTAGTAAATTCTTTATTGAGTAATCCCATATCAAAATTCATTTCCATCTTAGGTGTTCCTTTATTATTAAAAACATTTATAGATCCTTGGAGTTCTCCCTCTTTAAATCTATCTATTTCAAAAATGTTTCCATTGGGATAAAAATATTTCCATTCTCCAATAGGTCTATCATATTGATATTTAAGTATAGCTTTTAAATTTCCCTGAAAAGATTTTATTATCCATTCTCCATTTTTTAATCCATTACTAAATCTTCCTTCACAAATAAATTTTTCATTATCTATTATAATTTCGCCTTTATAATATCCCTCTCTAACTCCTTCTAGATACTCTTCTTCAATATTATTTCCAATGAATTTACCAGAGAATGGAAGAGATTCATTTTTAAAATAGGCTATATTATCTATTAGTTTTTTATTTTTTATATCTTCAATTCTCACTTTAGCAAAAATAAAAGTAGAAAATATTAAAAAAATTGTAATTATATATCTTTTCAATTTTTTTCCTCCTTTTCCCCTTTTATCATTTCAGTATCTAAACCATCAAAATACTCTCCATCATCACTATTTTTGATTTCAATATCAATACTCTTAGTGGAAAAATCTACATTTTCATAGCCTAAATAATTAAATTTAATAGTATATTTACCTGGAAGAATATCTTCAAAGAAATACATACCATCAAATTCAGGTTCTGTTTCAGTAATAACTTCTCCATCTTGTTCTAATAAAATAGTAATCAATGATAAGTTTTGTACAAATTGCTTTTCAGTAAAATCTTTAGTTAGAACAATATTACCAGCTAAAAATGAGATTGCTTGTACAGGTATATCTAATTTTAATGATGATGAGTCCCTAACTTTTATTTTAATCTTTCCATCACTATTTTTGTAACCAGGATCAACACTTTTTCTATTTAAACTAATAGTTACAATTTTATTACTAGCTATTCCATCAGCTATATAATTTCCATTTTTATCTGTGATAAATCCCTTGTTATCTACTAAAACTTCAGCATTAGTTAGAGGAATATCTTCTGAATCAAATTGATGATTTCCATTTTTATCAAGATATACTTTTCCATATATCCAAGAATTACTTACAGAAGTTGTATTATCTATTTTTGCAAATGGAGCTTGAAGATTGATTAGTTTACTTGTTTCTATACTATTAGTAGTAGTTCTCTTGCCGTTTTCAGAAATATTAGTACTAGAAGAAACTTCTAAATGTACATAATTATCCCAATTTATAGTAAATACTATTCCATACCTAAATTTTTCACTGATATTAGAGTATCTAGTAAATATTCCAAAATCAAGATAAATTTTATCTTTTATAATTTCAATATCTCTTTTATTTAATCTTAGGTTGTAGTTTTGAGTATATTTTTCTTCTGCTCTCTCTTTTCCAATCTCTCCATCTAATATAACTGAAAAAATTCCAGAATAGCTTACACTTGGATAAAAAACATTATAGTCATATCCTCTATATAAATCTTTTTCCATTTTTAGTGAAAATGAAATAGGAGAGAAAAGAGATGTATACCAAGCTAGATATATATTGTCACTTTTATACTCTTCATTCTCTTCAAAAAAACTTTTACTGTTTATTCCAATTTCAAGAGAGTTTTTATTAAATGTTTTTCCTAATGTTATAGAGCTATATTCTTTAAGGTTACTTTCTTCATATATATATTTTGAATATTTTTCTTTAAGGTACCTTAAAGTATAAGTTTTTAATTTTTGTTCAACTATAAAATTATAACTATTCTCTTTTTCATTTGTTTCATAATAATTTTTATAAGTAACAAGCGTTGGATAACTTTTATGCCCTGTATTAAAAAGAATATCATTTTGTAAAAGTTGATATTTTCTATTTTCAAAAGAGAGAAGTTCCATAGCACCAAGTCCTAATGTTAAATTATCAGTTATTCCATAATAAAAGTGAGAAACTCCTTGATTTTTTCCATCATTAGAGTTTTTTCCAAGTTGTAAGTTGACTCTACCTTTTCCTTTTTGAAGAATATCCATATCACTTAAAGAAAAAACTTTTTTATCTTCAACTCTTCCATCATTATAATATATTTTTAAAGTATAATCAGAGTTTAGAATACCGTCAACTATTCTAAATTCAAAATTTTTAGACTTAGGGTAGAGATAATCAATAAGAGAAAAATCTCTATATAATTCTATTATCTGAGCATTTTCAGCCTCACCCTTTATAATAGTAATTCCACCATCTCTTGTCATATATGTATCTTCATCTCTTATACTAACTCCAAGTACATCAGATCCTAAATTTATAAAATGTGGAGTTATCATAGAAAAACTTCCAATAACTAAATCATTCCCTTTCCAAAAGTCATTATAAGTAAGATTTCCATATTCAATCTTATTTTCTGGATAAAATTCTCCATTTAAATATAGGCTACCATATAAAAATTGAGTTCCATACTCATAATCTAAATTATAAGTACTCTTTTTTAAATTATATTTACTCCAATTGACTTTTAAAAATCCAGGAGAGATAAGTTGAGATTTCATCTCCATATCTATTTTATTATCTTGATGATTTTCTTCATCTAGCCTTAATCTATCTATCTTACTTTTTTCTCTCTGTTCATAAGGAAGAGGAAAGTTAGCTACTAAGGTAAGAGAAAGTAGTGAGAAATCAAAAGATATACTTTTAAAATTTAATTTTTCTTGAATAGAGGATATATTAGCATAAATACTATTATCCATAACAAAGGCTTCATTACTATCAAATTTTACATCAATAGTTTTATTATCTAAATTTCCATAAACTTTCATATTTTTTAAATCTATCTCTAAAGAATAGATTTCTAGAAAATACAATAGTGAATTTAATCCAACATAAACTTGATTATTTTCTATATCATATTTAACCATAAAAAAGCTATCTTTTAATTCTCCACATTTAATCTGAATAAAAGAATCTTCAAAATCATTATAATTTTCTATTGGGTAGGTAATTTGAGTAAGCAACAGTAGAAATAAAATAATTTTTT
Organism: Fusobacterium mortiferum ATCC 9817; assembly: GCF_000158195.2. NCBI lineage: Bacteria > Fusobacteriati > Fusobacteriota > Fusobacteriia > Fusobacteriales > Fusobacteriaceae > Fusobacterium > Fusobacterium mortiferum. The sequence continues at coordinate 722,784 of NZ_GL987988.1, forward strand.
TAATCAAGATACTCCACCTTTACAGTAAAAAATCCACGATAAACTCCTCTACTAGTTTTTTTAGTTTGAGTTTCACCATCTATGAGGATATCTTTAGTGATAACTCTTCCATCATTTCCTACCCTATATGTATTTTTACTATTAGAAGACAATCTTCTAATTAATTCTTGACTATTATTATCTCTAAATCTTATATTAACAGTAAGAGTATCATTATTAGAATTTTTTATAGTTGTACTACTTGGAATATAAATATTTATACTTTTATTCTCTTCTCCCTCAATACTTAGATTAGCAGGTTCACCAGATTCTTTAGTAGAGAGTTTTTCTCCAGCTACTCCTTTTCCCAAGTTCATATTATTTAAAACTTTAATTTTTAAACTATGAATAGGTTTTAACTCTTTAGTATCTAAGTTTAAATAAACTGGATTGATACTAGAATTTATATACCCTATTTTTATATTTTCTTTTTCTCTACTTTGATTTAACCAATTAAAAACGAATTCTCCCTCTACCAAAATTTTAATCTCTTGCAATCCTTCGCCATTAGTAGTGTTTTTAAAATAGATCTTATTTCCTACTTTTGTTCCAGATATATTTGTTATCTTAAGTTCAGCTAAATTTATAAATGAATTATTACTATTAGTTTCTAATTGAAAAAAATCTTGAATATTACCATTTTCTTTGATTATACTTACTTCACTAGAAAATTTTAACCTACTAGTTGTTCCTATAACTAAATTATCATTTGAATATACTTTAGAAATCTCAGCAATATAATTTTTTCCAAAGGAAAAATAAGAGAAGATGAAAAAAATAATGAAAACTAATATTTTTTTCAAGCTATTACCTCCTTACTCTTCAAGAGCTCTATTGATTAAGATATATAATGAATGGTGTTCTAAAGGAATATATGGTAATTTTTTAGAAATTTCGTTTACTCCTTCAATAAAGATTTTCTCTCTCTTTTCTAAATTCTCTTCCTTTTCAAACCTATTTTCAAAGTAATTTATCTCTTTATAGAGATTATCATCATAAATATCATAAAGAATAACCTTTCCTAAAGATATTCTTGGATATTTTTTATTGAAAACTAAATGTTGAAGAGCTATATCAAAATTTTTGGATTTTATTTTATAATAGTAAGCATCTACTTGATAAGGAAGAATTTTTACTATAATTTCATATTTTTTTAATCTATTCTTTATATTCTCAGCTAGTTTTCTATCTTCTTCAGTATTTAATATCATAAGTTCAACAATTTTTTCTTTATCATTTAAAGTATTTAATTCTTTATTTATATTAAAATTTTTAACTTTATCAATATCTTCTAAATTTTTATCATAAATTTCTGGGGGTAAAAGAGATTCTTCTGTATTTAAAATATTATTTAGAATTTTTTTAAATTTTAAATCTCTATTTTTATTAAATACTAAGGCAGTAGTTACTATATTTTCACTTTTTTTAATATCAATATTTTTTTCATCAATAATTTTTAAATTTTTACCATTTTTAATATCAAAATTAGTAATATCATAAATTACATCAGAGTTATTATTAAAAAGAGAGAGTAATCTATCTTGAATTGAAAAAATTCTATCAATAATAATTTTTTTATATGGAAATTCTATATTTGAAAGAGTAACACTATCTTTTTGTAAAGCTTCAACTTGATATAAACCTGTGCCAATAATTTTACCTGCTTTTTCTTTTATAATAGAACTCATAGTGTGCGAAAGAGTTTCAAATATATATTTGTCTTCTTGACTAAATTTGATAATAAACTCTCTATTATTAATAATTTCTATTTCTTCTATATTTTTATAAAACTCCTTTAAAGCTCCTTGAGTTTTTACTCTCAGTAAAGAATTTTTTACATCTTCTGATGTAAGAGAAGTTCCATCTTGAAATTTTATTCCATCTTTAAGTTTAATATATAACAGCTTTTTTGTTATATAATAATACTCTTGAGCTAACTTAGGAGTGATTTTACCATCAATATCTATTTCAAAAAGAGTATCATAGATAAATCTAAAAGCTCTTTTAGAGTAAATATCTGTTAATTTGATTGGGTCAAGAGTAGTAACCCTTAATTCTTGTGAGATTCTTATCTTATTTTTTTCTTCTTTTTTTTCAAAAATATAATCTTCTAACTCTGCAAAAGAGAGTTGACTAAATAATAATATAAAAATAAAAAATAATCTTTTCATATTTCACCACACTTTCATATAAGAAAAAAGCAATTATAAATTTAGAAAATACTCTAACTTATAATTGCAAAATAAACACTTCTAAATAAAGAATCTTTCAGTCTTTTATTATATTCTTTTCTATTCTAAGTGTAGCTCTATTTTATTTAAAAGTCAATAGTAAAATAAAAAATAAAAGAGAAAAATTTACCTAGTTTAAATAAATTTTTCTCTTTAAGAATTTAATTTTAAATTTTATTTTAAAAGATTATTTAATTTTTTAATAAACTCAACAGGATTTTCTATTTGGAATCCTTCAAGCATAAGAGCCTCTGTATAAAGAATATCTAATAAATCATCAAATTTAGGAGTATCTTTACACTCTTGAAGTTTTGCAAATAGAGGGTGTTCTGGGTTTAGTGCTAAAATCTTTTCAGCTTTTATATTTTCATTTCCAGGAATTTGAGAAAGTACTTTTTCCATCTCAAGAGAGATTTCTCCCTTAGCAAGTAGAGCAGAAGCACCACTACCTAAGTTATTACTTAGCTCAACATCTACTATTTTTCCTGTTAAGCTCTCTTTTATCTTATCTAGCATAGATTTATTGTCTTCAGATAATTTTTTAATCTCTTCCTCTTTTTCTTTGTTTTCCTCTAATTTGAAATCAGAATCACTTATAGATTTGAAAGTTTTTCCTTCAAACTCATTCATAGTTTTTAGAGCAAACTCATCAATCTTATCAGTTAAGATTAAGACTTCTATTCCTTTTTCTTTTAGAGCTTCCATCTTAGGTAGAGATTTTACAGTGGCTAAATCCTCTCCTACTACATAAAGAATCTCTTTTTTCTCTTCTCCCATACGCTCTACATACTCTTTCAATGTAACATATTTATCATCTAGAGAACTTCTAAATATTAATAAGTTTTGAAGTTTGTCTTTATTCATTCCAAACATATCGTGGATACCAAATTTTATATTTCTACCAAAAGCTTCCCAGAACTCAATATATTTTTCTCTATCATTTTTTAAGATATATTCAAGCTCTGATATGATTTTTTTCTCAAGATTTTTAGAAATAGCAGTAAGTTCACTATTTTGTTGTAAAATCTCTCTTGAGATATTTAGTGATAAATCATCACAATCTACAAGCCCTTTTACAAAACTAAAATATTCTGGAATTAGCTCATCACATTTATCCATTATAAAGACATTTTTTGTATAAAGTTGTAATCCTTTTTTATAATCTTTTGAGTAAAAATCCATTGGAGCTTTTTTAGGAATATATAGTAAAGCTGTATATTCAATACTACCTTGTACTTTTAGATGAAAGTGGAACATAGGATCTTCCCAATCGTGGAAAGTAGATTTATAGAACTCATTATAATTTTCATCTTTAAGTTGCGATTTATCTGTTTTCCAAATTGGTTTTGTAGAGTTAATTGTTTCATCATTGAAAATAATTGGATATCTTACATAGTCAGAGTATTTTTTAACTAAATCTCTTATCTTCCAATCTTCTAAGAAAGTCATAAACTCCTCTCCATCTTTTATAGTAAGAGTGATAGAAGTTCCTCTCTCTTTTTTTCAAACTCCTCTATCTCATAAGAACCATCTCCAGTAGATGTCCACTTTACTCCCATATCAGATTTTGGAGATTTTGTAATAAGAGTCATCTTATCAGCTACCATAAATCCAGAATAGAACCCTACTCCAAACTGTCCAATAATATCTATATCATCTTTTGAAGTGTTTTCTAATTTTTCTTTAAAAGCTTTTGAACCAGATTTTGCAATAGTTCCTATATTTTCAGCTACCTCATCATAAGTCATTCCTATTCCATTATCTGTAATTGTTATCTCTTTTTTATCCTTATTTACTGATAGAGTTATTTTAAAATCTCTATCTTCTCCTAAAATTTCACTATTAGTAAGAGCCTCAAATTTTATTTTATCAATAGCATCACTAGCATTTGATATAAGCTCTCTTAAAAAAATCTCTCTATTTGTATAGATAGAGTGTATCATCAAGTTTAATAATTCTTTAGTTTCTGCTTGAAACATTTTTGCTTCTTTTCTCATTTAAAAATTACCTCCTTAGCACTCTAATAAATTACTGGCTAACAATTAATATATACCATAATCAATAAAAGTTGTCAATAATTTTTTATATTATAAAATTTTTGATTCAAGTTAAATAAAAAATAAAATAGTAAAATTTTTACTTTTAATATTTTAATAACTATTGAAATATAAATATATTTTATGGTAATATTTTATTGTAAAATAAATGAAATGTATTATAAACAAATAAAAAATTCTAAAATAAAATCAGTAAAATTTTTACTAATTAAGAGAAAGGAAGAGGATAAATGATAAACTTCAATGAAAAAAATAGAGAGTTTCATTTACAAGGGAAGAATTTTAGTTATGTTTTTAATGTTATGCAAAATGGACAATTAGGGCAACTTTATTTTGGAAAAAAAATAAGACATAGAGAAGATTTTTCACATTTTTTCTATAAACCTGAGGTTGGAATTGGAATAATAGCTCATTATGAAGAGGATCCAGGATTTTCATTAGAGTATTTCAAACAGGAGTACCCATCATATGGAACAACAGATTTTAGAAAGCCAGCTTTCGAGATAGAGGATGAGAATGGAAGTAGGGTAAGTAATTTTGTATATAAAGGATATAGAATTTATAAGGGGAAAGAAAAATTACAAGGATTACCAGCTACTTATGTGTTATCAGAAGAGGAAGCTGAAACTTTAGAGATTACTTTAGAGGATGAAGTTTTAGAATGTAGACTATATCTTACTTACACTATTTTCAATGAAAGAGATATTTTAACTAGAAATGCTAGATTTGAAAATTATGGAAAACAAAATCTAAAATTAAATAGAGCAATGAGTTTATCATTAGACTTACCAGATTATAACTATGAGATGTTACACTTTTCAGGAGCTTGGGCTAGAGAAAGACATCTTAAAACTAGAAAATTAGAGGTAGGAAATCAATATATAGATAGTACAAGAGGAGCAAGTAGTGCTCATCAAAATCCTTTTATTATTTTAAAAAGACCTAATACAGATGAGGATATGGGAGAGGCTATTGGATTTTCCTTAGTTTATTCTGGAAATTTTTTAGCACACGTAGAGGTAGATCATTTTGATGCTACAAGGGTAACTATGGGAATAAATTCTTTTGATTTCTCTTGGAACTTAAATGGAGGAGGAAGTTTCCAAACACCTGAAGCTATAATCTCTTTTACAAGTACAGGACTTAATAGTTTAAGTCAAAATTTTCATTCACTATACAGAGAAAGACTTATGAGAGGAGAGTGGAAAGAGAAAGAGAGACCAATTCTTATAAATAACTGGGAAGCAACATATTTTGATTTTAATGAAGAAAAACTTCTAAATATGGTAAGAAAAGCTAAAAAACTTGGATTTGAACTTTTTGTATTAGATGATGGTTGGTTTGGAAAGAGAAATGATGATAAAAGTTCTTTAGGAGATTGGTTCCCTAACTTAGAAAAATTACCTAACGGTATAAAAGGTTTGGCTGAAAAAATAGAAACTGAGGGAATGAAATTTGGACTTTGGTTTGAACCAGAGATGATAAGTAAAGAGAGTGAACTTTATAAGAAACATCCTGATTGGATATTAGGAGTAAAGGGAAGAAAATTGTCACTAGGAAGAAATCAATATATCTTAGATCTATCTAGAGAAGATGTACAAAATTATATAATTTCTGTACTTGATGAGAGATTTGCTGAAGCTCCAATATCTTATGTTAAATGGGATATGAATAGAAATATGACAGAAATAACTTATGGAGATTTACCTCATAAGTATATTTTAGGACTATATAGAATATTAGAAAAAATAACTACAAAATATCCACATGTACTATTTGAGTCTTGTGCTTCTGGTGGTGGAAGATTTGATGCTGGTATGTTATATTATATGCCGCAAGTATGGACAAGTGATGATACTGATGCAATAGTTAGATTAAAAGTTCAACATGGGACTTCAATGGGATATCCATTACTCACTATGGGGGCTCATGTTTCAGATATTCCTAACCATCAAACCGCTAGAAAAACAAGTTTAGATATTAGAAATCATGTAGCTTATTTTGGAAACTTTGGGTATGAGTTAAATCCACTTATTTTTGATGAAGAGATGGATAAAAAAGTAATTAAATATTTAGATTTCTATAAAGAAAATAGAAAATTAATTCAATTTGGGGATTTTTATAGAATAGAGAGTCCATTTGAAGGAAATACAACATCTTGGATAGTAGTCAACAAAGATAAATCTGAAGCTTTAGTTGGATATTTCCAGATTTTAGCTGAACCAAATCCTGGTTATAATAAAAAAGTTATTTTAAAAGGATTAGATCCAGATAAAAAATATTTAGTTAATGATGAATTTGAAGCTTATGGAGATGAACTTATGAATATGGGAATAGTTTTCCCGCAACCTGATAGATATTTTTCTAAAGATTCAGAAACACAAGATTTTCAAAGTAAAATATTTAAATTGAAAGAGATAAAATAAAATATAAGGGGGATAAAAAAATGGTAGATTTTAAAATGAAACTTTCATATGGAATAGGAGCGTTAGGAAAAGACTATGCTTGTGCTATAATATATATTTTCTTAATGTATTATTTAACTGACGTAGTAGGGTTAGTACCTGCTTTTGTTGGAACACTGTTTCTAGTAGCAAGATTATGGGATGCAATCAATGATCCTATGATGGGAATGATAGTTGACAATACAAGAAGTAGATGGGGAAAATTTAGACCTTGGATACTTATAGGAACTATTTTAAATGCTGTGGTTTTAATTGCTATGTTTTTCAAACCTAATGGATTAGAAGGAAAAATGTTATATGCTTATATCTCTGTTGCTTACATTTTATGGGGAATGACTTATACAGTAATGGATATACCTTTCTGGTCTATGATACCAGCTCTATCTAGTGACAAAAAAGAGAGAGAAAAGATAGCTGTTGTACCTAGAATATTTGCTAGTTTAGCGTGGTTAAGTATAGGAAGTTTTGGATTACCAGTTATAGGATTACTTGGAAATGGAAATGAGGGAAGAGGATTTTCTCTACTAGCAGTTGGAATAGCAATTTTCTTTATATTTGCTTCAACTTTAACAGTTATAAATGTAAAGGAACAAATAGTAAGTGACCAAAAAGCTCCAAAGGTAAATTTAAAAGATACATTTAGATTGATTTTTAAAAATGACCAACTAGTAGCTTTAATAGGAACAGTTTTAATGTATAACTTAGTTGCTCAAATATCTGGAGGGGTAGCTATATACTACTTCAAATATGTAATAGGAAGAGAAGCACTATTTTCAGTTTTTACAGGATTTTCTGGAATAGCTGAAATAGCAGCATTAATGACTTTTCCAATGTTATCAACTAAAATAGGAAGAAAGAAAGTATTTTTCTTAGCTTGTAGCTTACCAGTTATTGGTTTTGGGTTATTATGTTTAGCTGGATATATTGCTCCAGAAAGTGCTACTTTAGTTGCTGCTTGTGGAATTGTAGCTAAATTAGGATCAGGACTTTCTTTAGGTATTTCAACAGTTATGTTAGCTGACGTTGTTGATTATGGAGAATATAAATTTGGAAGTAGAAATGAAAGTGTAATTTTCTCTGTCCAAACACTACTTGTTAAATCTGCTTCAGCTGTAAGTGGTTGGTTAATAGGAATAGGATTGTCTTTAGTAGGATATGTAGCTAATGTACAACAAACAGCTTCTGCTATAATGGGAATAAGAAGTTTAATGATAATTTTCCCTATGTTATTATCAGCTATGGGATATGTAATATATAAAAAGTATTATAAATTAAATGATGAGTATTACGATGAGATTGTAGAAAAATTAATGGAAAATAGAAAACAAAGAACAGTTTAATAAGGAGAAATAGTATGTGGTTAGGAGTAGATTATTATCCTGAACAATGGGATATATCAATGATAGATAAGGATTTAGACAATATAATAGAACTTGGGAGTAATGTAATCAGGATAGGAGAGTTTGCTTGGCATATTATGGAAAAAGAAGAAGGAAAATATGATTTTTCCTTCTTCGATATGGTTATAAAAAAAGCTAGTGAGAAAGGACTAAAAGTAATTTTTGGAACACCAACAGCTACAATTCCAGCTTGGCTTGCTAAAAAATATCCTGAAGTATTATCAGAATTTGAAAATGGTCAAAAAAGAAGATTTGGTGGACGTCATACAAGCTGTTATAACAGTGAAAAATATGTAGAGTATTCTAAAAAAATTGTACAAACTCTTGTAGAACACTATAAAGATGAAAAAAATATAGTGGCTTGGCAACTTGATAATGAGTTTGGACATGAAGGAAGCGACGAGTGTTTCTGTAAATGTTGTGAAAGAGAATTCCAAAAATTCCTTTCTAAAAAATTTAATGGAGATATCAATAAATTAAATGAAACTTATGGAACAACTTTCTGGTCTCAAGAGTATAACTCTTTTGAAGAGATACCTGTACCAGCCGCTACAATTACCACTCATAATCCAGCTTTAAGATTAGATTGGGAAAGATTTAGAAGTGAGAGTATTGTAAAATATTCTGATATGCAAGTTGAGATAATTAGAAATATAATTCCTGAGGCAGTAATTATTCATGATTTTCCAGGTGGAGGATTAGATAAGCATGTGGACTACTCTAAGTTAGCAGAAAAATTAGATGTAGTAGCTTACAATAACTATCCAGTATGGGGAGGACAAAAGAAACCTATTCCACCTTGTGAAATAGCTTTTGGTTTGGATTATATGAGAGGGTTGAAAAGACAAAATTTCTGGATAACAGAGGGGATAATGGGAGCTCAAGGACATGATATAACAGGATATCTTCCAAGACCTAATCAAGCTAAGATGTGGTCATATCAAGGAGTAGCTAGAGGGGCTGAAACATTTATTTACTTCAGATATCGTGGAGCTACTAAAGGAGCAGAGCAATTTTGTTATGGAGTAATAGATGCTGATAACCAAAAGAGAAGAAAATTTTATGAAGTTCAAAATTTCTTTAGAGTAGCTAAGGAAAATGAAAAATCTTTAGAAACTCCAATAGAGAGTAAAATAGCTATGATATATGACTATGATTCATTAGCATCTTTTAGAATACAAAAACAAAGTATATTATTAGATTGTCATAGTGAGATGAAAAGAATACATAAAGTTTTCTATGAAAAAAATATAATGATAGATATCATTCCTCATACAATGGATATTTCTAAATATGAAGTAGTAATTCTTCCGTTTATGATAATTTGGAAAGAGGAATTTGTAACTAAGATAAAAGAGTTTGTAAATAATGGTGGTAAAGTTGTATTTACTTACCGTAATGCTATAAAAGATATAGATAATAACTTGACATTAAATGAGATGCTACCTGTAAGATATACTGATTTAACTGGAGTATATATAGAGGAAACAGAAAGCTTACAAGAGTATGATGAGTTACCATTAAAAGGTATAGGAGAATTTGAAGGAGTAGAGGGAAGAGCCGGAATATTTAGAGATATGCTTGTACCTACTGCTGCACAAACTTTAATGAAGTATGATGATAAATTCTATAACGAGTTTTCAGCTGTGACAAAAAATAAAGTTGGGGCTGGAGAGATTTACTATATAGGTTGTGGATTAGAAGATAAACTTATGACTAAGGTTATGGAAAAAGTTCTTGAAGGAACAGATGTAGTAGAAGAGATTACTCCTGAAGGTGTAGAAGTAGTTGAAAGAGGAAATCTAGAAAATAGAGTAAAAATCTATATAAATCATAATGATTATTCAGTTAAGGTAAAAGATTTTGAGCTTGCACCTTTTGAATGTAAAGTTGTTAAATAACCTACTACTCTCTCTTGATTTCAATTTAAAAAATTAGAATAATTCAAGAATGACGAAGAACGAAAGTCATTCTTGAATTTTATTTATTAAGAATTTTTAATATTGACTATATAGTTTTATCTTTTACACTTTCTCTCTCAATAAGATTACAAGGCATAATAACTTTTTTTACCCCGTGTTCTCCTTCCCAAAGTTCTTCCATAAGTCTTATAGCTGCATCAGCATACTCTCTCATAAAAATTCTTATAGATGAAAGAGCTGGAGTAGCAAATTCAGAAAGAGGAGTATCGTTGAAGGTAATAATACTTACATCTTCAGGAATTTTTATATTCTTTTCACTAAAAGCTTTTAATATACCAGAAGCAATAGCATCAGATGAGATAAAGAAAGCACTTGGTAATTTAGAATTTTTTAAAAATTTAATAATGTTATTATAACCAGATTTTGAATTCATCTCACACTCAACTATATATTTTTCATTAAAGAGATTATGCCCTTCTAAAAAACTTTTAAAATATACATATCTAGAATCTATCTCCCATTCTTTTGTATTACCAAAAGTATATTTACTTCCAATAAAACCAATATCTTTATGCCCTTTATCTAAAAAATGTTTTAAAGCAATTCTTACTCCTAATTGATAGTTGGGAATAATACTGTGATAGGTCAACTCATCAGGAGATGAATCTATAAAAACAATATTTCTAGTATAGGATTCAAAATCAGCTATTTCCTCTAATGTAAATCTTCCTATTGGAAATATCCCATCTAATTTCTTTTTATTAATTTTTATAAAGTTTTTATCTTTATTTCTAAAAAGAGAGATAACCTCTATTCCTTTTTCTAAACAAACTTCTTCTAGAACATTTTTCATCATAATATAGTAAATATCTTTTTTCTGCTCTTCTAATTCAAACATTTGAGCTATACCAATCTTATACTTTTTAGCTTTTCTATCTTTGTATCTCTGTCCTATTGTTTTATAGTTTAATTTGTTAGCTATCTCTATAACTTTTTCTTTAGTTTTATTAGAAACATTTAAGGTAGTATCATTGTTTAATATTCTTGATACTGTTGTTATTGAAACATCGCTTAATTCAGCTATCTCTTTAAGTGTTGCCATAAATATCTCCTATCTCTATTTATCATAATTTTAGTTAGATATATAAGAAAATTCAAGAATGATGAAGATTGATAAGAATAAATAGAGCAAGTCAGCGAAGGTAAATGCTAAAAAACACAACTGTCTGAGACGAAGTCGAGTTTTGTGTTTTTAGTGAACCAAGCCATACTTGCTCTTTATTCTTTGAACGAAAGTCATTCTTGAAGTATTTTAATTAATTATAACGGTCTCTAATATTCTTCTTAATTTTTATATTTTGTTTATGAATATCTTGTTTAAAACAATAATTTTATGCTAGATGTAAATAGTGAGTACATACTAAGAAAAATACTATCAAAGCACAAGCATCAATTATAGTAGTAATAAATGGACTTGCTATAATAGCAGGGTCTAGTTTAAGTCCTTTAGCTATAATAGGAAGAGTACTACCTACAACTTTAGCTATAATTATTGTAATAAATAGGCTAAGAGATATAGCAAAGGAAACAGCAAAATTAATATCACTTAGGTAGTAAATAATTAAAAAGTTTACTACAGATAAAACCACACCAATTATTACACTAACTCTTAACTCTTTCCAAAATATCATACCAATATCAGATAACTCTATCTCTTCAAGTGCTATTCCACGAGTAATTAACATAGAAGATTGAGAACCAGCATTTCCTCCAGTAGACATAAGCATAGGAATAAAAGAGATAAGAACAATAGCTGATTGTAAAACTCCCTCATAAGTTCTAATTATAATACCAGTAAAAGTTGCTAGTATCATTAAAATTAAAAGCCAACCTATTCTCTGTTTAACTAAAGAAAAAACAGATTCTTTTAAATACTCTTCATCAGATGGAGCCATAGCAGCCATCTTTTGCATATCTTCAGTATTTTCTTGGTCGATTACATCTACTACGTCATCTATTGTAATAATACCAACAAGTCTATCTTCATTATCCACAACAGGCATAGATGTCAAATCATATTTTCTAAAGTCAGAAGCGATGTTTTCTTGGTCATCAGTAGTATGACAACTTACAAAATTTGTTTCCATAGCTTCTCTAAGTGGTACATCATCATCTAAGAATATCAGTTTCTTAAGTGAGATATATCCTACAAGTTTTCTTTGATTATCTATTATATAACAGATATCAATAGTTTCATTATCAATTCCAAATCTTTTGATAGAGTGTAATGCTTGTCCAATATTCATATCATTTTTTAAAGATAGATACTCTACAGTCATAACACTACCAGCACTATTTTCTGGATATCTTAAAAATTGGTTAATCAAATTTCTCATATCAGAAGAAGTATTTTGTAGAATTTTATCTACAATATTTGCTGGCATCTCCTCTATAAAGTCAACAGTATCATCAATAAACATATCATTTACAATATTACGTATCTCCTCATCAGTTATGTTTTCAATGATTTCTTGTTGCTTATCAGAAGAAAGATAAGAAAAAATATCTGCTGATAAACTCTTAGGTAAAATTCTAAAAAGCTTTAAGCTTTGTTCCTTGCTCATCTCCTCAAATAGCTCTGCTATATCAACAGGTTGTAAATCAACTAATATCTCCCTTACTTTGTTAAGCTGATTAGTCTCTAATAAATGATAAATATCTTCCAACGGAACCTCCATATAAAAAACCTCCACATAATAAAATTTCTCTTTATATAGATTACCATTTTAATTGAAAAAAGGCAAATAAAAATTCTATATTACTACAAAAGATTTAATAAATATTGTATAATATATTTGAATGAAAAATTAGGAGGATAAAAATGAATATAAAAGCTAGAGTTATCAGCTTGATTAAAGAGGTAGAAAATGGCAAATTTTCTAATATAGCATTGAATGAATATTTTAAAGAGAATAATCTTTCTAAAAAAGAAAGAGGTTTTATAACTGAGCTTTTCTATGGAGTAATTAGAAATAAAATATTTCTTGACTATGAGATAGATAAAAGAACTACTACTATAAAAAAAGATTGGATAAGAAATATTTTGAGAATATCTATGTATCAAATAAGTTTTATGAATAGTGACGATAAAGGAGTTATCTGGGAAGCTACAGAGCTTGCTAAGAAAAAATTTAGTGTTCCAGTTGGGAAATTTATCAATGGAGTATTAAGAAGCTATCAGAGAGAGTGGCAAGAAGATGTAAAAGAGCTAAAAGAGAGTGGAAAAAATTATATATATCTTTCATATCCAGAGTGGTTTTATAATAAGCTTGTTTCTGAGTATGGAGAAGAGGAGGGAGAGTTATTTCTACAATCTTTAAAAAAAATCCCGTATATCAGTTTTAGAGTAAATAGATTAAAATATAGCTGTGAAGAGTTTGAAAAATTATTAGAAGAGAAAAAAATCGACATAATAAAAAAAGTGGATAGTGTATACTATGTAGATTCTGGAATATTACTGTATAGTGATGAATTTAGAGATGGAAAAATAATAGTACAAGATGCCTCATCATATCTATCAGCTAGAAATTTAAATCCAAAACCTGATGAATCAGTACTAGATACTTGTAGTGCTCCAGGTGGAAAGACTGCTGTACTTGGAGAGCTTATGGAGAATAGAGGAGAGCTATTAGCTCTAGACATATATCCACATAAATTAAAATTAATAGAAGAAAATTGTCATAAATGTGGTGTAGATATTGTTAGAACTGTAAAGATGGATGCTAGAAAATTAAAGGAGCAAGGAAAGAAATTTGATAAGATATTAGTAGATGCTCCATGTAGTGGTTATGGTGTACTTAGAAAAAAACCAGAGGCTATATATAATAAAAATTCTGAAAATGTAGAGGAATTAGCTAAACTTCAGTTTGAAATTTTAGAATCAGCTTCTCAAGTTTTAAAAGATAATGGAGAATTGGTATATAGTACTTGCACTATTTTAAAAGAGGAAAATGGAGAAAATATTAAAAAGTTTTTAGAAAAATATCCAAATTTTGAAACAGTAGAGCTATATATTCCTGAAAACGTAAATGGAAGCTATGACAATGTAGGTGGATTTACTGTAGATTATAAAGAGGATATTTTAGATGGATTTTATATAGTAAAACTTAAAAAAAATAAATAGAAAGGATAGTTATGTTAGAAGAATTAAAAGAAGCAAATGAATATATAATAAGCAAGATAAAAGAGAATGATGAATTAATACTTGAGATGGAAAAATATGCTAGGGAGTATAATGTTCCAATAGTTACTAAAGAGGTAGCTGAATATCTTAAATTTATAGTAAAAAGTAATGGGATAAAAAATATATTAGAAGTAGGAACAGCTATTGGTTATTCTGGAATATTAATGGCTAAAGAGATAGAGAAAAATGGTGGAAAACTTTATACAATAGAGATAGATGAAGAAAGATATAATCTAGCTCAAGAAAATTTTAAAAAGTCTGGATTAAATAATATTGTATCTATAAAAGGAGATGCAGTAGAAGAGATTAAAAAAATAGATGAAAAATTTGATTTTGTCTTTATTGATGCTTCTAAGGGACACTATATGGAATTTTTTGAAGATTCATATAAATTATTAAATAAAGATGGAATAATATTTATTGATAATATTATGTTTAGAGGATATCTATATAAAGAGTATCCAAAGAGATTTAAAACAATAGTAAGAAGGTTAAATGAGTTTATTGAGTATCTATATTCAAGAAATGGAGGAGAGTTTGTACTTCTTCCTTTTGGAGATGGAATTGGTCTTTTCCGCAAGAAAAAAACCGAAAATACAAACGAATAAAACATAAAGAAAAGAGAGGATAATTAAATTATTCCTCTCTTTCTTTATAAGAAATGTAATCAGCTAAGAAGCCTTTGAAAGCTAGATGATAAGAATTCTTATACTTTTCAAAATATACTCTTTCTTTTAAAGAGTATGTTCTTCTAAAAGCTTCAAGTTTTTCTTTTTTTCCATAGAGTTCTATATGCTTTTTATATAACTCTATTTTGAAATCTGAAGTATCAATAGCTATATCTACATATTTTAAAAACTCTTTAGGTATAGATGTTGAGTTGTAAATATAACCATCCTTCAATTGTTTTTTTAAATGATTAATATCTTTATTGAATTTAATACCCCAGGTACGAAGTGAAAACCCGCTTTTATATAATTTAAAAATAGTTGCTATCTCTTTATTATTTGATAATTTGGGATAATCTTTCTTAAATTCTTCAAGAGAATAATCCAAATTATTTATAGTTAAATAAGAGGTTATATTATACAGCTCGCCTTTAAAATCACTTCTTTTAAAATATAAGAACCAACTTCCAAAGATCTTTTTTAATTCCAAAATTGAATATTTTTCCAAAATTTTCTCTTTTATTATTAACATAGCCGCTCCTAAAATTTTAAATGGATGTAGAATCTATAATCATTTACCATTTCGATTTCATCTATTATAAGTTTTAAAAAATTATTTATTTTTTCTGGAGCTTTTTCCTTTTCTAATTTAAAAAAATATTTTTTTAATATCTCTGAATTTTTATTAGTATTTTTTTTATTAGTAATTAATGTAGTTAAATTTTTGATTTTTTCCTCCGGGAACGCCTTTTTTTCTTTTAACTCTTTCATTAACTTTTCGAAAACTTCCTCAGATATAAGAGAATTTAATAACTGCCTGGCTAGGAGTTCTTCTTTTCCAGAGAGAGAAGCCAACTCTTTTTTATAAAGAACTAATTGAGATTGATAATCATCAAATTTGGTATCAATGTTCTCTACTTCTAAAGAAAAAATAATTTTTTTTAAAGAAGCCATAACTTCTTCAAATAACTCTTCTTCATGAATACCAATAGCACCACACCCAAGACTTTTATATTTATCAGAAGTTCTACAATAATATAGGTTCTCTGTTTTTCTAGAAATTTCATTGGTTGATTTTTTTAAATAATTATATTTATTTACAACCCGATACATCTTTCTTCCACAAGTACATTTTATTAAATCTTTAAAGATATATACATCTGTATTTCTTTCAACCTTAATATTTTTTAATTTACCTTGCACCAGGGAAAAAGTACTTTCATCTATAATAGGCTCATGGATCCCATTCAACACTTTATAATCTTTATGAAGAATTTTTTTCTTATTAATTATTTCAACAGAATGGAATTTTAATTTTCCAATGTAGACGGGATTTTCTAATAATCTTCTAACCTTTTTTACTTCATATCCAAAAAAATTAGCAATGGATTGTCTGGTTTTTCCATCAAGAAAAAGTTTAAAAATAGTTTTAACCTTTTCTGCATCCTCTGGAACTATTACCAGCTCTTTATTAACTAATTTATATCCCAAGGGAGCTGGGCCTCCAGTCCATCTCCCTTGCTCTGCTAATTCAGTCATTCTGTCCTTACTTCTTTTAGCTGTTTTCCTTCCCTCTCTAGCATCTAATAAATTTAAAAGATTAGTCAGAAAGGTATCATCAGCATCTTGTAAGTCTAACCAACCATGTGTAACAGTATAAACTTTAACATTATGAACTCTTAATAATCCATAAAATATATGATGCTCCAATTCATCTCTTGTAAGCCTAGAACTTTCATACAATACTAAAGTATCAACTAAATTATTTTGGATATCTTCTTTTAATTTACTATATTGTTCTCTGTCTTTATTGTACCCAGATGCTACATCATAATAAACTTTTATATTTTGAAGATTTATTTTTTTAGCAGCTTTTTTACACATATCTATAAGACTTTGTATATTTTGCTTTTCTGTACTTTCCCTGCAATAAATAGCTGAAATTTTAGCAGGAGAAGAAAAACTATTCGACATTTAATTCTTCTTTAGCTGCTTGTAATAATAGTCTTAAGATAGTATTTTTCTCTTCAGGTGTTATATTTTCATTTCTAATAATAGTATCCATATTTACCTCCAGTATTAAAAGAAGAGGGAAAATCCCTCTTCAAATAACTTATTTTTATTTTTAGTATTCTTCTTCATCTTCCCAGTCATCTTCAAACTCTTCTTCATCCTCGTCATAGATTATTTTTATACCAAGGATTTTATCGTTGTTCTTAGTAACATAAACTCCATATCTTCCATCACCCCATCCAGTACTAGTAATGAAAGAGTTTTCTCTAAAACATATAGTATCGGTATCTTGGGAGAATAACTCGCATATTTCTTTATAATATTTATCTTCCCATTTTTTTTCATTCCTATTTTTACATCTTCTCATCTCTTCATGTAAGCTATAATTAATCACTCCAGCTATGGCAGCATCAACACAAATAAATCCTTCCTGTAGCCACAAGTAACCTTCTTGTTCATAAATTGATAAGCTTTCATGTAAAATTATTGCTTCTTTTACTCTATTTTCTTTGTTATAAAGAACACAACATTTATAATCTCCAGCTTGAACATTCTCTAAAAGTACTATTCCTCTTTGATTTGGTTCATAGCAGTAGCAAGGGTCTGTTACCACAACCTTGTCCTCTAATTTTAATTTAGTTATAAATTCCATAATGTCCTCCTTATTGGCTCTCTAGCCTTGTATTTCTTAGGTTGTGTGTATATTACCTTACTATTCCTTTAATTACAAGTTATTTCTCAACTTTTTATTCAATTTCCAATGTCCTTTTTTATTTAATCGTAAATTCTTTCCTCCAGCTTGATAGCATAAACTCTAACAGGAGCAGCTCCAAATTCATCATGTTGGATAGTTTTAACTTCATAACTAGCCCACTTAAATTTTAAAATTTTGTTTTTTTCATCTTTCCTTGGGTATCCTAGAGTAATATGAACTTCGTCATATTCCTTTAGGAGTCTTTTTCCCCAATATTTTTTTACTAACCGATATTCTTCAGTTTTAGTACCTTGTTTTATTTCGTTGAAATATTGTTCTTTAACTGCTAGTTTTAAAATTCTCATTTAATCAACCTCAAAAAACTCTTTTACTAAATCTTCATTTTCATAAACATTTCCAATAATTTCCATAGAAAGACAATCATGTTTACCAAGATGATTACATACTATTGGATAAGTATTAGTTCCATCTTCTCTTTCAAAATAAAATCCATTTATCTCTACAACAGGAGCTCCATACATTAAATCTAATAACTTCTCTAAATTATTTTCTAAATCTAATTCTGGTAATAATTTTCTTTTTACTTTTCCATATTTACAAATAACTACAACTGTCTCTTCATTTTCTGTTTCTATTTTTAAAATGTCTCCTTCATAAATACTTTTATAATTTTTATCTATCCAACCACTATCTTGTCCTAATGATTTAGGATCTATTTTATTTGCAATTTTAACTCCTCTTGACATCCACCAATCCGAAAAATCATCAAAAACAATTAAATGTTCAGTATGTTTCTCATACCATTCTTCCTTCTCTGCTTCTGAAGGAAATATACAGGGAGTAGCATTAATATGTTTTATATAATAACCATAACACCATGTTTTTGAGTCTAAATCAAATCCCCTAAATTGTATATCTCTCATTATCTTTTACCTCCATTTTTTCTCTCCTTCTTAGTAATAGCAACTTCCAATTTAAATTCTTCCCAATCTTTATTTTTAATTATTATCCTATTTCTCTTAGCAAATATCCATTGCCCAGTTAGGAAATATATTGAAATATTATTATCGAATTTATATCCTTTTTTATTTTTTAAAATATATTTTTTATATTTTTCTAAATTATCCGAATTAAACTCCATTTTTATACCTCCTGAAAGATAACAGTTTTCCCATCTTCTCTATCCCTTCCATCACATTGTGGAATAATTCCAAGATCTTGTAGATAAAAACAGGGAATATTTTTAAATAAACATAAATCACATTCTATGTACCCCACTTCTTTTACATATATATTTTTATTTCCACAAGGAAAAGTTTCTCCTGGTTTCAAATTTTTAAAATCTTTATCATTCATTTATTTACCTCTTTTTTATTTTCTTTAGGTTCATACTTTACACAGGAATTTATTTCTATTTCATAAATGAATACTCCTCTTTGACCACAATATTCCTCATTGTAAGCAATGAAACAATGTTTACAGTTGATACAATTATTCATAGGTTATCTCCTTATTCATTTCCTAATTTTCTCCAATAGATTCCTTTTTCAAAGCAACCACATATCCCAGCTATATTGATTTCTTCATTGTATTTAATAGAATTCTTGTTTCCACACAATTTTAATTCTCCTATACATTCACAGTAGTAACAATTATTACAAACTTTTAAAATTTTATAATCATTCTTTCTCCCACTAAGAGCTCCTCTTTCATCATAACTTATACCTAATTCTAGTACTTGTATAAGTTCATCAAAACTACCTAATTTAAGATTGTGGCAGCGTTCTCGTATAAAAGTTACTTCTCCAATACTTAAATCTTTTAAATCAGTTACTCTATATTTCATACTGCGAATAAAATCATATGTGCTCTTTAATTCTTTTGAAACAAGCTTTCTTATACCTTTCGCTCCTTTATGACGCAAAAGGATTGAGTATTCCCCTTCCATAATTTCCTCCTTGGATAGTATTAATTCCCATTAAGTTTTAATTTGTTTTTATAATTTTCTTTATCTAACCAACTGTTACCAAAGTAAGCTTTTAAAAATTCATCGCTACGTTGTTTTTTAGGAGAACCATCATTAGTGGAAGCAACAGGAACTATAACTTGAGAATGTAGATATCTAACAGTAGTTCCCTCTAAAATTTGCGTAAGTTTCAAACGATGATGTTCAAACTCATCTTTTACTGCAAGGTATTCAGAATCTGTTGCATAGAAATAAAATCTTAATCTAGATTTATTTTTCATACGATAAATACCTAAATTAAAAGTATCTAAGATAGCATATAACAAATAAGTTTCATACTGGTTATCAACCTTTATATCAAAAAGTTCTTTCTGACTTTCTACATCATCTAAACCATATTTGTTTTTATATTCTATATATCTTTGATAAGCTAATTCCCTTTCACTAGGAGTAGTTCTATTATCTTCAGCAAGAGCTCTAAGCTTTCTTAATTTTTCTAATTTATTATTCATCTATTCCTCCAAGAGAGAGAAGAGGGAAGCTCCCTCTAAAATCTCCCATAAAATTTTATTTTATACCCTAAAAGTTTTTTTAATCTTGCTATCATACTAGTTAATCTCCTTTAAAGGTTTCATTTTTTTACTTCTAGCATAAGAAATTAAATCTGCATAAGCTTCTCCTCTTGTTTTTCTATATGGAAGTAAAGGAGATTTTACTCCATGAACTCTAAAATCATTTTTATAATCTGTTAACGTCTTAGCAAAATAAACTTTAAATTCACTTCCCCCTATCCCAGCACGGACAAAATAGATATATCCTTTTTCATCAATAAATGCTGATGAGTTGTTAAAATCATTATCACTAAACTCTTCAATTACAGGAGCTGGAGAAGTAGGTAATTTCAAATTATTTTGATTTTCATACTCCTTCTCTTTAGCGGATATATCTTTCTCCATTTCAGAAAGAAGTTTTTTCATAGCTTCAATCTCTTTTTTTGCCGAGCTAAGTTCAGCAGGAGAAGATGATTTTTTAATCTGTTTTTCAATACTTTTAATAGCTCCTAAAGATTTTTTAGAAATGCTGCCTTTGTATTCAACAGCTCTTTTAGGTTCTGCTGGAGAGAGAGCTAGTTCGATTAGCTCTCTTATATCCTCCATGTTTTTCACACCTTTTTCCATAATGTCTAATGCTAATTGAGGATCAACATCTTTATGAGTAAGAAGTCTAACAGCTACTCCAGAGAGAGAACTGATATAATCTTTCATATGCGGGGCTTGGATGTAGAGCTCATAAGTTTTTAAAAGCTCACTCACCTTATCTTTAGTGAAGCCAAGATGACTATACCAAGCCATGAAGCTACCCTCTTTAGCTTTTTGAAGTTTTATTTTAACTTCCACAAGTGCCATACAGATATCATATTTGGAAGAACTATATCTCTTAAAACTATTTGAAATAAGTTCCTCTTTTTTTTCAATGAAGGCTTTATCTTCTGCATTGATTTCGTAACTCTCGAAATCAAAAGTTGAATGCCATTCTACTTCCTGCATAGTATTTTTTAATTTATCAAACATAGCTAATTTATTTGACATCATAACACCTCCAGAACCTGTAAAAATAATTCTTGAAGTGTCACAGCATCTTTTGCTCTGTATTCCCAAATTGTTTTTCCTTCATCAATAGCTTTTGAAATGAAAGAACTTTGTTTTATAGGAACAGAAAGTAAAATATTTTGAGAAACAATCTTCTTTAAATTATCATAGTACTCTCTCTCAAGCTTGGTTCTCCCAGTACGATTTGGAATAATAGCTTTAACTTTACTTTTAGGGCTTATTTGCTCCATTAAAGTAATTATAGAACCTAAAGTTACTTGATCAAGGAAAGTTGGGATAACTACTTCATCTGCTAAGTCTATAAATTTTTTATCCAAGTTCAACACAGGTGTAGAATCAATGAAGATATAATCAAACTCTCCTTTTAAAACATTGATAAAACTCTCAAATCTTACTTCTAATTCCTCTGGAAGTACAGCCGAGTGAAATGGGATATAATAAAGGTTTTTTCTTAACTCTGTGAACCCACCATTACCACTTTTAAGCCATTCATCTAACCCTAGTGGAGTAAGACTACCATTACCACTAAAATCCAAAATATTATTTTGAGAATCAGAAGTAATTATTATAACCTTACTTCCATCAAGAGCAGCTTTATGTGCAAGTTGGAGAGTTATCCAACTTTTACCAACTCCACCTTTATTTGCTTTTACCAAAATTGTTTTACATCTATTTTTAAATTCTTCCATTATCCACCTCTACTAATTTAAATTTATTAGGATTATTTATTACTAATCTATAACCTTTTTGATAATCCAAACCGAAAGCTTCAGTATAAGTTTTTATATCTCTATATTCAAATCCAGTTTCTAAATCTATTACTTTTCTACAAACCCTAGGTCTTTTAACATATTTTTCTCTATAATCTAAGATATGATGAGCCAACTCAAGTTTATTAACTTTGTATTTATCTGCCAGATTAAAAAGAAAATCAATTTCATGATCATGAACATCTAATAAAAAACTATTCATAAAAGAAATTTCTTTAAAGAAATTATCTACAGTCATACTTACCACCTTCCATGTAATCAGCTGGAATGGGAGCTAAAATTCTCCCAGCAGCTAAGTCGCCTTGATGAAACATTTTTAGCTTCACTAAATCAAGGATTAATTTTCCAGCTAAGTCACCTTTGATAGAATTATATCTATCTGAATCAATTCCTAACTCATCACATAATTCATGAATTTTATTATAATTTTCTACAGAAATTTTTATTGACATTTAAGCTCCTTTTAAACTAGATAGATGACTCTTAAATTCAAATACAGTCATCTTAGACAACTTGCTTTTATTTTTGTTTAAAGTTTCTAAAGGGATATTTATTATTATTTTTTCAATTTCACTTCTCAATTCTTTATCTGAATAGATACCAGAAAAATATTTAAGCCATTTGATTTTAGCTTCCATATCCTCTGGAGCAGCAGGAGAAATTTCAGCTTTAATCTCCCAATTATCTCTCAAGGCTTGATAGACAGCACCATCATCCCATTTTTTTAACTGAGCTGTCATAAGAACGAGCTTTATTCTCTCCAAACCAACACTACCTTGTTCAACCAAAGTCATGATATTTTTACAAGTAGGAATACTTAAGCCATGACTTTGAAGTGCTGACTTGATTTGATAGATAGTATCTTTATCCAAATTATTCAAGTTAGAACTACTACTAATTTTTTTACTAACTTCCATTTGGTCTATCTTATTTACTTTATCTAACTTAGTAGTAGTTATTATATTTAAATTAGTATTCTTAATATTAGTATTCTTAGGGGTACATTTCATGCTACTACCCCTACCCACATTTGATGTAGGTACTGTACCCTCATTTGATGTAGTGGGTACATTAAATGTAGGTACATCAGATGTAGGTACTTCTACATTGTTGAGATAATAAAGATTTGAACTTCCTTTTCTTTTTTCTATCTCAATCAACCCTTTTTCTTCTAAGGATTTTATATATTTAACAACTGTTCTATTGTCTTTTACTCCTAATTCATCACAAAGAGTAGCTAATTTAGGAAAAGCATAATCATTGTTTCCAGCATGTCTTGCTAAGCAGATGTACAACATTTTTTCATACAGATTTAAATCTCTTCTATCTACTAAAGCATTATCTACCCAAAACCAATCTTTTTGTCTTCTATCTCTCATAACCTCTCCTTTCTACTCTTTCTTTTCTTTCAAGGCAATGCCTTCCAGTATAAATTTTGCTCTCTTTGCAAAATCCATATCAATATCTAAATTTACAAGTTCAATGGAGAATCTTTCTCCTCTTTCCATTATTTCTTTAACTAGATGGTCTTTAGCAGATTGCTCTCTAGTATAAGCTTTCATAGGAACACCGTCTGGATTGCATACTATATAGATAACTGAATCAAATATCTTAGTCATCTAAACCACCAGCCTTAACTAACTCTAAAGCTTTTTCTAGAGTAGTAGTCTTTCCATATTTTTTAATTAACATTTCTAATTGTTCGTAGCTTGTAACCATATTTTTTTACCTCCAATAAAGTTTGATAAAAAAATTTGATTTATTATATAAAGTATGCTAGACTTAATACATAAGCGGCATATAGCAGAGTGATGTCAATCCTCATTTTTCTTAGGTTATGTTATGTGTCCATTTAGAAGAGCAACGTGCGGGTTGCTCTTTTTTTATTACTACTCTTCAACATCTTTATAAATTCTACCAAGTTCAAAGTAATCGCTTTTCACTTCATCAACAGCAGCTAGAAATTCAGCAGTAATATCAAACAAAGCTTTAAATAGTTGAATATCTCCTTTGTGTGAATGCATTAATTCACATAGACTTTGATTGACCTGTTCAACTCTTTCAGAAGAGCTTAATTTTAAAATTTTCTCTTCCTCAGCTTTTTTAATTGTTGCAAAAATTTTTCTATTCATAACATCCTCCTAAGTAATTTGTTAGCACCCCCCCTTCCTGTAAAATTTTCCTGCTATTTTTATATAATTTTTCAAATTTTTATTTAATTTTTAAGAATTAAATTTTAAATTTATAAAATTATAATATAATTCCTTAAACATATAATACAATGTTATAACCAAATTGTCAAATTAAATTTTAATTCTATAACCACAAATTTTAAATTTGATTAAATATATATTTATGTTATAATTAGTAAAAAAGGAGGTTTCCAATGTTAAAATCAAAGTTAAGACATTTAATGGCAGATAAAAAAATAAATTCCTTATCAGCTTTAATTAGAGATTCCAAAATTAGTAGAGAAACTTTAAATAAGTTGTACCATGAAGAAAAAATGGAAACTCTAAAGTTAGAAATGATAGTAAAAATTTGTGAATATTTTAATTGCAATATCCAAGACTTAATAGAGTATATCCCAGATGAAGAAACTTTACAGAACTAATCTACTCAAGAGAGCATCCTAGACCGACCCGCCAAAGTCTTTTTAATTCTAGGACACTCTATTCAGTAGATTATGCTATTGAATAAATATTTTTTATAAGGGGAGATTTTTTATGAAAAAAATCGCGTTGTTTATTTGGTTTATTTGTTTATTATTAGGATGTGGAGATGAAGAGAGAAAATCTCAAGTACCTGATACTAAAATAGTTATTCCATATGACTATTATCAGGAAAGAGCTAATTCAGTAAAATTACAAGGTATAGTTTCTCTAAATCTATTTGAAAATAATCTTCCTACAGAAGAGCAATTAAAAAATATTGCAGAAGACTTAATTATGAAGAATCCAGACTATGAAAATTATTTTTTTACATTCAAATTTCCATTTACTCAAAAAAGACCTGAGAAAGATGCTAATAATTTTCAGTTGTATTACAATATTAATAAATTAGGAAAAAATGATTTTGAAATTCAAGCTCTATATCCTCAAATGAAATATTATAATTTAACTTTGAGTAAAAATATTATTGGTAAATTAGGTATTAATCAAATTTCAAATATAACTCCAATAAAAGTTGGAACTTCATTAAATGAGATATTTTCTAAATTAGGAAATCCTTCAGAAAAAAAGGATAATACTTATATTTATTATATTGTCAATAATAGAAATCAAACTTTTGGAACTCTTTATTTAGAAGAAAATGATAGTAAGATTTCTAATGTCGCATTTTATTCAAACAATTTAAACTTTGATGAAAACCAGTTATCTCAAATAGAAAAATATATAGTAGGAGATATCTCATTATCAGACTTGAAAATAAAGGAGATAGATGACATATATCCATTTAGTATTTCAATTAAACAATTTCCAGAAAGATTAAATTATTCTCGTTTAAGTATGGGAGATATAGATAATGTGGATTATTTAGAAAAAGTTAATAAAACAACTGTTGATTTTATAATCCCAGCAAAACAAAAAAATTATGTTAAGTATACTTTTGATATTAAAAGTCAAAATTTATCAAAAGTTACAATAGTATCAGAAGATAATACAGATGAAAATTATGAAAAATTCTTATCTGATATGAGTAGAGCTTTTCTTGTTTTGGATCCAGAATGTAATTTCCTCAGAATAAATAGTACAATATTAAGTAAATTAAATTTTCTTTATGATAATTTTGTTAATTCTAAAAACTATAAGGCTTCTATTCTTATGGGAAAATATAAAATTGATTTACAAAAAAATAAAGCTAAAGTAATTCTAAATATTTCCGAAAATAAAGATTAAGCATTCATTTCTTAGCTATAATTATGGCTAAGAAATGCAAGTATAAAAATTCCAAAATAAGTTAATAAGGATACAATTGAGTAAAAATATACAAAAATAATAATAAATTGAATAAACTTTGCTAATTGAGCAAGGTTTATTTTTTGGATAATAAATAATCTAGGATAATAACAACTATTATTTGGTAAATAATTTGCTCAAATGTAGTAAAAATAAAATAATTCAAATAATCTTTATTCATAATAAACTCCTTGTGAATTTTGGTTAATAAAGTTCATAACTCTGCTTATATAAAAACTTGTTAATTTAGCCTGAGTAGAATAATAATTATTTTTTAATTTTATTCCCTTTTGTTTCTTTATACGTTTTTTAGAAATACAGGAATATTTATATTTTATTATTCTTTTTTTATAAATTATTAGACACTTAGCTACTGCTATTTGAAAATCCCAAAATGTTTCTATATTTTTCCTATTATAAAATTTTCTCTTGTCCTCTTTTACTTCATTTAAAAAAGAAATGCTATTTTTTAAAACTATTTTTTTAGTTCTATCTAAAATTAATAGCTCTCTATTTTTATTTCTATTTTTTTTCATATATCCTCCACTTAAAGAAATATAATACTATTTATTTTTGATTAAAAAAATTTTTTAAAATATCTCTAATAGCAAAAAATCTACTGGATACCATGATATTAGAAATTTTTTTAGGAATGAGAATAACTTCATCATCTTTAATAGTGCAGATTTTAACTATTCTATTATCATTTAAAAATGTAATAGTTGTAGTTTCTACTCTATGTACATTAGCTGGAGTTAATCCCTTAAAATTATTTAACTTTCTTACTAAGGATTTTCTAATCCATTTTTTCATAAAACACCACCTTTTTAATATTTGAGTAATCTACTCAAGAGAGCATCCTAGACCGACCGCCAAGTCTTATTTAACTCTAGGACACTCTATTCAGTAGATTAATCACAATTTGACTTTTTGTCAAAAACTTGCTATAATTTAATTACCTAGAACCCGTATGGGTACTTAAATGTTTGTTTGATTAAGCTTAGAATATTAGCCCTAATAATTTATTGGGGCTTTTATTCTGCCCTTAAGCAAGGTAGACAAACAAATATTTAAGGAGGTACAGAAATGACTGTAACAATTGAGCAGCTGACTATCATCTTTGATGGTGGAGCAATTCTTCTAGGTGGATTGCTTCTCATCATTGTGATATGGTTGATTAAAAAGTACAGATAATTCTGACCTCATACCCTACGGGGTATTTTTTTATTTAAAAATTGCTAATTAGCATTTTATTAATTTAATAATAACACTAAAAAAGTTAATTTGCAATATAAAAATAAAAAAAGTTGCTAAAAAGCTATTTTTTTTATTAATATTGAGGTATACTATAATTAAGCAGAAAAGAAAGGGAGTGGTTATTATGAAACTTTCAGAGGAAGATATTAAGAAGTTGGGAATATTTTTACAAAATAAACGTAGAAGTCTTAGTTTTACTTTAGATGATGTCAAAGAAAAATTAGAAGAATTAGGACAAAATGTAAATACAAGTGATATTTTAAGACTGGAAAAGGGAGAAAGAAAAACCCCAAATGCTATCTTACTAAAAAACTTATGCAAAATATATGGGGTTGATGTTATAAGATTATTTCAAGACATAGGATACTTAGATTTAGAAAAACAACTAAAAAAGAAAGTTAAAATTTATAGTGAATTAACAATAGCTTTTACAAATCCAGAGAGATATATAGAAGAAATAGATTTAAATTTTAATAGAGAAATCATTGGAATAAAAAATGATAATATTACAATTTTAATTGAAAAATATAGACTTGTAGAAAATAATCAAAGTGGAGTATATAAAATAAATGGAGAATATTGTATAAAAAAGAAAAGTATGATAAATCCAACGGAATATATTTTATTAGGAAAAGAATCTGAACCCCCAATTTTTGTTAATCTAGAAGAAAATATTAGAGAGTGTGGAACAGTTATTGGGAAAATTATTTTGGAATAAGACTTGATTTATTTTTTATTTTATGATATTTTATAGAAAATGATATTGCTTTCACATTTTATTTAGTGAAAGCTTTTTTTTAAAGAAAAAATTGCTAATTAGCTTTTTTTATAAAATAAAAGTAAAGGAGTGAAAAATGGATAAAGAAGAATTAGCAAAAGAAAAGTGGAAAGAAATCAAAAAAAAATTAATTGATAAAGATCTTAAATTTGGAGAGTTAGCTGAAAAGATAGGATATACTCCATGGGGATTAAGAAATGCTATCAATAATTTACAACCTAAAGTTTTGGACAGTATTGAAAAAATTTTAATCTAAAAAAAGCTAATTGGCAATAAAATGAAGAGGAGAGTATATGGAAATTGAAAAAATTAAATTTGTTATAATTGTTTACAACTCTCAAATTAAATATAATAATGAATTTTTTGAAGAAGTTCTTAATAAAGAAACAACATCAACCTGGAAAAAAGCTATAAGCATTGCAGAAAAAATGAAAAGAAAATTTTCTAAAAAAGATTATCCACAAAGAAAAATAGTTATAAAAGAAAGATATAAAGAAGGATGGAAAGTAGTATCAACAAGAACTTGATATTGGAGTGAAACTTACTAGTCTTTCCCCATCTTATCCAGTCTTAATAAAATAAAAATATCTAGTAAGTTTCACTTGAATATTAAATGAAACTCATTATTAAATCTTTTTTTAATCTAAAAAACTCCTGAATTTAAATTAAGAATAAATAAAAATTAGCTGCTGCACACTGCATAATAATGAGTTTCATCTAGTATTTAATAAAAGCGAGGTAAAAAATGGTAGGGCTAGACAGGGCGGCAGTCTGGGTGCAACTGGAAGTGGAAGCTGACCTTGTCATATTGGGAATCCAAAAAAGATTTGCTGATGTCAAACCTAAAAAACTTGCAGGGAATACTCAGACTTTTAAATTAAATGAAAATAATCTCAATGAGATTAGAGTTAAAGAAAAGCTAGGGAAAACTCTGGTAAAAATAGATTTTTCATATTCAAAATATGGGAAAGAAAACAATTTATACCCTTTAGAAAATGAGATCTCCAAAATTATAGTTGAAGAGAAATTAATAGACATAATTGAAGATATCTCTCTCATCAAAATCACTCGTTCTGATTTGAATTATGATTTCATAGAAGTTTGCACCCAGGAAGCAGTAAAGAGTTTTTATGAATATCATAATATAATTTCAACATTTTATAAATCATTAAGAAGAGCCATTTCTCATCAACAAGGAGTTAGATTTGAGAACTATGACTTGAATCTTGATTTTTTTTATAGTACAGGATTTATATTTCAAATGAATCCAGGCTGGAAGATGAGATTATACAGTAAAACTCATGAACATAATAAAAAAAATTCCCAGAACAAAATATTTGGTGGAAACATAAGGCTTGAACATAGGTTAACTAGTACAGCCTTAAATTATTTTTGTAAAAGTTCAAGAGTAAGTGAAATATCTATAGATATTTTAAAAGAAAAAGTATTGAAAAAAATTGGAGTCCAGCTCTTTAAGTGTCTTGAAGCTGAGATTCAAAGAGATATTGATATTTTAGAAGTTAAGTTGAAAGACTATACTTCTAGAACTTTACCTCTTCTAGTTAGAGATCTACAAGAACATATTCTTGATGAGGAAACTGTTAACTATGTAGTAACAAAGTTAGCAACAACAAGTGAACGGCAAATAAAGAGATATAGGCAAAAAATAAAAGTAGCTTTAGAAGAGTTCCAAAATAAAGGAAGTCCAAAAAGAAGTAATTTTGGGAACATAGAAAGATTAGAATTTTTTATAAATAAAATATTATTATACCAGGTAAAAGTTAAATGCAAATACAAAGAGCGTTTAACTTTTAATGCTACTTAAAGGTGTCAAAAATATGTCCCTTTTTTGTGCCAAAAAAAATTAAAAACTTAGGAAAATCAATACTTTGAAATACCTTCCTCGCGTGATAATAATGTGTGGGGCTTTTCAATCCTAAAAGTGAAATAAAAAAATATATAAAATAACTAACGAGAAAAAACGAAAGGAGTTGAAACCTTATGGAGATACTAGAAATAAAAATAGAAAATATTAAACTTAGTAAGTTAAATCCTAGAGTATCTACCCCAGAGCAGATAGAACAATATAAAAAGATTTTATCTAAGATAGGATTTATTATTCCAATCTTTATATCTTCAAATAATGAAATTTTATATGATACAGCTAAATATGAAGCTGCAAAACAATTAGGTTTTAAAACTATAAAAGCCATAAGAATAGAAGAGCTCCCAGAAAGCACTCTTGAAACATTAAGGGTAGCTGAAATGAAAGCTTTTGAAATGGGAGAATGGGATAATGAAGTTCTGTATGAAATTCTTGCTAACCTTGATGAAGAGAGTAGAAGCTTAACAGGATTTGACTTTGATAAATTAAAAGCTGAAATAGATGCCTTTGAAACAATAGAAGAGATAGAAGAAATTGATACTCCAGAGGTAGAAGAAGAATACTTCTCTAAAGCTGGAGATATATATCTTCTTGGAGAGCATAGATTGATGTGTGGAGATTCTACTAAGAAAGAAGATGTAGAAAAGTTAGTAGATGGAGCAACCATTGATTTGATGATAACAGACCCTCCATACAATGTTAACTATGAATCAACTGCTGGAAAAATTAAAAATGATAATATGAGTTCAAATGACTTTTATGAATTTTTAAAAAAGTTTTATGCAAATGCTTTTTCAGTGATGAGAGATGGAGCAGCCTTTTATATTTTCCATGCTGATAGTGAAACAAAAGCTTTCAGGGGAGCCTGTGAAGAAGTAGGATTCAAGATATCTCAATGTCTAATATGGGTAAAAAATGCCTTTAATCTTTCAATGCAAGATTATCACTGGAGGCATGAGCCTTGTCTTTATGGTTGGAAACTCGGGACAGCACATTATTTTATAGCAGACCGTTCCCAAGATACTATCTTAGAAGATATAGAAAGTCTGAAATCAAAAAGTAAAACTGAGCTTTTAGAGATGTACCTAACTCTTCAAAAAACATTAGAGAATGTTTCCACTATTATCAGAGAAAATAAACCTTTAAAAAATGATGTACATCCAACAATGAAACCATTGAAATTACTAGCAAGATTAATGGTTAATAGCTCTCAAAAAGAATGGAATATCCTAGATTTATTTGGGGGCTCTGGAAGTACAATGATGACTGCTGAACAGCTGGGTAGAAAAAGTTATTTGATGGAGTATGATCCAAGATTTGCAGATGTCATAGTAAAAAGATTTGCAAGTGTGAACAAAAATATAACTCTTCTTAGAGATGGAAAGGAATACTCTTGGAATGATATAAAATCTAACTTTGGAGAAATAGATGAGTAAAAAAATAGAGAACTTGGACAAGCAGAAGCTCCAAGTCCTAGAATTATATTTACAACTGGAATCCATCAAATTTGGTAAAACCAAGAAAGAAAAGTATAGAGAGATAGCTAAAAGATTAAAGATAGCTGAAAATACTATAAACACTTGGGTAAGAAGATATTATGAAGACTATCTTGTGTATCTTCAAGAAGCCAAAGAATTAGAAGAAAATTCAAAAATATCTAATTTTGAGGGCTTGACAGAAAAACAGTCAATATACATCATAGCAAGACTGCACGGAAATAGTCCAGAGAAAGCCAAAGAGTTAGCTGGATACTCTCCTAAAACAAAAGCTGCTGATATAGAAAAAAATCCTAAAGTAAGAAGAGTAATGGCTCAACTAAGAGAAGAGTTAAAAGATGATGTGAAGCTAAGTGCAAGAAGTGTAATAAATAAACTTGTAGAGGTATCAGAGAAAGCAGAACATGGGATTGAATACACAGAAACAGAATACCATGATGAAACTAATCCAGATGGAAGAAAAGTCTACAAGAATGCTAAAAAGAAAGTTGAGATAAGTATATCTGCAGCAGTAAATGGTTGGACCAATATAGCAAAACTCTTAGGATATGATAGCAAGTTAGAAGCTAAGCATGAGTTAAATACTGTTGAGTTAGCACAGCAAAGGTTAGCAGAGTTAAAAGCTAAAAAGCTAGAAAAAGAGTTAAAAGATGATGATAATCAACCTAAAGTCCTCAAATAATTCAAGGTACTGTCTACAGGATTACAGCTCGAGGGGCTTGCGACCCCGAAAGTTTTCAGTTCCCCAGGATTTTTGGAGTTTGCCAAAATTTTTTTTAGAAAATTTTTGAAAAATTAGTAAGAAATTTGCAAAGGAGAAAAGAGAAATGAATCAACCAGAGGTAATAGCATCTGAAAATAGACTTTCCAAGCTATTTGGCTTTTCAGAAAGAAAAGTAAGAACTTACTTCAAAGAAGCTAGAGTGCAACCTGGAATGTATGACCTAGAGAAAGTCATACAAATCTATGTGGAAAATACCTCTGGAGATGATGAAGTGGCTGAAGCTAGAAAAGTAGAAACAGAAACTAAAAAATTTAAACTTAGCATCTTACAAGGAGAGTATCACAGGGCAGATGACATAGCTATCTTGGTTACAGATATGCTAATAAGATTTAAACAAAAGATGACAGCCATTCCTGTTAAAGCAAGCATAGAACTTTTAAATAAATCTAATCGTAGAGAAATAGAAGAGATTTTGAGAAAAAATATTTCAGAAGCACTTGAAGAGCTTTCTGAATATAAAAATTTAAGGGCAATAGAGGTTGAAACAGATGGAACAGAGGACAGTTAGCTTTTTTGAAGATTTATTAAAAGTCTTAAAACCAGCTCCAAATTTAACAATTGGAGAATGGGCAGATAAATATAGGATATTATCACAAGAGGGAGCTGCTGAAGCTGGTAAATGGAGAACTGATAGAACACCATATATGGTAGAAATATATAATTGTTTAACAGATAGCCATACTGAGTCTGTAACTATAAAAAGTTCCAGCCAAATTGGAAAAACAGAAATGTTGTTAAATATCTTGGGAAGATATATGCACCTTGACCCTTGTTCAATCTTATTTGTCCAACCTACTGTTGATGATGCCAAATCTTTCTCAAAGGAAAGAGTTGAGCCAATGATAAGAGATACAAAAGTTTTAAAAACTCTTATTAAACAGGCGAATAAAAAAGGAGAAGGAACAGTACAAGGAAAAATGTTCCCAGGGGGATACGTTAGATTCGTTGGTGCTAACTCTCCTTCTGGTCTAGCTTCTAGAACTATAAGAATAACTCTTCTTGATGAGGTAGATAGATTTCCTCAATCTGCAGGAGATGAGGGGGACCCAGTAAAACTAGCTGAACGTAGAACTGCGACATTTTTTAATAGAAAAATGCTAAGAGTATCCACACCAACTGATGATACCACCTCTAAAATACAAAAATTATACCTTGAAGGTTCCCAGGAAGAGTGGTGCCTACAATGTAAACATTGTGGGGAGTATCAACCTCTCAAATGGGAAGATATAAGAGATGATGAAGGAGTTGTTAAATTAGAATGTAGACATTGTGGAGTATTAGGAACAGAAGAGGAATGGAAAAGAGAGAATCAAAAATCTGGGATATGGATTGCTAAATTTCCAAAAGAGAAAAAAAATAGAAGTTTTCATCTCAATGCTTTAGCTTCTCCTTGGGCAACATGGAAGGAAATATATGAAGAATATCTTCAAGTAAAAGATGATGAGATGAGAATGAGAACTTTCACCAATACAGTACTAGGAGAAACATTTGTTCTGCATCTTGAAGAGCAATTAGACTATGAAGCTTTATTTGAAAGAAGAGAAGATTATGGGGCAGAACTCCATGATAACATCCTTTTCTTAACAGCTGGAGTAGACGTTCAAGATAATAGATTGGAGCTACTAGTAGTGGGTTGGGGGTATGGCTTTGAAAGTTATGTAGTTCAATATAGAGATTTCCCAGGCTCTCCAGGACAAGAAGATGTATGGATACAACTAGACAATTATTTAAAGAGAACTTTCTCATTTAAAGATAAAAATAAGCGACCTCTACCAATTGCTTGTTGCTTAATAGATAGTGGAGGTCATCATACAGGAAATGTATATAAATATGTGTTTGGAAAATCTAAAAGAAATATTTTTGCTATAAAAGGTCTTGGAACTAATGGAGTAAATATCCTTAATGGATTTAGAAAAACAACCAAAAAGGGAGTCCCTAGTATTAACTTATTAAGCTTAGGAGTAAATGCCTTAAAAGATTTAGTCTATGCAAGATTGACAATTTTAGAAGGTCCTGGAACTTGTCATTTTCCTAAAGATTCTTTAAAAGGTTGTGGAATAGATTTCTTTAAAGGACTAACAGCAGAGGTTAAAGTAAAAGTAAGAACTTCTAAAGGAGAAAAGATAGAGTGGCAAGTACTTCCAGGTAGGAGAAATGAACCTCTGGATTTAATGAACTATGCTACAGCTGCAATAGAGTTATTAGGAATAGATTTAAACAGAAATAGATTTAACAACAAAAGGGATAAGAAGGGAGAAGAGAGATGATATTCACAGAAGAACAATGCAGACGGCACCTTGATATGTGGTTAGCAGCTGAAGAAGCTTTAGCTAAAGGGCAAAGCTACACAATAGGAAATAGAACTATAACAAGAGTTAATGCTTCGGAAGTTTCGAAAAACATTGAAACTTGGGCTGACAGATTAGAACGAGTAAAAGGAAGTGGAAGTCCTAGATTTGTCAAATTTATACCAAGAGGTTAAGGTGGAGTAAATGGGAAAAAGAAGAAATAGAAGAGTTATAAAAAACACTCCTAAAGCTGAAACCTATCAAAGAATAAAAATGATAAGTGGGGCTGGATATAGTAACAAAAATGATATTACTTTTTCAACCTGGAATGTAGTATCAGAAAGTCCAGACAATGATATTTTATGGGATTTAGATGATTTAAGAGCAAAATCTAGAAACCTGTATATGAATAATGAGTTAGCTGGAGCTGCTCTAAAGAAAATGAGGACCAAAATAGTTGGAACAGGATTATTACCAAAACCAACTATTAATTACAACATCATAGGTATCTCTAAAGAAAAAGCTCAAGAAATTGAAAAAATAATCAAAACAAAATTCAATGCCTGGGCTTCATCAGCAAATGCTGATTATAATCGTATGCATGACTTCTTTATTTTACAAGCCTTAATTCAATTAAGTTGGATAATGAACGGAGATGCCTTTGTTATTCCAAAAAGAAAAAAGAGAACAGGAGTAGATATAGATTTATGTCTACAACTAATAGAAGCTGATAGAGTTCTAAATCCTCATGCTGTTTCAAATAATTTAGTAAAAGCAGGAGTAGAGTTTTCAGAAAATGGAGATTTACTGAAATACTATATTGCGGATAAGCATCCTGGAGATTGTTATACAAAAGTAACAGGATATCCAGCTTTTAACTCTTTAGGAAGAAGAAATATTTTACATATTTTTGAACCAGAGAGAATAGGGCAAAGAAGAGGTGTTCCTCTTTTAGCTGGGATAATAGCTCCAATAAAGAAATTAGGAAGGTATAAGAGTGCTGAATTAGAAGCGGCAGTAATAAATGCTAGTCTAGGATTTATTGTTGAAACAAAAGACCCAGAAGGCTTTGTAAACAAAAGCTTTGGTGGGGAAAGTGATGAAGAGAAAAAAGAAAGAACTGAAAAAATAGAACTTGAAAATGGACTAGGGATAATTGCTAAAGAGGGAGAAACCATCAAAGAGTTTACAACCACTAGACCAAATAAATCTTATAAAGATTTTGTGGATGCAATTTATGAAGAAGTTGGAGCTCAATTAGAAATACCTCATGAAGTATTAATGAACTCCTTTAAGAGTTCATACTCTGCTGCAAAAGCAGCTCTAGAAGAAGCACACCAAAGATTTTTAGTGTGTAGAAAGCTATTAGAAAGGACTTTCTGTCAACCTGTTTATGAAGAGTTTATATTGGAACTCATAAAAAATGGAGATATAGATTGTCCAAATTTCTTTGAGAGCAGTGCAATTAGATATGCTTTCACTAGATGTATATGGGTAGGAAGTGGGAAATCATCTTTAGACCCTTTAAAAGAAGCTAATGCTAATCAAAAAAGCCTTGAAAATTACACAACTACAAGAGGAATAATAGCTGCTGAAGCTGGATTGGATTTTGATGAAATACTTGAAGCAAGAAGAGATGAGGAACTAAAAATAGCAGAGATAGAAAAGTTAAAAAGAGAAATAGGGGGAAATATAAATGCCTAGTAAAAAGAGAACATTCTTTGAAATAAAAAATATCTCTGATGATGTAGGAGAAATAAGAGTATATGGAGATATTTGTAAATGGGCTTGGGAAGAGTATGGAGAAACAAGTTCAGTAACATTTTCTAAGCAACTAGCAAATCTTAAAAATGTAAAAAAATTAGAGCTAAAAATAAACTCTCCTGGTGGAGATGTGTTTGAAGCTGTTGCTATGTATCACGAAATAAAAAGATTTGCTCAAGGAAAAGAAGTGACAGCTTATATAGATGGAATGGCTGCTTCAGCTGCCACGATATTAACATTAGCAGCTAATAAAACAATAATGGGGAAAGGGTGCTATTTTATGATACACAACCCATTAATGTATATGGGATATGCTAACGTCGAAGAAATGAACGAAGCTATTGAACACTTGAATAAAACAAAAGACAATCTTTTAGACTTATATGAAGAGAAATGCAAATTATCAAGAGATGAGATAGCAGAAAAAATGGATAAAACAACTTGGTATACAGCTGAAGAAGCTTTGCAAGCTGGTTTTATAGATGAGATAGCTAATTATGATAGTTCTATAAGTAATTTAAACATTTCAAATGTATTTACCCCAGAACTTAAAAATCTAGCTATCCCAGAAAAATTAAAAGATATTTTACAAGAAAACAAGGAGGAAAAAATGACACTGCAAGATTTAAAAGTGCAACACCCAGAACTTTTACAAGCTTATGAGAAAGAGGTAATTGACAAAATCAAAGGAACAGACACTGTAAAAAATGCTATTGATGCAGCTATTAAGGAAGAAAGAAAAAGAATAAAAGCACTAGATGATATAAAAGTTACTTCAGAAGCTGCAAGAGAAATAGTAGACAAAGCTAAATTTGATGAAGTAAGAGATTATAGAGATGTAATAGTTGACCTGTATAACTTAAATGCTGAAAAAGCAGGGAGAGAAATAGCTCAAATGGAACAAGAGAAAAAAGATGCTGGAATTTATAATATTCAATCTGGAACACTAGGAAACTCTAAAGAACAGCTAGAAAATGATATTATAAGTGCCGCATTAGCGGAATTAGGAATAAAATAGGAGGTTTAAAATGAATAATACTAAATATACAAATGAAGAAAAACAAATTTTTTATGGAGATTACCCCTTAGTTGCTCAAAGTTTGCCTCTTAAAACAACAGTAGTTGAAGGAGATGTAATAGGGGTAGATGCCGAAGGAAATTATGGTAAATATGATGAAATTACATATACAACACCATATGCAGTAGCCACTCAAAAAGTTACTTTTTCAAGTGATCCAGTAAACTGCGAATGTATATTGTCAGCATACTTAATGGAAAGCTTTGTTTTGCTTCCATCAGATGCAGGTAAAAAACTGAAACTTAAGCAAGAATTAAGAAAAATAGGAATATTTTTAAGATAATAGGAGGAAAAAATGCCACAAGGATTTGATTTATATACACCAAAAACAATAAGAAAAATAAGAGAACAAGCTCCAATAAGAAAAAATTTTTTAAAGGATTTATTTTTTAGTAAAAGTTCTACTGTTACAACTGAAGAGATTATGCTTGAAATTACAAAATCAGGAGAACATATAGCTGCATTTGTAACACCTTTAGAGCTAGGGAAACCAATAGTAGATAGAAAAACAAAAACTAATTTAATTACAGCACCTAATATTGCTGTTGAGAGAACTTTAGGTCCTAAAGATTACTTTGTCAGAGAAGCTGGAATGAATGTTACTGGAGAATATAATCCATCACAAAGAATAGGAAAAAGAATTGCTGAAATATTAGCTGACCAGGAAAAATATATTTCAAACAAAGAAGAATTAATGGTTGCACAATTTTTAACAACAGGGAAAGTAACTTCTACTACAGGAGAAGAGAGTTATGAAGTAGATTATGGATTAGAAAATCAATCAACTCTGCCTGGGGGAAGTAAATGGGGAGAATCTGGAGTAAATCCTCTTGTATCTTTAGACAAAATATTAGCAGAAGCTGAAGAGAGTGGAATAATTATAAGAAATGTTGTTATGGGAATGGCAGCTGCTGAAAAATTTATGAACTCTTCTGAATTTAAAAAGGATATGTTGAGTAAAGATTTACAATCCGAATTTGTAAAAACAGTTGTTAGAGAATACCCAGGGGTAGTGTGGTTAGGAACATATAAAACATATGGTGTCGAATTATTTAGATATTCAAGAAAAGTAATAGGACATGATGGGAAACCAATTCAATTAATGCCTACAAATATGATAATAGGAGCTCCTGTCGGTGGGGAAATATTATATGCACCAATTATCAATATGGGAGAAACAGACATGCATATAGTTCAGAGATTTAGTGATGTTTCTACACCAAATAAAAAATCTAAAATTATTTCTACTGAATCAAGACCAGTATTACAACCAATGGATTTAGATGCTTATTTCTCAGTTGTAGTATGTGATGCAGAGTAATTTCGAAAGTTACGAAAAAGGAGTTAGAACATGAAAGTAAAATTTTTAAGAAAATATGGAAAATATAAAATTGGAGAAGTTACTGAAATTTCTTTAGATAAAAAAGAAAAAGAATATGTGATTAAAACAGGAACTCTCATTGTTTTAGAAGATGATATTGAGGAAATTACTGAAAAAACCACAGAAGAAATTCCAAAAGTAGTAGTTCCAGAAGAGAATAAAGAAAAAGAGGTAAAAAATGGTGGAAGAGGAAAAGGTGGAAAAAAGGAGTAGTGAATTATCTCCATTTAAAAAAATGTTAAGGGAAGATATTGATATCTTCCTTAACATTGATGAATTTGGAGAAAATATAACTATCAATGATATAGAGTATACTGCAGTAATAGAGCATCCAGAGAAAGATTTTTCAATTGTAGAAGATGGAATAGCTGAAGCTATTGCCATTATACTTTACTTAAAAGAAAAAGATGAGTTTAAAAAATTTAAAACTGGTAAAAGTATTACTGTCAACTCTTCACAATATATCATAAACGATAGTTATGTAGAGGAAGGAATGAGAATAATAAAACTATCTGAAAATAGAGGGTATTAATATGTCAAGAGAAGATTTTATTGAGATAAGAAACCTTGCAAAAGTAGAAAAATTATTAAAAGACATTCCTAATGGAGTAGAGAAAGCTACAAGTAGTGCAATTAATAGAAGCTTAGTTACTTTGAAAAAAAATGTAAAAAAAGAAGTAACAGATAACTATGGAATAAAATCAACAGAGGTTGAAAAAGCTATGGTTGTACAAAAAGCTATACCAATGAAAATAACAGGGTCTATCAAATCTAGGTCTCCTTTGCTCTCATTGTATAAATTTTTAAAATCTAACAATGAGAATGAAATAAAAGTTCTTATCAAAAAAACTTCTGGAACACAAAGAGTCAGAGGAAAGAAAAATCTAAAGGGAAAACCCTTTATAGCTAGAATGAAAAATGGTCATAAAGGGATTTTTCAAGAAAAAGAAAGTGGAAAAATAGAAGAGTTAAAGACATTAAGTATTCCACAAATGCTTGGAAATGAAAGTGTTATGGAATATATAAAAAGTAATAATGAGGTTGATACCCTGTTAGAGAAAAACCTTGAAAGAGAAATAAATAGGATTTTAAAAGGATATGTATGATGAAGATATTTGACTTAGAAAAGGAATTAAAAAAAATAATAGAAGAGAATATCAAAGAGTATAAACTAAAGTTACATCCAAAAAGTGAGGGTGAAAATGAGGGAGAAAGGATTCCAATTGTTATTATTGGAAATCAGCCAAGAGAAGCACTACAAGATATTATCCCTTGTGTCATTATAAAAACTCCTAATGGGAAAAATACTCTCTTGGAAAAATTACTAACACTAGCTATAGGTGTAGTTATCTATGAAACTGATACTAGTGTAGCATATAAAACAATATATGAAATTATAGAAAAAATATCCACTGCTATCATAGAAAAAGGAATAATTTTAAAAGAATTTGAAATATTACCAACATATGAATGGAATATTTCTGATGAAGAAATGTATCCGTTTTGGGCAGGAAACTTAAATTTCCATATAGTTGCAAAGAATGTTTATAGAACCGATGCAGATGATTTTATATACGGAGAAGATTGGGGGAAAAATGGCGAATAAGACAACTAAAAGCGAAGAGAAAAAAGTAATAAAAAAAGCTGAAAAAAAGATGTATTTGGGTCCAAATTTAAAAAAATATGGACTTATTACAGGACAAATATACGAGGGAGAGCATTCAAATGTAAAAAATGCTATCTCAGAAATTAAAGGACTAGATAATTTGTTTGTGAAAATAGATAAAAATTTTCCAAAAGTAAAAGAAAGATTTGCACAAAAAGGAACAAAGGAAAATATCTTATATAGTCAAGTGTTAAAACAAATAGGAGGTAAATAATGGCATTTAAACATGGAATAGGAACTACAGAGACACCTACAGCTATAACAGCAATAAAAGTTGATGGGATAACACCTGTTTATGTAGGAACAGCTCCTATAAATTTATGTGAAGAAAAAAATATAAATAAAGTAGTTTTATGTAATACTTATGCTGAAGCAATAGCTGCATTTGGATATGTAAAAGACTTTGAGAATTACACTTTGTGTGAAGCCATAGATGCACATTTTAGCAAATTTGGAGTAGCACCTATTGTACTTATAAATGTCCTTGACCCTGGAACACATAAGAAAAGTGTAACTCAAGATAGTGTACCAATTGGAGAGGATAAAACTATAAAAATAAAAGAACTAGGGATTATAAAAGAAACTATCCAATTAACTCCAGAAAAGGAGTTTATAGCAACTTTTGATGATGATGGATATGTTGACTTAATAATAACTGCTGAAGAATTGCCAGAAGGAAATAATATTCAAATAGCTTTTGATAAATTAGACCCAAGCATGATAGAAGCTGATGATATCATTGGGGGAATAGATGCAGGAACAGGTAGAAATAAAGGATTGGAATGTATAGAAGATGTATTCCCAGTAACTAGATTAGTTCCAAACTTAGTACTAGCTCCAAAATATTCTACTGATAGCACAGTTGCTGCTGTCATGGAAACAAAAGCGAAATTGATAAATGGACATTTTAAAGCATTGGCTTTAGTAGATATAGACACTAAAACAATTACTAAATATACAGAAGCTCCTGCTACTAAAGAAACTAATAATCTAAGTTCAACTAATTTAGCAGTATATTATCCTAAAGTGGCACTTGGTGAATTACAATACCATATTTCTACTCAAATAGCTTGTTTAATTCAACAATTAGCATCTGAGTCTAATGGTGTACCTTATCGTTCTCCATCAAATATTAATATAAAAGCTGATAGAACTTGTCTAGCAAATGGCACAGATGTTTTATTAGCTATTAATCAGGCAAATTATCTTAATGGTAATGGAATAGGAACAGTTATTAACTGGATAGGTGGATGGAAAGCTTGGGGGAATAGAACAGGATGCTATCCATCACTGCTGGATGCTAAAGATAATTTTATAGCTTCAAGAATGATGTTTAATTTCTTGAATAATACTTTAATTACAAACTTCTGGGATAAAATAGATAAACCTACAAATAATAATCTCATAAAGAACTTTAAAGATAGTATAAATATATGGTTGAATGGTTTACAAGCCTCTGGAATGCTAATAGGTGGAAGAATAGAGTTCAGAGAAGAGGATAACCCTATAACATCATTATTAGATGGAAAAGTAAAATTTAAAATTTATTTTAGTCCAGCATTACCTATGGAATATGCTGAGTTTGATTGTGAAATAGATACAAACTATTATAATAATCTATTTTCAGCTTAAAAACAATTTGAGGAGTGATAAATAATGCTTATACCAGAAAAACTAAGTAACTATATGCTATATACTGATGGTAGTAGAACACAAACTGCTTTAGTAGATGTTGATTTACCAGAGTTACAATTTATGACAGAAACAATTTCAGGAGCTGGAATTGCAGGAGAGATTGAATCAATAACTGCAGGACATACTTCCCCTTTAACTTTAGGATTGAATATAAGAGCTTTAATAGGAGAAGATTTTACACTTCTTGAACCAAGAGCTTATAATCTAGAAATAAAGGCTGGAATACAATCTTTTGATAAAACAGCAGGAAAAATAGAGCAAGGGAAATTAAGCATTTTTGCAAGAGGTATTCCAAAAACAATGTCTTTAGGAAAGGTATCAGTTGGAAAAGCTACAGATAGTAAAAAAGAATTTGCTGTTGATTATTTGAAAGTTGAATATGATGGAGAGGAAGTTCTTGAAATAGATAAATTAAATATGATTTGTAAAATAAAAGGAGTAGATTATTTAGCAGATTTAAGAGCTGCTATGGGAATGTAAGGAGGATAAATGAAATTAAGTAAACCAATTATTATTAAAAATATTGATGGTTCAGAAAAAAGAATAGAGGAAGTAAATATAACTAAAGAGAATTTTACTGCAAGAGCCGTATTAGAAGCAGAAAGAGAATTCTTATTGAATGAAGGACTTGGGCTTCCTAGTAATATCCCATTTGAAAATTTAAAATCTTATCAAGGATATATAGCAGCTAGAATAATAGGGTGTAGATATAATGAGTTATCAGGATTACCTGGAGATGACTTCTTAAAAATTGTGGGGGTAGTCAAGGGTTTCTTAGATGGCTTGGACTGGGAAA
Source organism: Fusobacterium mortiferum ATCC 9817 (assembly GCF_000158195.2). Taxonomy (NCBI): domain Bacteria; kingdom Fusobacteriati; phylum Fusobacteriota; class Fusobacteriia; order Fusobacteriales; family Fusobacteriaceae; genus Fusobacterium; species Fusobacterium mortiferum. The sequence continues at coordinate 765,710 of NZ_GL987988.1, forward strand.
TCTTAACGGATCTGATATCAGAAAAGTCGGAGTTATTATCGCTAAAGAAACAAGAACAAGCCTCGAATATTGGCTAGATCTCCCAGTTTATGAGTGGGCTGAATGGCTAGAAACTATTAATGAAATACTAGATGAAAAAAATAAATAAGTGGTTGCTCTTATTATGTTTATACAGTATAATCATAGTAAGAGGTGGATGGTATGGTAAATAGCTTAAAAGAAGAATGGAGAAGAGTAAAAACAGATATAAAACAAATTTCTTTGGAATATAAGGAAAACTCTGCCAAAGCTAAAGACAGAATAGAAAAGGAAACCTATGAATCCTCTAAAAGAATTGATGAATACTTAGCTGGAAATAAAAAAGTTAAATTGACACTTCTTGAGAAATTTATAGTATTTATTCCAAAAATATTTTGGGTTGTAGCTGTTTTGATTTGCATTATTCTAGCTATAATAGGAACTTTTTATTGGGTAGTTATTACATTGATTCTATCCATAATAATTGGATGTATACTATCAAAAATAATTTAAAATTAGGTATCAAAAGCCACTTATTCAGAAATGAGTAAGTGGCTTTTTTATTTGGAGGAAAAATGGCATTAAAGGAACTGGCAATATCTATTGGGATAGGAGCTGCATTATCTACAAGTTTTAGTAAAAATATTAAAAGTGCTGGAACTTTGATGGATCAATTAAAAAATAAGACCTCGGATTTAAAAAAAACTCAAAGAGATTTAAAGAAATATGAAAATATGCAGCTTATTAGAAAAGAAACTAGGAGTGAAATAATTTATTCCCAAAAGGAATTGGTTAAATTAAAAAATAGATTATTAGAGGTAGATAAAGAGGGAAGAACTCTTGGATCTACTTATAAACTTTTAGAAAAAGAGATCAATCAACTCTCTTCTAAAGAAAAACTTTTAAAAGATAGAATGGCAATGGTTGCAATTGAAATGAAAGAAGGGAAGGGAGATAACAAAAAGTTACAAGAAGAGTATCGAAAACTACAAAAAGAAACTAAAGGAATTACTAACGAATTAACTCCTTTAAAAAAAAGATTGAATGAAGTTGGGAAAGAACTTTCTTCTAATTCAAAAGAAAGTACTAATCTAGGAAAACAACAGCTTAATTTAGAAAATAAAATTCAATCTCTAAGAGAAAAACAAAAGAAAAATATAAATGAAATTAGAGAAACTACAAAACAATTAAAAGAACAAAGTATTTCAATTAAAGATACAGCAAAATCTTATGAAGAACTTGAAAAAAAGGCAAATGCATATAATAAAGCTTTAGAACACTACCAAAAAGCTAATGCTATAAAAGAAAAAGGTAGTAAAATAGCATCTTATGGAAATTTACCTTTAAAAGCTGCTGGTGTTGCAACTGTTGCTGGAGCTGGAGCACTTTCGGAAGCTATAAGAGCAGAAACAGCTTTTGCAGGAGTAAAAAAGCAATTTGATTTTGAAACGGCTGAAGAAGAAGCTAAATTCAAAGAAGATTTATTAAAACTTGTTGCAGAAAAAAGGATAGCAGTTTCCTTAGAGGAATTATATGGCATGGCTGCTAATGCTGGTCAAAGTGGTTTGAATAAAGATGAAGCAGTAGGCTATATAGAAGCTGCTGCCAATATGGGAATGGCTTTTAATATGAGCAGAGAACAAGCTTCTGAGTATATGTTTGCCTGGAGAAATACCTTTGAAATGAATCTGACTCAATTAAAAGAATTAACAGATCAAATTAATACTTTAGGGAATAATACAGGAGCTAGTGAAATTAAAATAGCAGAATTTATAACAAGAATGGGAAACCTTCCAACTGTAGTAGGAATGGCTACTAATCAAACAGCAGCTCTTGGAGCTTCTTTAATGGAAATGGGAATGGCACCTGAAATAGCAGCAACAGGGGCAAAAAGACTGTTAACTATTTTAAATAAAGGTATGGCAGCAACAGGAAGTGAAAAAGAAGCATTAAATATACTAGGATTAGACCCAGACTATTTGGCAAAAGCTACATTAGAGGACCCAGAAAAAGCATTAGAAACTGTATTTTTTAAGTTAAGTAAGTTAAAAGAACATGAACAAGGGGCAGTTATGACTATGCTTTTTGGAGAAGAGGGGAAAGTAGCTGCTGCTAATATAATGGGAGCTTTTGATAGATTAAAAAGAAATATAAATTTAGCAAAAGACTCTAATATTTATTCTGGAGCAACTAATAAAGAAGCTGAAATTCAAAAAAATACAGCTGCTAATCAACTACAGGTTTTAAAGACAGAATTTGATGTAATCAAAGCAGACCTAGGAACAGAATTGTTACCTCTTGTAAAAGAAGGAGCTACATATCTCAAAGCTTTTTTAGAAAAACTTTTAAAAATAATGAAAGAAGATCCAGAAGGATTTAAAAGAATGGTAAAACTCTTTGTTTATGGAACTGGAGCTTTGTATGGGTTTGGAGGGGCTTTAAAACTTATAGGTGGGTTATTACACGGCTATGCTGGTATTGTTAATTTAGTAGGATTAGCAACTGAAAAAGAATTAGGACTTAAAACTATAAGAGCTGCTAAAACAATAACACAACAATTTAAAAACTTAGGAAAAGCTGGACTTCAAGTAGGGAAAATAATAGGAAATGGAATATTGAATGGTGGTAAACTTGCAAGTAATGGAGTAGTTAAATTCACCAAAATGAGCATTCAATATTTAAAACTATTAGGAAGTACTGGACTTCAAGTAGGAAAAACAATTGGTCTTGGGATACTAAATGGTGGTAAATTTTTAATAGGTGGTTTAGCTAAGTTAGGCAGTCTTGGTATGGCTGCTTTAGCTAGTCCTATCACTTGGGTTATTTTAGGGATAACCGCTTTAATTGCAGCAGGATATATGCTTTATAAGAATTGGGATACAGTTAAAGAAAAAGCAGTTCAGCTCAAAGATAAAGTAGTTGAATTAGTAGACAAATATTGGTATTTACTTGGTCCTATTGGTTATATGATTAAAGGTGGAAAAGCTTTATACGAAAATTGGGATACTATAAAATTAAAAGCTGGTAAATTAAAAGATAAAATTGTAAATATGGTCACTGGAGCAATCGAGCAGTGGAATATATTCAAAGAGAAAAGTTTAGCAATATTAGGAATTCCTTTTGATTGGTTAGATAAAAAAATAGAAGGAATAAAGGAAAAAGGAGGACATATGCTTGATGGAGTATTAGAGATTTATGAAAAAATAAAGAATTTTAGTATAACAGATAGCATAAAAAATGGAGCTTCCTGGCTTGGAGAACAATTTAATATTCCACAATTTGCAACAGGGGGAGTAGTTAATTCTCCAACACTTGCTTTAATTGGAGAAGGTGGAAGTTCTGAAAGTATAATTCCCCACGAAAGAACTCCTAAAAGCCTAAACTTATGGGAAAAAACAGGGAAATTACTCGGAGCTTATAAACCTACTTCTACAACTAATAACAATTCATCAGCAACTATTACTTTTTCTTATTCTCCAACTATTTATGCTAATGATAGCAACAGTTTAGAAACAACTTTGAAAAAAGATAAAGGAGATTTTGAACGTTGGTTTAAAGAAAGTATGAATAAATACGAGAAAGAAAGATTTAGGAGAGGTTATGGAAGATAAAATATATATAACGGTATTAGGGGATACCTGGGATAGTATCTCTTATAAGCTATTTGGAGATTCGAAACTATATAATACTTTATTAGAAAAAAATCCAGGATATCATGGAACTTTAATTTTTGAAGCTGGTATCAAAATAAAATACCAGGAAATTCCTAAAACTTATGAAGAAAAAGTAGCACCTTGGAGAAGAAGATGAATTTAAGTGAAGAAGTAAAAAAAATGGTTTCTAACAGTAGAAAATTAAAGTTAAAAGTATTATATGAAAATACAGATATAACTAAGTATATAGACCAGGATTTAATTAGTTTTAGTTATTCAGACTCCTTAAATGAATTTGATAGCCTGGATTTAACTATTCAAAATAGAGAATTACTTTGGATGAATGACTGGAATCCTTTGAAGGGGGATAAACTTGAATGTTGGTTGTATCTATATAATTGGGAAACTAATAGTGAAGTAGAAATATATATTGGGACCTTTTATATTGATAGAGTTTCATATTCTGGACCTCCAGATATAGTAACTATATCTGCACTATCTGTAGACATTGTTTCTAATATTATGGATGACAAGAAAAACAGAGTATGGGAAGCTGTAACTTTTGAAAAAATTGCTAAAGATATTGCTAAGGAATGTAGTCTTGAACTTATATATGAATGTAATTTCAATCGAGAATATAAAAGAGTTGAACAAAAACTTGAATCATATTTCAATTTTTTAAAAAGACTAGGGAATGAGATAGGAGTAATTATCAAACTTTACAATGATAGATTAATTATTTTTGAGGAAAAGGTATATGAAGAAAAAGATTATAAATTTATTTTTCATAGAAATAATATTAAAAATTATTCTTTAGAAACTGATGATACTGATACATATGCAGGGTGTAAAATTACTTACTATGATAGTTACCTGGGAGAAAAAATAGAAGAAAGCTTTTTTACTAAACAAAGACCAGGTTATAAAAGAAATACTCAAAGAGTTTTATTTATCAACCAGGAAAAAGAACCACCTGGAGATACTAAGGCACAAAAAAGAGAATACTTATCAAAAATAGCTGAAAAAGCTTTAAGAGAAAAAAATAAACAAGCTATAAGAGGAACAATAGAAATTATAGGTAAAGAGGAACTTATATGTGTAGGAGATACTATATTTTTAGAAAATTTTGGTATTTTTACGGGAAAATATTTAATAACAAGTATAAATACTGATTTAAAAATTTATGATTTAACTTTAGAAATTAGGATGGTGTTAGATGAATGAAATAAGATATGGAACAGTATCCCATGTATTCCATGATGAAGGTCGAGTAAAAGTAGAATTTGAAGATTTAAATATTTCTAGTGCTATTCTCACAGTATTTCAGGGAAGAAATCAAGGAGTTAAACAATATAGTATGCCTAAAATCAATGAAAAAGGACTTTGTTTAATAGCTACAACAGGGAATAGTGGATATTATTTAGGAAGTGGTTATAACATACAAGATCCTGTGATGAAAGAAGCAGGAGAAGGGAAATATATAACTTTATATCCAGATGGAACTAAGCTGATATTTGATGAAAATACCTCTAAACTATATATAGATTGTAAAAAAAATATAGAAATAATCTGCCCTCAAATATCAATTACTGGGGATATAAGTATTAAAGGGAATATAATTGTAGAAGGTGGAATGACAACAACTGAAGATGTCAAAGCAGCTGGAGTTTCATTAATAAATCATAAAACAACAGGAGTCAAGGCAGGTGGAGAGATCTCAGGACCACCTCAAAAATAAGAAAGGAGAATAACTATGGTTGTAGGAAGTTTAGGTAAAGTAATCTTTGCTTGTAGTAGCTTTTATATAAAAACTCTTGACTCTTTAAATAGAGATGCAAGCTATAGATGGACAGAGCATCAAATAATAGGAAGCAAACCTAAGCTTCAATTTGATGGAGAAAACTTAGAAAATATAAAATTTAACATACATTTAAATGCTGCTTTTAATGTTAATCCCAGTAAATCAGCACAAGACTTAAAAGAGTATGGAAAAAAGGGAGAACACCTTAGATTTATTCTTGGGGGTAAAGTTATTGGTACTTATGTTATAGAAAATATTTCTGAATTATATAAAGCTTATACTGCTTTAGGGACTGTTACAAAAATCGACTTATCTATTCAATTAAAGGAGTATAACTAATGGAAATGGAAATTACTCAAAATGAAAAAAACTATGTATTTAAGCCTAAAAATTTGAATGAAGAAATCGCTCAAAATATAGAAAATATAGTAACTAGAATAAAAGGAAATGTTCCTTTGGCAAGGCATAAAGGAATAATAGCAGAAAATATTGATAAACCTCAACTTATTATAGAAGCAGAAATGACTGCTGATACAGTTGAGGAAATAGAAAGAGAAGAGAAAAGATTTAAAGTATCTGAAATTAATTTAACATCTAACAATGAAGTAAAGACACTAGTGCAAGCTAGTGTGAAAGGAGAAATAATAGATGATTAAATTTATAGATGAAAATATTAATAATATTGAAATAGCCTTAAAAGAAGGCTATGAAGAAATTATGGGAGTAACCATCAAAGATGGAGATCCTATTAATGATTTTATTGGTTGGGTAACTTATATTTTTACTATTGTAAAGAATGATATTAATTATACTGGAAGAATGAATTTATTAAGATATGCAGAAAAAGAATATCTAGAAGCAATAGGAGAACTTGTAGGAGTAGAAAGAATACAAGAAAAAGGAGCAAAAGCAACTATTAAATATACTTTTTCTAAGACATTTCCAAGTGTAGTAACTATTCCAAAAGGATATAAGGTTGCAGCTGGGAATCTTTATTTCGGAGCTGATGAGAATATAGAGCTAAAAATTGGGGAGAGAGAAGTTAGTGGAGTTGTAACTTGTTTAACTCCTGGAGTTATAGGGAATGATTTACAAATAGGAGAAATAAATATAATCGTTGACGATATACCTTTTCTTTTATCAGTAAGTAATACAAGTATAAGTAGTGGTGGAGTAAATCAAGAAGATGATGAAAGTTTAAGAACTAGAATTCAGCTAAAACCAACTGCATTTAGTACTGCAGGACCTGTTGCAGCTTATAAATATCATGTTTTAACTGCACATCAAGATATAATAGATGTCCACATTTATACTCCAGAAGAATCTCCAGGAGTAGTAAAAGTTATTCCTTTGTTAAAAAATGGAGTTATTCCTGAAAGAAGTATTCTTGAAATTGTAGAAAAAAGACTACAAGATGATAGTGTTAGACCTTTTACTGATAAAGTTGAAGTCTTTGCACCAACATCTACGCCATATAATATAAATTTAAAATGGTGGTTAAGCAAAGAAAATGATGTAAGCACTGTAACTCAGAATATAAATAATGCTGTTCTTGAATATAGAGCTTGGCAAAAAGAAAAATTAGGTAGAGATATCAATCCAAATAAATTAATACAACTTTTAATTGGTGCTGGAGCAAAGAGAGTTGAGATAATTGAACCTACTTTTACTAAATTAGATAAGACAAAAATTGCACAAGAAACTTCAAGTATTACTGTTAGTTATCAAGGAGTAGAAGATGAGTAAATATAATCTATGTGATACTGATTACCAATTTTTTTTCCCAGAAAATTTAAAAAAATATAAAAATTTAAAATCTTTGTCTTTAGAATTAGAAAAGCAATTAAAAAAAGAGATAATTTCGCAACTTCCGAAATTAGCAATATTTAAAAATTTAGAATTACAGACAGATGAAGTTTTATCAGAATTAGCTTATCAATATATGGTAGATAATTGGCAAGAGAATTTAGATAGAGAGGTTAAAATAAAATTAATTAAAAATGCATATTGGTCATATTCTAAAAAAGGGACTAAAAAGATAATTGAAGAGAACCTTGAAAAATTAGGTTATCCAATTACTTTGCATGAATGGTTTGAATATGATGGGAAACCTTATACTTTTAAAGTAACTATCAACCATATAAATTCTGACCCAAATTGGATTGATAAATTAATTGAAATTATTGACAAATATAAAAATTGTAGAAGTGTTATTGATACTACAGATATTGAAATCACCAGAGAAATAAGTAAAATGAAATTCGCTTCTTTTCAAGTTAAAGAAATAGAAAAAGAATTCACTGGGGGGTTATAAAAATAACAATAAATAATAATCTCAATTTAACACCATATAAAATAGAGGAGGTTATAAGAAATGTTTGATGGTATTACAAAGAGAGGGAGCGAATATTTAGCAAAATGCCAAGCAACAGGAGAAGGAATAAAATTAGTTAAAGTAAAAATAGGAGATGGAAAAATATCAGATGATGAGGATCCTAGCACATTTACTAATATAAAAGCAATAAAACAAGAAGTTGAAATATTAGAAAAAAAACAAATAGAAAATAATTTGAAATTAACTGTACTGTTTAGTAATGAAGATATTGAAACTGGATACTTTCCAAGAGAAATAGGAATATACGCATTAGATGGAGAAGAAGAAATTCTGTACTGGTATATAAATGAAGGTGATGAAGCTACCTGGATGCCGCCAGCAAGCAAGACACCAATCAAATTTAGATATTATGTTAATATAATGGCTACTAATAATGAAACTACAATAGTTAACTGGACAGGAAAAGAATTATGGGTAGATAAAGAATATTTAGATAAAGAATTGGCTAAAAAACAAAATTTACATGAAAATAGATTATTGACAGCTGCCAAAATTGTTTGGGAAGCAATAAATGAACTTTTTACTAATAAATTAGATAAAGGTGGTTATACTGGTACTGCACAGAACTTATTAACAGAAATTTCTAAAATAGCATCAAAAACTATATTAGGAAGAATAATTATAGGTAAAGGATTAACTGTTGATAGTTCTGGAAGGACCTCTATTGTATCTAAAAATGATGGTATTATTGTTAATGATAATGATATTCAATTAAATGTAGTAGATAATCTTACAACTGATAGTACTACAAAAGCTCTTTCAGGTAAACAAGGAAAAATTTTAAATGAAACTAAACAAAATAAAGAAGATAGCACTCTAAAAACCGTGGTAAAAACAATAGTTGGAGCCATTAATGAACTTTATAATGAGCTAGTAAAAAAAGCAACTAAAACACAATTAGGAAGAATAAAGGTAGGGAATAATTTAACAGTTGATGAAGATGGAACATTACATGGAACTCCTGAATATACTCATCCTACTGGGAATGGAAATAATCATATACCTGCAAACGGGGTTAGTGGAAATTTTCTAAAATGGTTATCATCTGGAGCTGCTCAATGGACAAATATTACTTGGAGTGATATTACAGGAAAACCTAATTCTTTTACTCCAAGCAGTCACAATCATACAAAAGCAAATATCACAGACTTTCCTACTAGTATGAAAAATCCTTATGCCTTATCTATTCAATTAAATAGCGGAACTGCTTATACATATGATGGAGCAGCTACTAAAAATATTAATATTACTCCAGCTAGCATAGGAGCTGCTGATTCTAGCCATACTCATACAAAAGCAAATATTACAGACTTTCCTGCTAGTATGAAAAATCCTTATGCCTTATCTATTCAATTAAATAGTGGAACTGCTTATACATATGATGGAGCAGCTACTAAAAATATTAATATTACTCCAGCTAGCATAGGAGCTGCTGATTCTAGTCATACTCATACAAAAGCAAATATTACAGATTTTCCAACAAGTATGAAAAATCCTAATGCTCTTGAAATAAAGATGAATGGACAAAATCCAGTGAGCTATGATGGAGCAGCAGCTAAAAGTATTAATATTACAGCTAGTGGAATAGGAGCAGAACCAGCCTTCAAAAAAAATGGAGCTTTTAATAAAAATTTTGGAACTACTTCAAATACAGTATTAGAAGGAGCTAAATTAGCCGAGATATTAGGACTTACATACGGAGGAAGTCTTAATACTTCTAGTGCAAAGACAGTAAACTATGCCTATTATGATAGTACCACAAAAAAAGTTTATAAATGTATAAAAGCTACAAGTATAAACTATGCAGACGCAAATTGCTTTGAAGCAATATCTAATAATGATTTATTGAGTAAATTACAGAATTTCTACCAATTTGGAAATAATTCAAATGGAATTTGGAGTAAAAATTTAATTACAGGAGAGATAATCCAAAGAGGAAATTCAGGGGTATATTCTAGCAGACAAATAAAAACTATAACATTACCAATAGCTTTCACTACCACAAATTATATGGTTTTTACTATTAATAATGGGACATCTACTGATAATTTTTATTCTTTCCAACCACATAACTTTACTACAACT
>NZ_GL987988.1:775761-776860 GCF_000158195.2 Fusobacterium mortiferum ATCC 9817
CAGATACACTTCTATGGTTCAAATGATATAACTACTACAATAAGGATAAATGGTACTAATCTAGATTATAGAACAAGAGATAGTTCTGCTACTAGATTAATATATCCCGTAAAGAAAGAAGACGTAATCTATTGTGCAGGAGGGTATGACTCTCAATCTATAACCTTTTTCCCATATATATAAAAATTACAGAATTTCATTATATCTAGTGGTTCTAACACTAATGGATATTATAGAAAATATTCAGATGGATTTATAGAACAATTTGGTACTTTTAATTTTAGTGGTGGAACTAATGCTTCTATTAAAAGAACTTTACCTATAAGTATGAAAACTACAAATTATATTGTAGTATGTAATCCTAATTTTGCTTTAGAGCGAAACTCAGCCGCTTGGGGTATTGTTAATCCTACAACTAAAACTACTACAACAATAACTTTTAAAAAAGCTCATTCAGAAACTACAGATGTTTACTGGTATGTGTGTGGATATTAAAAATTGACACCTATTATTTTTGAAATAATTGAATTTTCTTCTGTAGGAGTAAAAAGAGTAGTACTTATCCATTTACCATCCCAAAAAACTGAATCACCACCAAGTCTAGTAACTTGGTTTAAAGCAATAGTACTAGTAGGAATAAAATGCCATTCTCCCCTTGTATTATCATCACAACGACATTCAACAAGCAATGCATGAAAATTACTATAAGGTTGAGATATGGTAATATTTCCTTCTGCTACACTTTTATTGAATATTATAGTTTCTTTATAACCATTTAAATTCTGTAATTTTTATATATATGGGAAAAAGGTTATAGATTGAGAGTCATACCCTCCTGCACAATAGATTACGTCTTCTTTCTTTACGGGATATATTAATCTAGTAGCAGAACTATCTCTTGTTCTATAATCTAGATTAGTACCATTTATCCTTATTGTAGTAGTTATATCATTTGAACCATAGAAGTGTATCTGAATAATTCCATCTTGAAGTATTGTGTTATTTTTACTCCAATTTAATTTTTGTCCTTTTGAATAGTCAGGAGTTCTATTGAAATTCTGTAATTACAGAATTTAAATGGTATTTCTTTCCCTAATTA
>NZ_GL987988.1:776960-777993 GCF_000158195.2 Fusobacterium mortiferum ATCC 9817
AACATTAATGAAATTCTGTAATTATAATAATGGAGTAACATAAAAGGTATTATCAACATTGGCATCCACTGTTATTACATCATTTTTTCTTAAAAAGTAAGAAGTGGGAACTCTACCTCCATAGTCATGATAAATTGCTCCAACTTCAATATTGTTAATTTTGATTATGGCAGTTCCTCTTGAAATATAAAATAAAGGTTTTACTTCGCAATCAAACTCTGCTGTATATGTTTTGCTATTAACTTTTTTTAATTTTAAATAATTAGGGAAAGAAATACCATTTAAATTCTGTAATTACAGAATTTACTTGGTATTGAAATAAAAATAGGTAGATTAGAAAATATAACAAATGCTAAAACTGGAAAACTTATATTTTCATCTCCTTTTATTAAAAAAAATATTGTAGTCTTAACTTCCCAAAGTTTAAGGACAGAAAAAGCTTCAAACATAGATAATATATTACAAGTAACTAATGTTACTTCTACTTATTTTACATATTATTCTCAAGACGTTGGTGGAGTTTCTGGAACAATGAGTTTTGACTGGATAGCTATTGGAATTTAGTACCCAATCGCTATCCACATTATACTTCCATTTGATGACCCTGCATTATCTTGACATCTTATCTTAAAATTAGTTGTAGTAAAGTTATGTGGTTGGAAAGAATAAAAATTATCAGTAGATGTCCCATTATTAATAGTAAAAACCATATAATTTGTGGTAGTGAAAGCTATTGGTAATGTTATAGTTTTTATTTGTCTGCTAGAATATACCCCTGAATTTCCTCTTTGGATTATCTCTCCTGTAATTAAATTTTTACTCCAAATTCCATTTGAATTATTTCCAAATTGGTAGAAATTCTGTAATTACAGAATTTCAATAGAACTCCTGACTATTCAAAAGGACAAAAATTAAATTGGAGTAAAAATAACACAATACTTCAAGATGGAATTATTCAGATACACTTCTATGGTTCAAATGATATAACTACTACAATAAGGATAAATGGTACTAATCTAGATTATAGAACAAG
>NZ_GL987988.1:778093-780114 GCF_000158195.2 Fusobacterium mortiferum ATCC 9817
TAATTACAGAATTTAAATGGTATTTCTTTCCCTAATTATTTAAAATTAAAAAAAGTTAATAGCAAAACATATACAGCAGAGTTTGATTGCGAAGTAAAACCTTTATTTTATATTTCAAGAGGAACTGCCATAATCAAAATTAACAATATTGAAGTTGGAGCAATTTATCATGACTATGGAGGTAGAGTTCCCACTTCTTACTTTTTAAGAAAAAATGATGTAATAACAGTGGATGCCAATGTTGATAATACCTTTTATGTTACTCCATTATTATAATTACAGAATTTCATTAATGTTGGAACAAGTTATTGTTATATAGGAGGTATCTTAATCCAATGGGGAACATTAAGCGGATTGAAAGCTAATACTACTATTTACCAAACTTTTCCTAAAGCATTTAAAAATACTAATTATTCTGTTGTATATCAAAAAATTAGTGCTGACCACAGCAATAATACTCCTATGAAAACTTCTGTAAAAGAAACAACTAGATTTGGAGTATATTCTTATGGAGTTTCTAGTGTAGACTGGTTAGCAATAGGGGTTTAATATCCGATTGCTAACCAAGGAATAGATCTTGGCTTCGAACTAGTTCCAAAGTTCATATCATTAAAATAAAAATATTCATTAGTCCAACTTATAGTAGGATTAGCACCAGCAGTAACAATTGTAAAACAGGTATTAAATTTCACTGGAAAAGTTACTTTACTAGAACCAGATTTACCCCACTGTAATAACAGTTTTCCAATATAACAATAATTACTGTTCATTGTAGTTAAATTCTGTAATTTAAAATTTGATACAATATAGTGTCAAAATTAAATTACAGGAGGATTTTAACAAAATGGAAAAATTTAACAAAGCTAATATGGAAGTTTATCAAATGTATTTAGAGAGTAACAAGGCAAGGAATTATGAAACATTGAATACAACTTATAGAGTGTATGAAAGTAATATGAAGCAGTATATGAAATATCTTCAAAAGTATGAAGGTAATAGATTATTATTAAGTGATAGTACAATAAAAAATTGTGTATCTATTTTAGAGAGATATATAAATCATTGTAGGGAAGCTGGAAACAATAATCAAACAATAAATAATAAGCTTACAGCTATCTCAAGTTTTTATATATGGTGTGTGAAAAGAGATTTAATATCACATCACCCATTTCAACATAAACTTGATAGATTAAAAAAAGGTAGTTTTGACAAGAGAAGGGAAAGCTATTATCTTACAATAGAGGACATAATCAAAGCTAGAATACTTATGCAACACAATTCAAAGAAATTTGATATTCAATCTAGGTTACTTTGGGAATTATTCTTAGAAAGTGCTAATAGAATTTCAGCAATACAAAATCTAAAGATTTCACAATTAAACTTAAAAGAGGGGTATTTTAAAGATGTAAAAGAAAAAGGTAATAAGATAGTTGATGTAATTTTTCTTGATAACACTGAAAAGGTATTACAAGAATGGCTAGAATATAGAAAAGAAAATAATTTAGTATCAGATTATCTATTTATAACAAAGGAAGGTGGACAATGTAGACAGATGGCTCAATCTACTATTAGAAGTAGAATAAAAAAGATAGGAGAGTTATTAGGAAATGATAAGTTATATCCTCATACTCTTAGAAAAACAGCTATAAACCTTTTAAAGAATATAGCAGATATAAATACAGCTTCTGAATTTGCTAATCATAATAATATAAATACTACTAGAGAACATTATATTAAAGCAAGAACTGGAGCAGAAAATAGAGAAAAAATCAGACAATTAAAGAGAGAAAAAGGTCTAATTTAAGCCTAAAAAATTGAATAAATTATTGAATTTCATCAAAATTTAATAAGATTTAAAATATAAAAAGCTTTATAAAATATAGATTTCTAAACTTTCGAAATAAATTAGTAAATACTCTTTGAAGTAAGAGCAATTTTTATCAAAAATTATAGAAAGTTAAATAAAATAAGACTTCTTAATCTTTAAAAAATTTTAGTTTATGCATAAATTCAATAATTTA
>NZ_GL987988.1:780214-883627 GCF_000158195.2 Fusobacterium mortiferum ATCC 9817
GCTAATCATAATAATATAAATACTACTAGAGAACATTATATTAAAGCAAGAACTGGAGCAGAAAATAGAGAAAAAATCAGACAATTAAAGAGAGAAAAAGGTCTAATTTAAGCCTAAAAAATTGAATAAATTATTGAATTTATGCATAAACTAAAATTTTTTAAAGATTAAGAAGTCTTATTTTATTTAACTTTCTATAATTTTTGATAAAAATTGCTCTTACTTCAAAGAGTATTTACTAATTTATTTCGAAAGTTTAGAAATCTATATTTTATAAAGCTTTTTATATTTTAAATCTTATTAAATTTTGATGAAATTCAATAATTTACACATAAAAAATAAGAAAAAAGGAGAGGAAAATGGAGAATATAATAGTTTACATTTACAACAAAGAACTTGAACTAATAGGGCAACCATATGTTACTAATTATGAAGAGTTTATAGAGAATCCTCAAGAGTTTTATCCAATTTGGAATGAAGAGGGAATGTATGCTTCTAAAGATAAATTACAATATCCTATTATAGATAAAGAAACTAATTTGATTAGAGAAAAAACTCAAGAAGAACTAAAAATAGAGGGAATTATAGTTCTTGATGATGGAGAATATATAGAAAATGGAAAGCTTATTAAAGTTGAGTATGATGAGAAATTAGGATATTACAAAAAGGCTTGGGATAAAGAAAATCATATCTGGTATGAAGGAACTACACATGATGAGTTTGTTAAAATGAGAGCTGATAAGATACTGGAATATTCAAAGCTTGAGGAGAATAAAAAAGCTTTGGAAAATTCTAAATTTAGTACTCAAGAGGAAATACAACTAATTATAGAAAAGATGCAAGAACTAGAAGTTGAAATCAATAAGATAGCAGACATAGTAAAAAGTTTATAAGGAGTGAAGATAAATGACAAAAGTATGGATAATAATAACAATATTTTTAGTAATTTTAAGTGCACTTGAAGTACTACATATAAGAGCCAACTTTTTTAAAAGACCATTTAAAGAAGGGGCTAAAGATTATTTAGATAGTTTTAAATTAAAAACAAAAAAAGGAGAAGATGAAGATGCTAAATAGTAAATATTTTACAGAAGCAGAAACAACAGTATCAGCAACAGGAAAAGCTTTACAAATTAAAAATATACCTAATGAACAAGAGAAAAACTATATCCAATATACAGCTACTAGAATGGATTACATTAGAGAACTTTTAGGAGTACCGCTAATTGTAACTAGTTGGTTTAGATGTGAAGAGTTGAATAAAGCTGTTGATGGCTCTAAGACTTCAGCTCATAGATTTGGATTAGCAGTAGATGTTCATAGTAAAAAAATGGCTTCAAAAGAAATTTATGAGAAAGCTTTAGAATTAAAACAAGAAGGTAAAATCCAATTTGACCAGCTGATTTACTATCCAAGACAGAATTTTGTCCACTTTGGATTTAAGCTAGATAAAGCTCAAGAAAGAGGTATGAATTGGATAAATAAATAAAAAATAGATGGAAGGAGAGAGTTATGTCTAAAATAATAGCTTTTATGGGATTTTGTGCTAATAAATTAATTGACTTATTTTCTAAAAAAGCAAAGAGTGGAGAAAAAGCTCAAGACATTGAAATAAAAAAAATAAATGCTTTTTCTAAAGGATTGATTTTTATTTTCGTAGGAACATTTTTAATGTGTGTATTAGCTTCGTTATTCCCTAAACTAGCTATTACACCTTATTGGTTTGAAGTATTAGATAAATTAATAAATTATGCACTTAGCAATTAAAGAAGAGAGGGAAGTATGGGAGAAATTATTAAAACAATAGGAGAAATATTTGGGAATTTTATTCTTCTTATAGTTGATGTTATTAAAATATTAGGTAATGGTATAACAATAGGGTTTGGAAGTCTAGTAGCTTTTATTTTTCTTGTTACAGGGGGGCAAGATGAAGCAATGAGAATTCTTCTAATTCTTATGACTGTAGACTATCTATCGGGAGTTATTAAAGCATTTGTTACTTGTACAGCTAATTCTAAAGCTGGAGTAATAGGAATTTTGAAAAAAGTTATGATAATATTAGTTATAGTTTTAGCTTATCAATTAGATATTCTTTTCAATGGGAAACTTGCTATTAAAACTTTAGCAATAGGAGTTTTTATCTCTAATGAAGGCTTATCAATATTAGAAAATGCCTCATTATGTGGGTTACCTATTCCAGAAAAGTTAAAAAAAGTTCTGGTGCAATATCAAGAATATAAGAAAAAGTAAAAAAAGCCTAGCTCAGCTAGGCTTTTCCTATTCTAGTGCTACATATCTAGCATAATTGAATCCTTGAGTATCTACTACAATTTTTGTAATCCCATCAGTTATTCTTACAGCTGTAAAAATACCATCCTCTAATTCTATACAAGTTTCTTTTAAAAAACTCCATTCATGGAAAAAGTCATTTATAAAAGCCAGAAACTCTTTTTTAGATAAAATAATTGTTTTTACAATTGCCACAGTACTTCTTTCTCTATATTTAGTACTTTTGGCTTCTACAATATCAGAAGGTTTACTAGCAAAGGATAAGGTTTTTATTTCAATTTTTGATTCTTCTTCAACAGCCACATATCTAGCATACTTATTTCCATAAGTATAAACTACGATTTTAGTAGCTCCATCAGTTACTCTTACTGCCGTGAAAACTTTTTCTTGTTCTAACCAATAACAAGTATTTATTAAAAAATCTTGAGCTTCAAAAAAATCACTAGTAAATTTTTTGAATTCTTTAATTGAAAGTGTTATAGTTTTTATAATAGCTACCTCTTCCTCTTCAACATACTTTGGTTCTTGGACTCTTTCCAGGTACTCCTTTAAATCTTTAACTTTTGAAATAAATTTTAATTTTTTAATTTCCATTTCCATCACTCCTCTATATTTCTTAGGTTGTGTGTATATTACCTTACTATTCGTTTAATTGCAAGTTATTTATAAAAAAATAAAAGTTAGTGGACACCCACTAACTTCTTAAAGTTGCCTTTATCATTAAAATTATTTTTTCTATTTCTCCACGATAATTATATTCAAAATTTTCAGTTACTGTATAACTTTTAAAAATCTCTTCTTCACATAACTTGTCGTTTAATAATTCTATAATAGTTTTTAAAGTAGTATCACAAAATATCTCGAACTCTTCACAAGACATTTTTGTATATTTTTCTAAGTTATAATTCATTTCTACTTCAGCAGAAAGATACAAGCTTCCATTCTCATATTGTTCTTGAGTTTTTGCTACAAACTCATTAAAAATGATATTAACATTTTCTTTTAATACATTTAAATTTTTATTTCTTAATTCTAAATTTTTATACATAAAATCCTCCTTATTGGCTCTCTAGCCTTGTATTTCTTAGGTTGTGTGTATATTACCTTACTATTCAATTAATTGCAAGTTATTTATGAAAAGTAAAATAAAAGTTAGTGGATTTCCACTAACTTTTTACAATTGTTTCTACAGTTAAAATAATCTTTTTTACTTTACCTGTATATGAATATTTAACCTTTTCAGTTATTGAATAACTTTCAAAAATTCCCATTCCATTTAGGTCATCACCTAAAAACTTTTTTAAAGTTCTTAATGTAGTAGCATAGAAAACTTTTAATTCTTCTTTGTCCATTTCAATATAATTTTCTAGTTCATCATTCACTTCTAGTTCAGCCACAAGATATAAGCTTCCTCTTTCATATTGCCTTTGTGTTTTTTCTAGGAAATCATCAAACATATCTCCTGCAATTTCAGCTATTACTTTTAAATTTTCTTCTCTTTTTTCTAAATCATCATACATATAATCCCTATAATCTTTATATTCCATTATAATCCTCCTTATTGGCTCTCTAGCCTTGTATTTCTTAGGTTGTGTGTATATTACCTTACTATTCTTTTAATTACAAGTCATTTCTAGGGAAATTAGAAAAATATTGTTTATTAAAATTAGAAATGCTATAATTAGTAATAAAGGAGAAATGCTGGGGGCATAGATATATTTATTTTTTTATTAAACCAGCAACCATTTGGAGATGGAATAGGACTATTTAGAAAAAAATAAATATTGTAAGAAAATTGCTAAAATCTTTTTTATGAGGTATACTCATATTAACAAACTAGGATTATACAAAGTAAGGTGATAATGATGAGTAAACCTAAAATATTAACAAGAAAAAAATTGAGAAAAGAGGTTCTTGAGCAAATAGAAAATTTTCCAATAGAAGCTCCAAGAGATTATAATATGGCAGATTGGAAATTTGAAAAATTAATAGAGCAGATAAAAACTTTTGAAGAAGATTTAGATGATGACCATGAGGTAGCTTTAAAATTAGCTTCTTTTGGTTCTGCTGTAGTTATGTATGTGATGACAATAGGCTATCAAAATCCTGATATGCTTTATTTTTATGGATTTGTAGATGGACAGCCAGCTCAACTTATTCAGCATATGAGCCAACTTAATTTTTTGATTACTTCAGTAGAAAAGATAGATAAGGATAAACCAGCTAGACGTATTGGTTTTGCTCTTCCGACCTTAGATAAAATAGAAGAGAAAATTGAAGATTAACACAGATTAATATTGAGGAGTAATGATTATGAGTGAAAAAAAAATAGTTGACATAAAAAGTATTTTTAAAAATAAAGCTTTAGATAATAAAAAAATAAAATTGAAAGCAGAAGAGTTGATGAAAAAAAATATAACTGCTATGAGATACTTACAAGATAAGTAGTGGTATTTATGAATAGTAAATTTTATTCAGAAGAGGCAGAATATTTATATAATTTGGTTATAAGCTTTAATCAATCAATTATGGAAGATTTAACTCAAGAATCTATTCATAAATTTTCTTTAATAAATGAAAGTAGTCTTTTAAATTATTGTAATACAATTTTTTCTACTAGACCTTTTAGTGATGAAAAATATTGTGAAACAATAGAAGATTATCTGACATATACTATTTATTATTTAAATAAAGGTCATTGTTTCTTAGATGGAAATAAGAGAACAACATTACTTACTACAATGTTTTTTATTGAAGAATTTGGTTTGTATAATTTTGATAATGAATTTTTCAGAGGAGTATTAGCTGTATTTTTAGTTGATATGCTAGAAGAAAAGATGACTAAAGAAGACGTAAAAAAATGGATAGAAAAACAATTAAAATCTAAAATATAGAGGAATAATTATAGAATTTCCAAAAAATTAAAAAAAGTAGAAGTATTATGAATTTATATTTTAAAAGTATTTTTCAAAAATGAATAAGTTTAAAGATGAATTAAATACAAGAGGGAAAAATTCCCTCTTGTATTTAATATATTAATCTTAGAAAAACTCTCCATTGTCGCAGTAGTTTTCCCCTTGAAGTGGGAAGAAGATTACACAACAATCTTTGTTTCCATTGATTTTTTTAATAAATTTTGTAATGAAGTCAGCAACTTGTTTTTTAACCTCTGGAGTTCTTTCAAACCAGAAAAGTTCAACAAAAGTGTACCCTTCTACAATCTTTCCATCAAAAATATATTCAGTGTCAATGTGCTCAATAGTAAACCAAGTTCTGTCGCATTTTACTATTTCAGTAAGTCCATCTATAAGTTCCTTACTATTTTCAATAATTGGTTGTTTAGCCATTCCTCTAATTTTTAAATGTGGCATATGATTCCTCCTTTTAGATTTTTTCTTTTTCTGGGATTAAAGTAACATCAATATAGTTTTTAAGATTAATTGCTTTTCTATTTATCTTCCATAGATTTTCCTTTGTCATAAGCTCTCTATACTCCTTTGGAGTAGCTAATTTATAA
This sequence comes from Fusobacterium mortiferum ATCC 9817, assembly GCF_000158195.2. NCBI lineage: Bacteria > Fusobacteriati > Fusobacteriota > Fusobacteriia > Fusobacteriales > Fusobacteriaceae > Fusobacterium > Fusobacterium mortiferum. The sequence continues at coordinate 786,021 of NZ_GL987988.1, forward strand.
TCAGGAACAGTAATTTTTTGATATAGATAATTAAGCCAAAAACTATTTTCTTTTACCTCTGTATTATACGATAATTCATAATTTTTTACAACACTATTAATTTTTTCTTTTTCAATATCACCGTATAGAAGTTTTTCCAAAGTTTTTAAGACAGCTTTTTTAATCTCTTCAACTCTTGCTACATCACAACTATATGAGATAATCAATTTATCTTCTCCATAATTGTTAGGAGATAGAGAAATTCTTGAAGAGATAGAGTAGACACCACCAATTTTTTCTCTAATATCTTCTATCAGTGCAATATCTAAGATTTGAGAAAATCCATTATAAAGGGTCTTTTCTTCATATCCGTACTGAGAGTTATATGGGAAGATAAGAGTTATTGTAGCTTTCTTATCTACTCCTTTTATAACATCTTTTTTTATGATATTCTTAGGAACATTTAGATTTAATGGTTTCACATTACTATTGTCCTCTTGGCTAGGTAGAGAGGCAATATATTTTTTTAAATAATTTTCTAAATCCTTTTCTTCAAAAGAACCAACTACAACTAAATTAAATTTTGAAAAATTATCAAACTTATTTTTGTACTCTTTCATAATTTTTTCTGGAGAGATTAGTTGTATATCTTCTAAAGTAAGGGGATTTCTTCTAGGATGATTTCCACTGTATATTTTATTTATCTCATCACTATAGACAGCTCTTGGAGAGTTATTTTTATTGATTACACTCTCTCTTAGCTCTGTAATAGTATTATCAAAGATTACTTTATCAACCTTAGGTTCATAGATAAGGTAGTTCATATACTCTAAAGCTGTTTCTAAATTTTTCTTATCTGTGGAAATTAAAAATCCTTGCTCATAATCTTCAATATATGATGAGATAGAGAAATTTTTCCCCTTCATAAAAGTTTCTATATCTTTAGGTTGTAATATACTAGCTCCAGATTGCTCTACTACTGAGGTAGCTATTGAAGAGTTAATAAATGATTCATAGTTATCATCTGAGCTTCCCTCTTGTTTGAAAAATTTTATATATATCTTATCCTTATCAAAGTCAGTTTTTTTAGTATAAACTTTTATTCCATTAGAAAGAGTATAGTTTCCATTTCCTTCTTTAATAAAATTCCCTTCACTTACTTTAAGAGGTGGAAGAGTAACAGGTTTAATAGAAAAATCAAACTCCTCTTTAAGTTTATTGCTATTTTTTATTATTTTTTCTAATTGTTTATTATCGATTTTACTTTGTTCTGTACTAGTTGTTAGGAAATAAAGTGAATCTTCTTTAAAAATTTTTTTAAATCTCTTTTCTAAATCTTTTGTAGTAATATCATTTATAAGTTTTAAATAGATAGCAAACTCCTGCTCTATGTCCATAAAACTCTCTTTAGACATCACATACTCTACTAGTGAATCAGCATAGGTATCGTGGGTAATACTCTCTTTATTTGCCACCATATTTTTATAGTTGTTTATTAAATTTTCTTTTTCCAATTCTAATTCATATTCACTGATACCATTTTTTAATGATGATTTAAAAAATTGATTGAAAAGAGTTATTCCCTCTTCTAGCCTATCATTTTTTATAACAGTTGCAGAGGTAAAAATATCTCTTGAATTACTCATATCGTATTTATATACAAGAGATTGTAAAAAAGGTGTGTCCCCATTTTTTTGTAAATTAGCAAGTCTTGTATTTAAAATATTAAAAAGTAATTGGTCAATAATATATTTTTTCATAGATTTTTCATCTTTTACAATATCCCTATCTAAAATTTTTGTAATTGTAAAGGTATTGTATCTAATCTCATCATCAGAGAAAGTTATATACTTATTTTTTAAATCTTTTAATTTATACTCTTTAGGACTCTCTCCTTTTCTACTTCCAGAGTAGTTGAAATATTTATGAATATAGCTTTCTACTTGGTTTGTATCAAAATCTCCAACAGCTATAACAGAGATATTTTCAGGTTGGTACCATTTCTCATAAAATCCTCTCACTATTTCTTGAGTAGCTCCGTTAATAGTTTCAGGTAACCCAATAGGAAATCTATCATAGTATCTTGAGCCTTCAAACAAAGCTTTCTTTTGTACATCTCCTAGCCTTTGAGCTAATCCCTGTCTTAATCTCCACTCCTCTATTACAACTTTTTTCTCACTCTCTATCTCTTGAGGATTTAGAGTAGCTTCACTTGCCCACTCTCTTAAAACTTCAACACCATCTTCTAACTCCTTAGGGGTAGTAGGAACAAGAAGTTTATATACAGTTCTATCAAAAGAGGTATAGGCATTCAGATCTCCACCAAAACTAAGTCCAATAGATTGAAGATATTTTATCATCTCATTTTTTTCAAATTTAGTAGTACCATTGAAAGCCATATGCTCCATAAAATGAGCTATCCCCTGCTCGTTATCCTCTTCCATAAGAGAACCAGTTTTTACTACTAAATTGAGCATAGCTTTATTTTCTGGCTTTTTATTTCTATAGATATAGTAATGAATTCCATTTTCTAACTTTCCTGTAATTAGATTTTCACTGTTTTTAAAATTTTCAGCAAAGATTAAAATTGAAAAAATAGAAAACAGGAATAGAAACAGTATTTTCTTTAAAATTTTCATTGTATCCCTCCTTATGTATTAATAATTTATTTTACTATATTTCTATTTACAATACTATGATTATTTTATAAAATAATAGAGAAAATTTTAAATTTTTAAATAATATGTTATAATATATAGTAAATAGGGGAAGTATGTAGATATAGGAGGAAATAAGAGAATGAAAAATTGTATTTTAATTGGAGTAGCAGGAGGAAGTGGAAGTGGAAAGACAACTGTTGCTAGCAATTTAGTAAAGGCTTTCAAAGCTGAAGATGCTGTATTAGTAGAGCAAGATGCTTATTATAGAGAGCTTACAAATATGAGCTTAGAGGAGAGAGCAAAGGTAAATTTTGACCATCCAGATTCAATTGAATTTGAACTATTAAGAAAACATTTAGAAAACTTAAAAAATGGAGTAGCAATAGAAAGACCTATATATGATTTTACAACTCACTCAAGAAAAGAGGGAGCTGTAAAGATTAATCCTTCAAAAATAGTAATTGTAGAGGGAATTTTAATCTTTGCTGTACCAGAGATAAGAGAGTTACTAGATGTAAAAATATTTGTAGATACAGATGCTGATGAGATGATATTAAGAAGAATAGAAAGAGATATGAATGAGAGAGGAAGAAGCTTTGAATCTGTAAAAACTCAATATCTTACTACTGTAAAACCTATGTACCTAGAATTTTGTGAACCAAGTAAACGTTATGCTGATATAATTATCCCAAGAGGTGGAGAGAATAAAGTAGCTATTGATATGGTAGTTAGTAATTTAAAAGGATATTTAAACTCGATGAAATAAAACTAAGAGAAATTTTTGGAAAGGAGGGGAGAGAAAAAGATGAGTTTTAGAGTTGTGTTAATTCACGGATTTAATAAAAGTTACAGAGATATGGGAGCTCTTCAAGAAAATCTTGAATTATTAGGGTATAGAGTAGAAAATCTAAATTTTCCATTAACCTTTCCAGATATAAAATTTTCTGAAAGTATGTTGAAAGAGTTTCTTTTAGATTTAAAATATGGTGGACTTAATGAAAAGGAAGAGATAATTTTAATAGGATATGGATTGGGAGGAAAACTTATAGAGAGAACCTTAAGAGATGAAGAGGTAAAGGGAATTGTAGATAAAGTTATTCTCATCTCTGCTCCACTTAGAGATTCAGTTATTCATAGAAGATTAAAGAGAGCTTTTCCAATTTTAGATAATATTTTTAAACCATTGAGAGTTTTAAAGAAAAATAGTACCTTTAAGCTAGATGATAATATTGAAGTAGGAATTATAATAGGAACAGAAACTTGTGGAATATTTTCAAGATGGCTAGGGGAGTTTAATGATGGAATTGTAAATTATAAAGAGTGTCTTTATGAAGGGGCTAAAGAGACTTTAAAAATTCCTCTTGTACATAATGAAATACATAAAAAAATGGGAACAGCAAAATATATAAACAATTTCATATCAAAGGGAGTATTTAGAACGTAATAGGAGGCAACTATGGAAAAACAAATTGAAAATTATGTGGAACTTACTATTAGAAAAGGGGTTAATATTCAAAAAGGACAGATTTTAGTAATTAACTCTCCAGTGGAAACTTATGATTTTACGAGAAAGCTTGTAGAGAAAGCTTATGAGTTTGGAGCTAGTGAAGTTGTAGTACATTGGAGTGATGAGGTATGTGGAAAATATAGATATCTCTATGGAGCAGAGGAGATATTTGATATTTTTCCAAATTGGCAAAAAGAATCTCTTGATTATTATGTAAAAAAAGGAGCAGCATTTTTAAGTGTCTATGCTTCTGACCCAGATATCTTAAAAGAGGTAGATAAGGATAAAGTTGCTAGAGCAGAGAAGTGTAAAAGTTTGGCTTTAAAGGAGTTTTATGAAAATCTTATGGGAAATAGTAATCAATGGAGTGTAGTATCTGTTCCAACAAAAGCTTGGGCAATGAGAGTTTTTCCAGAGTTAAGAGAAGAGTTTGCTATTGCTGAGATGTGGAAACTTATCTTAAAAATAGTAAGAGCTGATAAAGAAAATCCTATATTAGAGTGGGAAAAACATTTAGCTATTTTAAAAGGAAGAATGGATTACCTAAATAATAAAAACTTTAAAAAACTTATCTATAAAAACTCTTTGGGAACGAATCTTGAGATAGGATTACCAGAGGGACATAAATGGATAAGTGGAGGAGAAAAATCTAAATCAGGAATAGACTTTATAGCCAATATTCCAACAGAAGAGATTTTTACTATGCCACATAGAGAAAAAGTAAATGGAACTTTAGTTAGTAGTAAGCCATTTATATATGGTGGTAGTACGATAATACACTTTACTTTAAGATTTGTTGAAGGAAAAGTAGTGGAGTATTCTGCTCAAACTGGAGAGGAGATACTAGGAAAACTTTTGGATATGGATGAGGGAGCTAGATATTTAGGAGAGGTAGCTCTTGTGGAATACAACTCTCCAATCTCTAAATCAGAAAAAGTTTTTTATAATAATCTTTACGATGAAAATGCTTCTTGTCATTTAGCACTAGGTGGAGCTTATCCAACTTGTATATCTGGAAGCGAAAACCAAAGTGAAGAGGAGTTAAAAAATAGAGGTATGAATAACTCTTTAATACATGAGGATTTTATGATAGGAACAGCAGATATGGAGATAATTGGAGTTGATTCTGAAGGAATTGAAACTCTTATTATGAAAGATGGGAATTTTGCCTTTACTATTTAAGCAAAAAGAGATATAATATAATTCCTTGGCAGGGGAGTGAATAACTCTAAAAAAGGTTCAGCCTTATGACTGAACCTTTTTTATATTTTTTTAGGTTTTAGTGGTATATTAGCCACTAAAGTAGTTCTTCTAGTATTATCTGGATTTTCAGCAATATCTATATTTAAGCTTTCTTTATCAATTTCTACATATTTAGATATGACAGCAATAATATCATCTTTCATCTGCTCTAACATACCAGAAGAAAGCATAGCTCTATCATGAATTAAGACAAGTTTTAATCTATCTTTAGCTACATTTTTAGATTTTTTTTCTTCTTTATTAAAAAAACTAAATAATCCCATCTGTTCACCTACTTACTAAATACCATTTTTAATTTATCAAAAAATCCTAATTTTACATCTAAATTCAAGAAAGGAACTTCTTTTCCTTCAATTCTTTCAACAATATTTTTATATGCTTGAGCAGCTAGTGATTCCCCTTTATAGATTAGAGGTTCTCCTCTATTAGTAGAGATTACAATATTTTCATCATCAGGAACAACACCAATTAGCTCAATTGCTAATATATCAAGCATATCATCAACACTTAGCATATTTCCAGCTTTAACCATATCCATTTTAATACGATTAACTATTAATTTTGGACTTCTAATATCATTTGCTTCTAATAATCCAATTATTCTATCAGCATCTCTTGCTGCAGATATTTCTGGAGTAGTAACAACTATAGCTTCATCAGCAGCTGCTATAGCATTTTTAAATCCTTGCTCTATTCCAGCTGGGCAATCTATAAGTATGTAGTCAAAATCTTTTCTTAACTTTTCTATAAGATTTTTCATTTGCTCAGGATTGACATCATTTTTATCTCTAATTTGGGCAGCTGGTAAAAGACAAAGGTTTGAACATCTCTTATCTTTTATAAGAGCTTGAGCTATTCTACATCTCTCTTCTACTACATCAACTAAGTCATATACAATTCTATTTTCTAATCCCATAACTACATCAAGATTTCTAAGGCCAATATCTGTATCTATCATTAAAACTTTTTTTCCTTTTAAGGCTAAACCTACTCCTATATTAGATGTAGTAGTAGTTTTTCCAACTCCACCTTTTCCAGAAGTTATAACTATTACTTTTGCCATACTATTCACTCCTAACTTAATAATCATTTGCTAAACGAGTACTAAAATCTTCGACTCTAATCTCTTTTCCACTTATAAAAGCTATTTTAAATCCACTTTTTCTATCAACCTTATTGGTGTCTAAGATTTTTTTCTGCATAGGCTCAGCTATAAGATGACCTATTACTAATTGAACAGGGTTCATGTGAGTAGCTCCTACAAAAGCATCTCTGTCACCATCTTGACCAGCATATACAGTTCCATTTAAAAATCCTAATACAATGACATTTCCCTTAGCTCTTATTACAGCTCCAGGATTGACATCACCAATAACTACAATATTTCCATCATATTCTAATTTGTTTCCAGAACGAAGAGTTCCTCTGTAAAATTTTGTAAATCCCTCTTCTGTAACAGCTTTTACAAATTTTATTTTTTCACTATCTCCACTGTTTTCAGAAAATACATAGGTTATATTTAAATCACTGTTAGATTTTATTAAATCAATTAATACATTTTCTTCCAGTTCACTTAATTTTCTATTGGTAAATTCAATAGCCATTTGTCCTTGTCCAATAAAGCTTCTAGCTTCTTTTACTTTTTCTACAAGACTATCTCTTAAAGCTAAAAAATCTACTTCATTATTTAGGTGAATGGATAATCTATCTTTTTTTCCTTTTAAAATAACATAATTATTCATAAGTCTCACCTTTTTTCTGTCCTTATACAGTGAGTATACCACATGTTCAACATTTAATCAATACTAGAGCTTATTATTATTGTAAGAATTGTGAAAAAATGTTATAATTTTAAATGAAATTATAAGAAGGAGCTAATTATATGAGTAAAAATATTTTTAAAGGAAGTGTTGTATTAAATCCAGTTCCAGTAGTAATGGTAACAAGTAGAAACAATGAAGGGAAAGACAATGTTTTTACTGTTGCATGGACGGGAACAGTATGTACAAAGCCACCTATGTTATCTATTTCAATTAGACCAGAAAGATTATCTTATGAGTATATTAAAGAGAGTATGGAGTTTACCATAAATCTTCCTACTAGAAAGCTAACAAGAGAAACAGATTTTTGCGGAGTTCGTTCAGGAAGAGTAGTAGATAAAATATCTGAGATGAAGTTTACCATGAAGGAGGGGAAAGAGGTAAGTAGTCCATATATTGATGAATGTCCTGTAAATATAGAGTGTAAAGTAAAATCTATAATTCCATTGGGAACACACGATCTATTTTTAGCTGAAGTATTGTGTTCACATATAGATGAGAAACTTATAGATGAAAATGGAAAAATACATTTTGAATGGGCAAATCTTATAACTTATTCTCATGGTGAATATTTTCCAGTACCAAAAACAGCTATTGGAAGTTTTGGTTACTCAGTAGCAAAACAAGCTACCATTGAAAGAAAAAAAGCAATAGCAAAGACAAACTCAAGCACTAAAAAGAAAAAAGATAAAATAAAAGAAAAAACTAAAAAGAAAGGAAGAAAATAATGTCAGATAGATTAAATACTTTGGGACAATATATAATTGAACAAACTAAGAGAAATTTTAATTTTAAACAGATAAAAAATGATCCAATATATTATAATATTTTATTTACATTTGGAACAGATGATTATTTAGTAACTGATGATAAAGATGAGATAACAGCTACTATTCAGCTCATGGAATTTAGAGCTTTTCATAAGGACTATCCACCTAAACAACTAAAGAGATATACTCATAGAAAATTTGAAAAAATTCATAAAAAGAAAGAGGAATATATTACAGTTAAAGGAAAGAGATATATAATTATAAAATTATAAAATAAAAAGGACTTGCAATCACAAGTCCTTTTTATTTGCTATATCTATATAAAATATCTTGGGGAAAGATTTAGTATGTCTTAAGTATACACTTAGATTATGTCAATAGAGTTACAAAAGTAAGTAAATTATTTTTTATAAAAACTTTTAGGATTTGAGATATATAGTCCACATACACTACTAAGAGGCAACATTGCATAACTAGAAGTAAGTTTTATATCTAATTTATCCTCATCTAAAATTTTTAGAACTGTTTCTTTTAATTGATGATTGGGAAGAGATGGATAACCGATAGCAGGTCTGATATTTATTTTCCAAATATTTTTTGAAACAAAATCTTCTAAATATTCAGCTCCAGCTTCAACAATTCTATTATTTAATAACTCTTCTAATATTTTTAAATACTCTTTTTCTTTAAAAATCTCACTTTTATAAGAGAGAGCAAAAGCTCCAATATAATCATCATTGTTGATAAATTTATAGATAAAATCCTCTTTAGTAGAAATTATATTATCTTCAATAATAAGTTTTCCATCAATTTTTTTACTAGAAAAAATTCCATAGCTTCCTCTAACTTTTAAATTATTTTCTTTCATCTTATTGAAGATAAAACTTAAATCCTCTTTTATTTTTAATTCTTCATTACTATTTTTAACTTTCAGAGTGTGTAACAGTATATCTAAATTTATGTATTTTTCTATATCTTCTAAAGAGATTTCTAAATATTTTTTTCCAATCTCTTTTGGAATTATAACTGGAGATAAAATCTCTTGAGTGTCTTCAATATTTTCTTTTTTATTTTTTTCATATAGTTTTCTTAAAGTTTTAAAGTTTTGTAATTTTTCACTTAAAAACTCTTCTCTTTCATCAGAACAAAGTTTATTAATTGATTGTAAGGTATCTAAAGCTTCTGATACATGTAAAACTTTTCCACTGTATAGAGGTTCTAATCTTAGAGCTGTATGGAGAGGAGAGGTAGTAGCACCAGCTATAAGTATAAGAGTTTTCATACTGTTTTCTTGAAAATATTTTAAGACTTTTTCCATCTCTTTTAAAGATGGAGTAATAAGCCCACTTAAAGTGATTATATCTACATTTTGTTCTTTAGCAGTTGAAAGTATAGTTTCCTTAGGAACCATAACACCTAAATCTATTATTTCATAGCCATTGCACTTAAGAACTGTTCCTACAATATTTTTCCCAATATCATGCACATCTCCCTCAACAGTTGCCATTAAGATTTTTCCTTTAGCTTTAACTTTCTCATCACTTTTTAAATGAGGGGTAATTATATTTACAGCTTTATTCATTGTTTCTGATGAACGAATAAGCTGAGGAAGGTAAACCTCTCCCTTCTCAAAAAGTACTCCTAATTTTTTCATACCTTCCATTAAGATATTTTGGATAATATCTAGAGGAGAGTAAATTTTAAGAGCAGAGTTTATATCATTTATAAATTCAGGAGTTTCTCCAAATATTAGAGCATTCTCAATACACTGTTCTAAAGTGAGCTCCTCTTTTATAACTACCTCTTTTTTTCTTTGGATATGTAGATTTAATATCTGTTCTAGGCTACTCTCTTCTCCAAATATTAAATCTCTCAAAATCTTCTTATCTTCTAAAGAGAGAATAGGTGGATTTTCATTTGGATTTAAGATGGCAAAATTTAATCCCCTATTTTTACCCTCTTCTAAAAAGATAGAGTGTAACCCTGCTCTTAAATCATTATTTCCTCTAAAAGCAAAGGAAAGATTACTAAGCCCCCCAATGATACCTACACCTTTAAAATTTTTTCTAATCCATTCACAAGCTTTTAAGAAATTTAGACCATTATATCTATCACTTTCCATTCCTGTTCCAATAGTTAAGATATTTAAGTCAAATATAATATCTGAGTTGCTATACCCTATCTCTTTCAGAATAGAGTAAGCTCTACTGCATATCTCTATTTTTCTCTCGTAACTAACTCCTTGCCCTTTCTCATCAAAAGCCATAACTACCACAGAGGCTCCATATTTTTTTATTACCTGAGCTTTTTTTCTAAACTCCTCTTCTCCCTCTTTTAAGCTAATAGAATTAACAATAGATTTTCCAGCTATATTTTTAAGCCCAGTTTCTATTACTTCAAAATCTGAAGAGTCAATCATTATTGGAATTTTAGATACAAATCTATCATTTTGTATAACTATTAGAAAATTTTTCATCTCAATTTTAGATTCAAATAATCCGTCGTCCATATTGATATCTATAACTTTTGCTCCATTTTCTATCTGTTTTTTAGCTATCTCTAAAGCTTTGATGTAATTTTTATCAGCTATTAGATTTTTGAAAATTTTAGAACCAGCTACATTATTTTTCTCTCCAACATCAACAAATTTATCATTAAAATAAAGGATTTCATTTCCTGAAAGAAAACCCTCTAATTTAAAATTTTCCTCAAATTTTCTTGGAGCTCTATTTTTAACTAAATTAGCTATACTTTTTATATGTTCAAAGGTAGTTCCACAGCACCCACCTAAGATATTAACCTCTTGGTTATCCACTAACTCTTTTAAATAGTTAGCTGTGATATCTGGAGATTCAAGATACTCTCCATCTTCATTTGGAAGACCAGCATTTGGATATAGAGAGATAGGTTTTTTTGTAAATTTACCAAGCTTTTTAGTAAGAGGAATAAGTTCTTTAGCACCAAAAGAGCAGTTAAATCCATAGGAGATAATACTCTCTCTATCTAAGGCAACTATAAGGGATTCTATACTTTGCCCAGTAAAGATTTTTCCCTCTTTATTAACAGTGGCAGAAATCATAATAGGAAGATTTATATTTTTTCTTTTCATTACCTCTTCAGCACTTATAACAGCACACTTAGCATTTAAACCATCAAATATAGTTTCAATAAGTAGTATATCTACTCCACCATCTATCAATCCTTCAATTTGTTCACTGTATGCTTCCTTGAGATAATCAAATTCTAAATCTCTATCATAGGGATTTTTTCCACTAGGAATAGTAAGAGTTTTATTTGTAGGACCTATTGAACCAGCTATATAGATTTTTTTCTCACTAGTAGTGGTTACCTCTTTGGCAAGTTCGGCACTTCTTTTAGCTATCTCATATGCTCTCTCTGAAAACCCATACTCATTTAGAGAGATTTTATTACAGTTAAAAGAGTTTGTTTCAATAATATCAGCTCCAGCTTCAATATATTTTAAATGAATATCTTTTATTATATCAGGACGAGTGATATTTAAAATCTCGTTACAACCTTTTTTACCGAGATAATCATCAGAGTTTAAGTTATATTTTTGAATAGCAGTTCCCATAGCTCCATCTAATACTAAAATTCTTTTCTGTAACTCTTTTTTAATATCCATAATTTTCATCTCTCTTTCTTAAAATATTTCCAATATTTTCCATTATTTTTTTAGAAGCTTCCACTCTGTTCATTGTGTATATGTGTATTCCTGCTATATCATCAGAGATAAGCTCTATTATCTGTTCCATAGCATAAGCAATTCCTGCTTCTCTCATAGCTATTGGATTATCTTCATATCTATCTAATATCCTTTTCAATTTTTCAGGGATACTACAACCACACATAGAGGTAATTCTTCTGATTTGTTTACCATTTGTTATGGGCATAACTCCTGCTATCAGTGGAGTTTTTATATTAAGCTTTCCCAATTTTTCTTTAAATTCATAAAACTTTTCATTTTCAAAAAATATCTGTGAGATAAGGAAGTCAGTTCCACTATCTACTTTAGTCTTTAAATTGAATAGATCTAATAAATCATTTGTTTCTTGGTGACCTTCTGGATAAAAAGCTCCTCCAATAGAAAAATCTCCATATTCTTTAATGTATTTTATCAAATCATTAGCATGAGAAAACTCACCTATTTTATTTTCACACTCTTGTGGAATATCTCCTCTTAAAGCCATAATATTTTCTATATTATTTTTATTTAAATCTTTCAATATCTCATCAATCTCTTTTTTTGTTGCTCCTATACAAGTCAAATGAGCAAGAGCTTCTATATTATTTATATTTTTTATTTTAGAAGCAATATCTACAGTGTTTCTTCTAGTACTTCCACCAGCTCCATAAGTAACACTCATAAAGTCTGGTTTTAAAAGAGAAAGCTCATCTATAACTTCATAAACTTTTTCAAGAGTATATATTTTGTTAGGTGGAAATACCTCAAAAGAGATAGTAGGTTGTTTCTGTTTAAATAGTTCTTTTATTTTCATATTTTCCTCCAAGTGTTTTATAATAAAAAAACTTCCTTTATCTGATAGATAAAAGAAGTTAAAAACTTTATACTATTACCATCTATCAGGAATTAGCACCACACCATAAGGTAGGTTGCTGAGATATCACAAGGCCTGTCCTTCAATCTCTCTCTATGGATTTATTTTGTCAATTTTATCATAATAATATCTCTGTGTCAACAATAACTTGATTGTCCTTCAAAAAAATGATTTAATAGTAGTGGGGGGATATAATGAGTTTAAATAGAAAAGAGTTAGATATTCTTGAAGAGTTAAGTAGAGAAGAAAAATTGACATTGGGATATCTTTCTGAAAAATATGAAGTAAGTGAGAGAAATATAAGATATAGTATTGATAACTTAAATTATTATTTAACAAAGTTTTCTTTTCAAGAGATAGGAATAAAAAAAGGGGAATTAAACTGGCGAAGTAGTAGAGAGAGGTTAGAGGAGTTTATACAAAGCATTGATATAGATAACTATATTTTCTCGAAAGAAGAGAGAGAAAATTATATTTTAATAAAGTATTTATTCAGTGAAAATACTACTATAACAGAGATAGAAAAATATCTAAAAGTAAGCCGTCCTACAATAAAAAAGGATATAATCTCTCTTAATGAGTACCTTAAAGAGTTTGAGTTAGAGTTTGTAAGAGAGGAAAATGGAATAAATATAAAGGGAAAAGAGAAGAAATTACGTCATCTCAAACTTTTAAAACTTTTAGAGTATTTGGATATAAAAGATAATAAAATAATATTCTTATCTAAGATATATCTTACAGAAAAAGAGGAGTTAGAAGTAATAAAAAAATATGTAGGAAAAATAGATACAACTCTTTTTTACAATTTGCTTTTTAAAATAGAGAAAGCTTTAAGTGTAAAATTTGATAAACAATTTGAAAAATTAATATATATCTATCTTATTCCTACAGTGGAGAGAATAGAGAAAAATTTTATAATTAAAAAGAAAGATAATAGTGAATTTTTAAAAAATCTAACTGATTATAAAGTGATAAAAAATATTTTAAAGGAGATTATTCCAGAAGATTTAGAGTTTGAATTTCTACATCTCACAGAATATTTTATAAGTGGATATTACTCCGATGATTTTTCAGAAAATATTTCATTAGTAAAGGAGTTTGTTGAAAAATTTTCTGAAATTATATCACAATCTTTAAATTTTGAATTTTACAATAATTTAGAATATAGAGAGGAAATTTTAAAGTATCTTCTACCAGCAGTTTATAGAATAAAAAATAATTTTTTCCTTATAAAAACTGAAAGAAAAGTAGAGATTAATAAAAATATTTATGAAAAAATAAGAGAAGCAGTTATAGTTTGCAATTCAATAATGAAAGAGCCCTTTAGAGAAGATGAGATAGAGTATCTTACAGAGATAAGTGAGAAATATATAAAAAGAGAGGAAGAAGGAAAAATTTCATTGGCTAAACTGATGGAACTTATTAAAAAAAATGCAGATATTTATGATGAGAAAAAATTAGAAGAAGAGATTATGAAAGCTTTTAAAAATAAGATAGAAAATTAAAAACCTCCTTAAATTTTATTTCAAAAAATTTTGAAATATATTTGATATTAACAAAAAAATATCTTAAATATATAATAAATGTATTAATATAATATAGGAGGTTCTCAAATATGAGTAAAAAAGTTGGTTTCTGGGAATTTTTTCAGGGATTAGGAAAAACATTTATGTTGCCAGTATCATTACTAGCAGCTTGTGGTATTATGTTGGGGATAGGTAGTTCGTTTGCTAGTTCTGTAACAGCAGAGGTACTTCCATTTTTAAAGGTACCTGTAATAAAACTATTTTTTGAATTTATGTCTACTATTGGTTCTTTTGCTTTTTCAAATTTACCAATAATGTTTGCTATGGCTATCCCTCTTGGACTTGCAAGACAAGATAAGGGAGTTGCAGCTTTTTCTGGATATGTAGGATTTGTAATGTCAAGTATGACAGCAAACTTTTTCTTAAAAGTTACTGGTACACTTGCTACTCCAGAGAATATGAAAGCAGCTGGACAAGCTATGGTATTTGGTATTCAAAGTGTTGATATTGGAGTTCTTGGCGGAGTAATAATAGGGGTTATAGTTTATAAAATTCATGATAAATTTTGTGAAATAAAACTTCCAGATGCTCTTGCTTTCTTTGGTGGAGCTAGATTTGTTCCTATTGCTACTGCTGTTATAGTTGGTATAGTAGGACTTGTAATTCCTCTAATTTGGCCTTTCTTTAATGGAATTATTATAAAAATTGGAGAGCTTATAGGTAAAGCTGGAGTTTTTGGACCATTACTATTTGGAGCTGGAGAGGGAGTATTAAGACCATTTGGATTACACCATATCTTAGTTGCTATGATAAGATTTACTTCAGCTGGAGGAGAGGCTATTATTAATGGAGAGCCTGTATATGGAGCTTTAAATATTTTCTATAAAGAGTTTGCTAATGGTATTTTAGATCCTAATGTTACAAGATTTTTATCTCAAGGTAAGATGCCATCATATATGTTTGGTTTACCAGCAGTGGCGTTAGCTATCTATCATACAGCTAGACCAGAAAATAGAAAGAAAGTAAAAGGACTTCTTGCTTCTGGACTTGTAGCCTGTGTAATAGGAGGAATCACTGAGCCACTAGAATTTATATTCCTTTTCCTATCTCCAGTATTATATCTATTCCACTGTATAATGGTTGGACTAGGATTTATGACAATGGGAATTTTAAAAGTTGCAATAGGTAATACAGATGGTAACCTAATTGACTTTGTAGTATTTGGTATTTTACAAGGATTTAGAACAAAATGGTATTTAGTAATTCCTGGAGGAATAGTTTGGTTTACTATATATTACTTTGTATTTAAATATGCTATTTTAAAATATGATTTAAAAACTCCTGGAAGAGAGTTAGTAACTAATGACTCTGATATAAAATTAGGTGGATATGATGCAGAGAAACTACTGAAAGCTCTAGGAGGAAAAGAAAATATAGTATCACTTGATAACTGTATTACAAGACTTAGATTAGTAGTTAATGATATGAGCGTTGTAAATGAAGATGAGATAAAAGCAACAGGGGCAATAGCTGTAGTAAAACTAGATGCTACAAACTTACAAGTAATAATTGGTCCACAAGTGCATGTTGTTAAAAATAAATTAGATAAATTGATGAAGTAGTAGGTGAGGTATATGAATTTTGATACTGTCATTGATAGAAAAGGAACATACTGCACACAGTGGGATTATGTAAAAGATAGATTTGGGAAAGATGGGCTTCTACCATTCACTATCTCTGATATGGATTTTCAAGCTCCAAAAGAGATAATAGAAGCACTAATAAAAAGGGTCAATCACGGGGTATTTGGGTATAGTAGATGGAATCATGAGGATTTCAAAAATTCAATAGAGTTTTGGTATAAATCAAGATTTAATTATCAAATAGATAAAGAGTGGATATTATATGCACCTAGTGTAATTTATTCAGTAGCAAAATTTATAGAGATGAAATCAGGAAAGGGCGATGGGGTACTTATTTTTACCCCTGCCTATGATGGATTTTTTAAAGTGATAGGAGATAACGATAGAAAAATTATCTCTTCTCCTCTAATAAAAAATGGAAATAATTATGAGGTAGATTTTGAAGATTTTGAAAAGAAATGTAAAGAAGCAAAAATCTTTTTAATGTGTAGTCCTCATAATCCAGTGGGAAAAGTATGGAGTAGAGAGGAATTAAAAAAAATTATATCTATTTGTAAAAAATATAATATTTTTATAATCTCTGATGAGATACATATGGATATAGTATATAAAGGAAAACATACTCCTATTCTTGAGGTAGCTGGAGATTATATAGAAAGTATAGCTATCTGTACAGCAGCTTCTAAAACATTTAATATTCCAGCATTAGGTGGAGCATATATACTATGTACTACAAATTTAGATAGAGATGAGTATTTAAGAATATTAAAAAATAAAGAAGCTCTATCATCTCCAAGTATATTAGGAGTAATAGCTACTATTGTGGCTTATAATCAGTGTGGATATTGGGTAGATGGACTTTTAAAATATACAAAAGAAAATATAGAATATGTAAGGGAATATTTAAAAGAAAATATTCCTGAATTAACTTGTGATATTTCTGATGGATGTTATTTTGCTTGGATAGATTTTTCAAAATTAAATATATCTAGTGAAAGTTTTCAAAAAGCTCTAATAGATATAGGAAAAGTAGCAATTATGCCAGGAGTTACCTATGGAGAAGAGGGAAAAAATTACCTTCGTTTAAATATAGGATGTCCAAGGGAAAAAGTAAAGGATGGATTATCGAGATTAAAGTTAGCAGTAGAAAGTTTTAAAAAATAATTATTTTTCCTCTTTATTTATTTCCTTTTATAGAGTATACTTGTATTAGACAGATAGTTTATTCAATATCATTGACAGAGGGGGAGTTAACAATGACTAATCAGTACAATAAAGATGGTAAAAAAGAGGGGCTATGGGTAAAAACTTATGATAATGGTGCAATACAAGAAGAAAAAAACTATGTTAATGGTGTAAGAGAGGGAGAATATAAATCTTACTATATGAATGGACAGATAGAAACTAGAAAATTCTATAAAAATGGAAATATTGATGGAGTATATGAAACATTTTATAGTGATGGTAAATTAAGTTCAGTTCGTCATCTTGTAGATGGAGAGGCTAAAGGACTTTGTGAGGAATATTATCCAAATGGAAAAATAAAAAGGACAGCTTTTTATGAAACTACTTCTACTACAAGTAAAAATTTAAAATATTATCCAAATGGACAGTTAAAGCTTAGTGTAAATTTAAAAAATGGAGCTATGTTTGGATTATATAAAGAGTACTATTCAAATGGAACTCTTCATATAGAGTGCCACTATACAGATCATGGGAAATTACATGGAAGATATAGAGAGTTTGATGCAGCTGGAAATTTATTAAAAGATTGTACTTATATCGATGGTGTTGAACAAATTAAATAATTTTAAATAAAATAAATATTTATGATATAAAAAATAATTAAGTAGAAAAAGGAAAAGTTTTATTTTAAATATATTTAAAAATTAAAAAACTTTTCCTTTTATTTTAAAAAAATATAAAAGATAAATTTAGATGATATGGTTCAATTTTTCAAATGCTAAATTAATATCTTTAATATCAGTTGAAGCAAAACTTATTCTAAAATATGGTCTATTTTTATTGTCTAAATAAAATGAAAAAGCGGGTAGAAGATATACTCCTTTATTTTGAGCTTCAATATAAAACTTATTATAATCTATTCTTTCATCAAGTTTAACCCAAATATAAAATCCTCCCTCTATCTCATATTCTAAATTTAAAAATTTAATTTTCTCTAACTTTTCTTTTAAGAAGAGATACCGTTTTTCATATTTTTCTCTTAAAGTTTTAATATTTTTTTCTAGTATTTTTCTTTTAAGAAATTCTTTTAAAATATATTGGTCTAAACTAGAACTTGAAATATCTGAAAGAAATTTAGAAGTTTTTATTTTTTCAATAAGTTCATTAGGTAAAATCATAAAGGCTAGTCTTAGCCCTGGAGCTAAAATTTTTGAATATGATTTCATATAAATAACATACTTATTTTCTTTATCTAAATTTTTTAAAAAAATTCTTCTTTTTTCTTTATAATATAAATCAGAAGCAAAATCATCTTCTAAAATGTATGTTTTATATTTTTGAGCTAGATGAATTAATTGTTTTTTCTTTTCATTACTCCAAGAAATTCCAGTTGGACAGTTAAAATCCATCATTGTATAGATAAAACTAATTTTCTCTTTTTGTAAAAGTTCTTCTAATTCAAGCATATTAAATCCATCATTTTCCATAGTTACTGTAAAAATTTTACAATTGTTTTTAAAAATATTCAAAGCTCCATGGTAAGTAGGAGAACCTACAATTATTTTATTTTTAGTTTTTGATATAATAGATTTCATAATTAAATCTAATCCTTGTTGAGCTCCATTAATTATTTGAATATTTTTAATAGAAATATCCATTTTTTTCTGTAATAATGTAAGTTTAATAACTTTTCTAAGCTCTTCATCTCCTTGAGTGTTAGCATAATTCATTATATTAGATGGAATATCTAATAATATTTCTTTTAACTTTATAAAGATATTTTCATCATAATCTTGGCTTCCACTAACAAAGTTAATAATAGCATTGTTATGAGTATTGATATTTCTAAATCCTTTATTAAAAGTTTCAACAGAACTATCTTTAGGATTATTATAAAATATATATTCTTTAGGTTTAACAAAAACTCCAGCGCCTTGTTTTTTTATAATATATCCATCACTCTCTAATAGATTATAAACTTTTAAAATAGTTAAGTGATTTACATTAAATTTTTGTGCAAGAAACCTAATTGAAGGTAACTTACTATTTTCAGGAAATTCATTTTTCTCTATTTTTTCTTTAAAATAGTTATATATTTCTAAGTATTTAAAAGTATTTTTCATATTTACTCCTTAGTGTTATACAACACTTTTTATATATAAGATTGACTCTATATAAAAATATATAGTATAGGTAATATAACAGTAAATTAAGTGTTATATAGATAGTACTATCTTTCTAATGATTTGTAAAGAGATTTAGGAGGAAAAATGAGAACAGAAAAGTTATATTATAAGAATCAATTTTTAACTACTTGTAAGGCTAAACTTATTGAGGTAAATGAAAGGGGACTAGTTTTTGATAAAACAATTGCTTATCCTGAAGGAGGAGGACAAATTGGAGATAGTGGAATATTAATTAGAGAAAAAACAAAAGAAGAGATAGAATTTTTAGATACTACAAAAATTAAAGGAAGAAATATTTATTTAGAAGATTTTCCAGTAATAAAAGTTGAAGGAGTAATTATTCATCATATAAATATATCTTTATTAAATAATTTAGAACTAGGAGAGGAATTTATAATTAAATTGAATGTTGAAAAAAGAGCTAAAACTACATTACATCATTCAGGGTTACATCTAGCATTAATGATTTTAGCAAATATGAGAGAGGGAATTGATAAAAAAATAGTTGGAGCTAAAATAACTGATACTTATGGTAGATTAGATTTCTCCACAGAAGAAAAATTTTCAAAAGAAGAACTTCAAAAAATCGAAGATAAATGTAATGAACTTATACAAGAAAAATTAGAAATTTCTAGTTATCATCATACAGTTGAAAATGAAGCTATTTACTGGAAATGTTTAGATTATAGTGTTCCTTGTGGAGGGACTCATTGTGATAATACAAAATATTTGGGAAAAATGAAAGTGAAAAGAAAAAATATAGGAAAAACTTCTGAAAGATTGATTATTGAATTAAATGAAATAGAAGAATTTTTTAAGTTATATGGTGAAGATAATGAATAATGAATCTATAAATAAATATATATTTTATACTATTTTAGCAATTTGTTTTTTAGCAACTGGAGGAATATTTGTTAAATTAAGTTCCTTACCTCCTATTGCAACAGGTTTTTATAGGATATTATTTTCTATACCATTACTTTATCCATTTGTAAAAGATGAAATGAAGAAAATTGAATTTAAAAATATAATTTTAATAATATTAGCAGGAATATTTTTAGCATTAGATTTAATTTTTTGGAATATCTCTTTCTCATTTACAACAGTAGCTAATGCAAATTTATTAGCAAATTTAGTTCCATTTACAATTATTCCTCTTTCTTATTTATTTACAAAAAGAAATTTTCCATTTCTTTTATACTAGGAGGAATTATTACAATTGTAGGATTAATAGTTTTAATGAGTGGAAAGATAAATCCAACTTTAGAAAATTATAAGGGAGATATATTAGCTTTTATAACTTCTATATTTTATGGGTTATTTTTATTGACAGTTTCAAAAATAAGAGAAAAAGTAAGTGCCTTAAGCATTATCTTTATAAGTGGGTTTGGAGGAGGAATTACTCTTTTTCTAACAATGTTACTAAAAGAAGGAGTACAATATCCACACTCATTAAGTGAGTTATACCCTCTATTAGGATTAGCACTAATTTCTCAAATTTTTGGACAAGGTTTATTAAGTTATACAGTAGGAAAAGTAGATGTAAATTTATCATCAATTATAGTTTTAGCTCAACCAATTATTGCTACTCTATATTCATATTTTTTATTTAGTGAAGTATTGAGTTTACAAGAATTTTTTGGAATGGGAATAATTTTAATAGGAATATATATAGCTAAAAAAAATTTCTAGAATTAAAAATAAAGAAGAAAATCTTACTTATAACTATTAGTAAAATTTTCTTCTTTTTATTATTTTAATTATTCAGCATAAAGCTCTTCAAGTCTAGCTTGAACTCTTTCATCTTCTAAATATTCGTCGTAAGTCATAGTTTTATCTAAAATTCCTTTAGGAGTGATTTCGATAATTCTATTAGCTACTGTTTGAATAAATTCGTGGTCATGAGCTCCAAATAGTATTGTTCCCTTGAAGTTGATTAAAGCTTTGTTTAATGATGTAATTGACTCAAGGTCTAAGTGGTCATTAGGGTTATCAAACATAAGTACGTTAGCATTAGTAAGCATCATTCTAGCTATCATACATCTTACTTTTTCCCCTCCAGATAGAACTGAACAGCTCTTTAATGTTTCCTCTCCAGTAAATAGCATTCTACCTAAGAATCCTCTTACAAAAGCTTCATGTTGGTCAGGAGAATATGGTCTTAACCACTCGATTAGATTTAAATCTTTATTTTCAAAGAATTTAGTATTATCCTTTGGCATATATGCTTGACTAGTAGTAACTCCCCAAGTGTAACTTCCAGAATCTGGTTCCATTTCTCCACTTAATATATTTAATAAAGTAGTTTTAACAATATCGTTTTTAGCTAAGAATACAACTTTATCTCCAGTATAGATAGTGAATGAAACGTTATCTAATACCTTTACTCCATCTACTGTTTTAGTTAGGTTTTCAACTTTAAGCATGTTGTTTCCAGCTTCTCTCTCTTGCTTAAACTCAACAAATGGATATTTTCTATTAGAGATTTGCATATCTTCAAGTTGTAATTTATCAAGTAGTTTCTTTCTTGAAGTAGCTTGCTTAGACTTAGATGCATTAGCACTGAATCTAGCAATAAACTCTTGTAACTCTTGTCTTTTTTGCTCAAGCTTTTTATTTTTAGCAGAGATAAGTTTTGTCATAAGTTGGTTTGACTCATACCAGAAATCATAGTTTCCAACATACATTTTAATTTTTCCATAGTCTATATCTGTGATATGTGTACATACTTTATTTAAGAAGTGTCTATCATGAGATACAACTATTACAGTAGTATTATCTAAATCCATTAAGAAATTTTCAAGCCAAGTTATAGCTTTGATATCAAGTCCGTTTGTAGGCTCGTCTAATAGTAGTACATCAGGATGTCCAAATAGAGCTTGAGCAAGTAATACCTTAACTTTTTCTGGCTCTCCTAACTCTTTCATATATTTATGATGTAAATCAGTACCAATTCCTAATCCCATAAGTAGAGTTTCAGCTTCTGTTTCAGCTTCCCAACCATTAAGTTCAGCAAACTCCCCTTCTAACTCTCCAGCTCTAATACCATCTTCATCAGTAAATTCTTCTTTAGCATATATAGCATTTTTTTCAACAATGATATCCCATAATTTTTTATGTCCCATAAGAACAACATCTAAAACTTTATCCTCTTCATGTGCAAAGTGGTTTTGGTTTAAAACAGCCATTCTTTTATTTTTGTCAAAAATTACCTCTCCCTCAGTAGGTTCTAATACTCCTGAAAGGATTTTTACAAATGTAGACTTACCAGCACCATTAGCTCCTATAAGTCCATAACAGTTTCCAGGTGTAAATTTGATATTTACATCTTCGAAAAGTTTTCTACCAGAAAATCTCATACCTAGATTACTAGTTGCTATCATTTAAATAATTCCTCCTTATTTACTCTCAAAAAATTCCATAATATTATATCATTTATTTTGAACTTTTACAATTAAAAAAATATATTGAGTTTTTTTAAATTTTATCATATAATATAACCTGAATGTTTTTAAGAAAAGGAGATGAAAATGGCATCTATATTTGATAGTCTAAAAATAAAAAATATAGAGTTGAGAAATAGAATAGTTCTTCCACCACTTGTAAGATTTTCTATTGTAGGTTTAGATGGATATGTTACAGATGAGTTAGTAGATTGGTATGAAGATGTTCTTCGTGGAGGAGTAGGATTTGTAATAGTTGAAGCTACTGCTGTTAGTGAAGATGGAAAACTTAGAGAAAATCAACTTGGAATATGGAATGACTCCTTTATCTCTGGACTTAAAAGAATAGCAGACAAATGCCATGAATATAATGTTCCAGTACTTATACAGATACATCATGCAGGATTTAAAGAAGGAATAAAAGATGTAGATAAGTCTATCCTTGATGAGATTTTAGAAAAATTTAAATCAGCTTTTAAAAGAGCAAAACTTGCAGGTTTTGATGGGATAGAGATACATGGAGCCCATACCTATCTTATCTCTCAACTTAATTCAAGACTTTGGAATACTAGAGATGATGAGTATGGAGGAAGCTTTGAAAAAAGAATGTATTTTTCAAGAAGATTAATTGAAGAAACAAGAGAATTATTTGATGATAATTTTATATTGGGATATAGAATGGGAGGAAATGAACCAGAGCTTTCAGATGGAATAGAGATAGCTAAGTATTTAGAGAGTTTAGGAATAGATTTAATCCATGTTTCTTCTGGAGTTCCAGCTCCTAAATATACAAGAAAAGAAAAAATTGATGTACCTAAAGATTTTCCACTTGATTGGGTAATTTATATGGGGACAGAGATAAAAAAACATATAAATATTCCTGTTATTGGAGTTAGAAATATAAAAAAAGAAAAACAAGCAAGTTGGCTTGTTGAAAATAATCTTCTTGACCTTGTAGCTGTTGGAAGAGCTATGATAGCTCGTCCAAATTGGGTAAATGTAGCTAGAAAGGAGTATATTGCTAGAAATGGAATTAAAAACTCTTGATATATTTTGTGAGATTATAGATAACTATGGAGATATTGGAGTAGTTTATCGTATTGCTAAGGAGTTGGATAAAATTTTTCCCAACTCAAAAATAAGAGTGTTTCTTAATAGATTAGAAGAATTTAAGAAAATAAACTCTCAAGTGAAAGATACTCCGTGTCAAATAATAGATGGGATAGAGTATATAACTTTTGATTATGTACAGAAAAAAGCAAAAGAGCTTTCTACATCTCAAGTTATTATAGAGGCTTTTGGTTGTAAGATACCAGATGAGTATATGGAAATAGCTTATGGAAATTCAGAGTTATTAATTAATCTAGAATATCTTTCAGCAGAGGATTGGATAGAGGATTTTCATTTACAAAGTTCTCCACTAGGAAAGGAAAAATTAAAAAAAGTTTTTTTTATGCCTGGATTTACAGAAAAATCTGGGGGAATAATAGCCGATTCTAATTATCTAGAGAGAATAGAAAAGGTTATAAAAAATAGAGACTTTTATACTAAAAAATATCTTGGTAATATTGAGAATAGAGATAAAAAAATAGTAGGAACTCTTTTTTCCTATGAGAAAAATTTTACAACTCTCTTTGAAGAAGTGAAAAAACTTGACAGAGAAGTAGTTATTTTAGCTATGGGAGAAAAGACACAGGAGAGTCTAAAAAAAATTTTTGAAAAAATTTAATAGAAGACTTTAGAAATTCTTTAAAATATGGTAAAATAGAGGTAAGATTTTTAGAGTTTCTTAATCAGGAAGAATATGAAGAATTAATCAATGTAGTAGATTTTAATTTTGTAAGAGGAGAGGATTCTTTTATAAGAGCTGTTCTTACAGGTAAGCCATGTATGTGGCATATCTACTGTCAAGAGGATTATGCTCATATGGATAAGATTGAGGGATTCTTAGATAAATATAAGAGAGTGATTAAAGGCTTTGCTACTGAAGAGTTTTTAGTCAATATGGAAAAGTTTTTTAAAGATTATAATTTTAGAAAGGAAAACAGTTTGGAGCTTGGAAAGGAAAGTTATCTTTACTTTTTTGAGAACCTCACAGAGATAGAGAAAAATAATTCTATCTTTAGAGATTTTCTTATACAAAAATGTAATCTTATAAATAAATTAAAAGATTTTATAGAAAAATATTGAGGAGGTTTACAAATGAAAATAGCTCAAGAATTAAGAGCAGGAAGCACAATCAAGATTGGAAACGATCCATTTGTAATTTTAAAAGCTGAGTACAACAAATCAGGAAGAAACGCCGCTGTTGTAAAATTCAAAATGAAAAACTTAATATCAGGAAACATTTCTGACGCTGTTTATAAAGCAGATGACAAAATGGACGATATCAGACTTGATAAAGTAAAAGCAGTTTACTCATACCACGATGGAGCATTCTATGTTTTCTCTAACCCAGAAACTTGGGACCAAATCGAACTTAAAGAGGAAGATTTAGGAGATGCTCTATACTACTTAGAAGAAGAAATGGAATTAGAAGTAGTTTATTATGAGTCTACTCCAGTTGCAGTAGAGTTACCTACTTTCGTAGAGAGAGAAATCATCTATACTGAGCCAGGATTAAGAGGAGATACTACTGGTAAAGTATTAAAACCAGCTAAAATCAATACAGGATTTGAAATTCAAGTTCCTCTATTTGTAGAGCAAGGAGAATGGATAAAAATCGATACTAGAACTAACGAATATGTAGAAAGAATTAAAAAATAGTTCTATATAGTTTGGAGAGTGTAAAAACTCTCCTTTTTCTTTAAATTATTTTTACTAGATGAGTATTTACAAAAAGACCAAGGCATAAACACCTTGGTCTTTATATTAAAAACTATTTATTTTTCTTTAATAATGCTTTTCCAGGGATACCAGGTTTTGTCATCTCAAATGGATTTAAGATAACATCTAAATCCTCTTTAGATAGTAATCCTCTCTGAAGAACTATTTGTGCAACAGGTACACCAGTTTTTATAGATTCTTTTGCTATTTCAGCAGCATTTTTATATCCAATATGAGGGTTTAGAGCTGTAATTATTCCTACACTTCTATCTACCCAATATTTACAGTTTTCTTCTTGAGCTGTAATTCCTTTTAAACAGTTTTCAATAAATGTTATAATACCATTCTTTAAAATCTCAATAGATTGGAATAGGTTAAAGAATAAAACAGGCTCAAAAACATTTAATTCTAATTGCCCAGCTTCAGCAGCTTTAGTTATAGTTATATCATTACCAAAGATTTGGAAACAAACTTGGTTTAAAACTTCTGGTATAACTGGATTTACTTTTCCTGGCATAATTGATGAACCTGGTTGTTGTTGAGGAAGTAATATTTCAGCAAGTCCTGCTTTTGGTCCAGAAGCCATAAGTCTAATATCATTAGCAGTCTTAGATAAATTTACAGCACAAGTTTTTAAAGCTGAAGATAACCATACAAAGCTATCTAAGTTTCTAGTTCCGTCAACTAAATCTGGAGATTGTTTAAATTCAAATCCAGTAACTTCTGATAAAATTCTTACAACATTTTTTACATATTCAACATCAGCATTAATTCCTGTTCCTACAGCAGTAGCTCCCATATTAACATAAGTTAATTCTTCCACAGCAGCAGAGATTCTTTTTATATCTCTAAGTACAGGTTGAGAGAAAGCTCTAAACTCTTGCCCAAGTCTAATAGGTACAGCATCTTGTAAGTGTGTTCTACCCATTTTTATGACATGGTCAAATTCATTCCCTTTAGCTTGTAAAGTATCATATAGATATTGTAAATCTGTTAATAAATCTTTTATTAATAATTGGACAGTTAGTTTTCCAGCTGTTGGGACAACATCATTAGTAGATTGTCCATAGTTAACATGGTCATTAGGGTGACATCTATCATATTTTCCTAATTCTCCACCTAAAATTTCATTAGCTCTATTAGCTATAACTTCATTCATATTCATATTCATTGAAGTTCCAGCTCCACCTTGAATAACGTCAGTTATAAATTGGTCTCTAAATTTACCTGCAATTATTTCATCAGCAGCTTGAATCATAGCTTCTTCTACTTCTTTAGAAATTACTCCAGCTTCGTAGTTTGCTCTTGAAGTAGCTTTTTTTACATAAGCAAGTGCAGTAATAAATGTATCGCTAAGTCCATATCCAGTAATATGGAAATTATTTTTTCCTCTTAAAGATTGTACTCCATAATAAGCTCCAGCAGGAACTTCTAAAGTACCAATTGAATCACTTTCTAATCTAAATTTTTCCATTATCTTTTCCTCCAACTTTTTAGAAATATATCTTATACTATTATGATACTTTTATTTTGATCTTTTTTCAACCAAAAAAATAAAAAATAATTTCAAAAAATATATTAATTATTATAAAAAATATATATTTGTTAAATAATTATATATAAAATAAATATTTTTAAAAAAATAAAAATAAAAAATAAGAAAATAAAAATAAATTATTATAAAAAATATTAGATAAAGTGTATATTTTTCATAGAATATTTACTGAAATTAGTTAAAAAAGTAAAAATAAAATAATTTTTTAGAAAAGATAAAATTGAAAATAATAAATATATGAAGATGAAATAAAATTTTTAAAATAACTATGTTTGAAAAATAAAAAAGATAAAAAAATAATCATAAATAAGAGTTGTTTAAATGAAAAAAGATAAGAAATGGATATAAAATAACATTTCTTATCTTTTGTAAAAAAATATTTTTATCTTAAATATTCAGAGAAAATAGAAAATTTAATTGCTTCCATTGAAATCTTCATATTACTTTGTATTTTTATTTTTAAAATACTGTTTTTATCTATTATAGATTTTATAGTATGATTGAAGATAGCATGGAAGTTTTTCTTATTATTAGGAAGAAGTTTATTGATAACATTGTTTATTTTCAGTTGTTCAGTTGAGATAGAATTTTCTCCCTCTATAGTTATAGAGATATTTAAATCATCACTATAATTTTCTCTTTTATCAATATTTTTTATCCTTACAACTGCTTCTATTAAATCCTCTTTTTTCAGTGTAGTTGGAATTTCTAATTCATATTCAAAAGAATTAGAAAATATTTCTTTAAATTCTTCTGTAATAAAATCATATTGACTGATAGTTTGTTCCCCACACATATCTATTTGCATAAGTCTTTTAACTTCTTGGATAGGAAGATTTTTTCCTAGTAGATACATAAGTTTTGTAACAGCAGCTTCTGGAGTTAAATCTACTCCACTTATTACTCCAACATCTGTAAGCTTAGCACTTGCTTCATATAGACCCATCTTTACAAATCCTCTAGTACATTGAGTGATATCTACTATGATTATTCCCTTTGATGAAATATACTCAAGAACATCTAAAAACTCTTTATTAGTAGGAGCATTACCATTTCCAAAAGTTTTAAGTATTACCCCTTTTATATTGTTATTTTCAAAAATACTTTTTAGGTAGCTTGGTTTTAATCCTGGGAATAGTTCTAAAACTACTACTTCACTATCAATAACAGCATCTACATAAAATTTTTCTTTAGCCGGAGGAAGTATTCTATCTTTGATTACTCTAATATCTGCTCCGACTTCTGCAATAGCTGGATAATTTGGAGAAGAGAAACCAAAATAGTTAGTAGCATCTATCTTTCTAGAACGATTTCCTCTAAGAAGAGTATCTCTAAAGAAGATACAAACTTCTGGAATTAATTTTACTCCATATAGCTCATTTCCAGCAATATGTATAGCTGTAATAAGATTTTGTAAAGCATCACTTCTAGGAAATTGTAGCGGAACTTGAGAACCTGTTAAAACTACTGGCTTATCTAAATTTTTTAACATAAAAGATAGAGCTGAAGCAGTAAAAGCCATAGTATCTGTTCCATGTAAAACTACAAATCCTCTATATTTTTCATAGTTTTTAGAGATGAACTTTGCTATATCCTTCCAAATCTCTGGAGACATATCAGAGGAATCTATTAATGGATTAAATTGATAGTAATCTGTAGAATATTTGTTGAGGATAGGATGCTCTTTAGTTATTTCATGCCAATCATTAGCAGGTCTAAGTGGACTATTTGGATCATTTTCATCGCTGTGAACCATACCAATAGTTCCACCAGTATTAATTATCATAATCTTATCTAACATTAATTCCTCCACTATTTAGTTATAATTTTATTAGAAACAGATTTTACATCATCAGTTCCAGTTAAAATCATAGCTTGTGAAAGCTGAGATTTTAGAGTATTCATTATAGTAGTAACTCCCTCTTTTCTTCCACCAATAGAACCCCAGATAAGAGGTCTTCCAACTAAAACTCCTTTAGCTCCTAGTGCTAAATATTTTAAAACATCTACTCCTTCTCTAACAGAGCCATCTGCTAAGACAGTGATTTTATCTCCAACAGCTTTAACAATATCTTCCAATACATTACAGCTTGCTTGGCAATAATCTAGTACTCTACCTCCATGGTTTGATACAACAATAGTATTTACTCCAGCTTCTACACAAGCAAGAGCTTCATCTACACTCATAATTCCCTTAGCTATAAAAGGAAGTTTTGTAGAAGCAACTAACTCTTTTAAATCCTCAACAGTTTTTGGACCTACTGGTTGTCCGAAAAGTTTCATTGTAACAAGACCAGCTCCATCTAAATCAACACCAACAGCAATAGCTCCAGCTTCTTCAGCCATTCTAATTCTTTTAATAATCTCTTCGTTACTTCTTGGTTTTATAATAGCAACACCTAAACCTCCAACTTTTTTTATAGCTTGAAGTCCAAATTCATAACAAGTAGGGTCTCCAGTATCTCCAATCATACCTATACTTCCCGCTTCTAAGCATCCTTCAATAATATCATTACAATATTCTTCTTCAGTTACTCCTCCACCCATATTGAACTTTGTTCCAGTAATAGGAGCACCAAGTACTGGAAAAGATAGTTCTCTACCTAATAAAGTGCAAGATAATTTTGGTTCAGTAGCATTATGTATTGTTCTTAGAACAAGTTTTATATTTTTTAAACTTTCATAATTAACTTTAAATGATGAACCACTACCAGTTCCACCCATACCTGGAACTTTTCCAGCACACCATACACCATCACAAGTTTTGCAAAGATTGCAGAATCCTTTCATTTTTTCTCTAGCATTTTCTTTTAAAGTTTTAATATCCAATTCAATCCCTCTCCTTTAAAAATAGTGATAAATTACCTATTTTTATAATATACCATTATAATTACAATGTCAATTAAAACAGAACAAATTAATGACAACTTGATAACTTATTTAAAAAAAAATTGACAAATTTTGGAAAATGAAGTAACCTATAGATAATGAGAGAATTTTTATAAAGTTAAGAGAGGGTGGAAGAAACATGACAAGTAAAACTGTTGAAATTACAAATGAAACTGGATTACACACTAGACTAGGAAATGAGTTCGTTAGCTTAGCTAAGACTTTTGCTTCTCAAATAGAAGTTGAAAATGAAGCAGGAAAAAAAGTTAAAGGAACATCTTTATTAAAGCTACTTTCATTAGGAATAAAAAAAGGTACTAAAGTAACTGTATATGCTGAAGGTGCTGACGAAGCTGAAGCAGTAGAAAAATTAGGAGACCTTCTAGCAAACTTAAAGGACTAATTTTATGATGGAAGGTACTTATTTAAGTACCTTCTTTTTTTTGAAAAATTTTTTGAATAATGATTGTGAGGGAAAAATATGAGTAAGATAGTTAAGGGTATTGAAGCATCTCCTGGAATTGCAATAGGAAAAATATTTCTATATCAAGAGAATGAATTAGTAATCGATGAAAAAAAGAAATGTGATTCTGATTGTGAAAAAGAGAGATTATTAAGTGGTAGAGAAAAAGCAAAAGAACAACTATTAAGAATCAGAGAAAAAACTGCACAAAAATTAGGTGAGGATAAAGCTGCTATATTTGATGGACATATCACTTTACTAGAAGATGAAGACTTATTTGATGAAGTTGTAGATATTATTGAAGATGAAGAGACTTGTGCTGAGGCAGCTCTTCAAAGAGGAATAGATGATTATTGTGAAATGCTTGCTAATCTAGAGGATGAGTATTTAAGAGAAAGAGCAGCAGATTTAAGAGATATTGGTAAGAGATGGTTATATAATGTAGCAGGGGTAGAGATATTAGATTTAGGTGCATTACCTCCAAATACTATAATAGCTGCTAAAGACTTAACTCCATCAGATACTGCTCAAATAGATTTACAAAATGTAGTTGCTTTCATAACTGAAATAGAAGGAAAGACAGCTCACTCATCTATTATGGCTAGATCATTAGAGTTACCAGCAGTAGTAGGAACTGGAAATATATGCTCATTAGTTAAGAGTGGAGATGATGTTATAGTTGATGCTCTTAAAGGAGATATAATAATAAATCCTACTGAAGAAGAAGTTGCTAAATATCAAGAGAAAAAAGAAGCTTTCTTCGCTGAAAAAGAGTTATTAAAACAATTAAAAGATAAAGAAGCTATATCAAAAGATGGTGTAAAAGTAGGAGCTTGGGCTAATATAGGTTCACCAAAAGATATAGAGGGAGTATTAAGAAATGGAGCAAAAGGAATAGGACTTTATAGAACAGAGTTCTTATTCATGAATAATGATAGATTCCCTACTGAAGATGAGCAATTTGAAGCTTATAAAATAGTTGCTGAAAAAATGGAAGGAAAACCTGTAACTATAAGAACTATGGATATAGGTGGAGATAAATCTCTTCCTTATATGCAATTACCAAAAGAGGAAAATCCATTCCTTGGATGGAGAGCAATCAGAGTTTGCTTAGATAGACCTGAAATATTAAAAACTCAATTTAGAGCACTATTAAGAGCATCAGCTTTTGGATATATAAAAATCATGCTTCCTATGATTATGGATATAACAGAAATTAGAAGAGCAAGAGCAATATTAGAAGAGTGTAAAGCTGAGTTAAGAGAAGAAGGAGCTAAATTTGATGAGAATATAGCTCTTGGAATAATGGTTGAAACTCCAGCAGTTGCTTTTAGAGCTAGAAGTTTTGCTGAAGAAGTAGATTTCTTCTCAATAGGAACAAATGACTTAACTCAATATACACTAGCTGTTGATAGAGGAAATGAAAATATTTCTCATCTATACAATACTTATAACCCTTGCGTATTAGAAGCTATAAGAATGGCTATAAAAGGAGCTCATGAAGCTGGAATTACAATTTCTATGTGTGGAGAGTTTGCTGGAGATGAAAATGCAACAGCTATTCTATTTGGAATGGGATTAGATGCTTTCTCAATGTCAGCTATCTCTGTACCTAGAATTAAGAAAAATATTATGTCTTTAGAGAAAGCTAAATGTGAGGCTTTAGTTGAAGAAGTAATGGCTCAAAAAACTCCAGATGAAGTTTTAGCTATTGTTAAAAAGTTTAATAAAGAGAATATGAAATAAAATTTTTTAATTGAAGAGTTTAATTTTTACCTAGAAAAGATAGAAGTTAAGCTCTTTTTTTATATATAAATTGACTTTTGAAAAATAAAATAGTAATATTAATTAAAAAATAAAAAAATAATTTTAAAGGAGTATGATTATGAAAAAAATAAATAAAATACTATTTTTTTTACTTGTAAATGGAGTAATATTAGCAGAAACAAATGACTTAAAATATTTAGGAACAAAACAACCATATATTTACAAAGAAATAACAGTTAAAACACCTGAAGGTTATGTTCCATTTTATATTAACCATATAAGTAGACATGGATCAAGGCATCTTTCTTCATCAAAATATGATAAAAGTATATATGAACTTTTAGATTTAGCAGAAAAGGAGAAAAAATTAACTTTTGAAGGTAAAAAATTAAAAGGCAAAGTAGAAGAAATATTAAAAATAGAAAAAGGGAATTATGGTTTGCTTACTTCAATAGGGGTTGAGGAACAGAAAGGTATAGCTAAAAGAATGTATGAAAATAATAAAGAGGTTTTTGAAAAAGAAGTAGAAGCAGTTGCTACTTATGTAAAAAGAGCTCAGGAAAGTAGAGATGCATTTTTAGAAGAACTTTCAGAATATACACCAAATATTAAGTTTAAAGTATCAACAAATGGGAAAGAAGATATTGAATTGAGATTTTTTGATATTTCTTCAGCATATTTAGAGTATGAGAAAAAAGAACCTTGGAAAACAGAGTATAAAAAATATTCTAAGACTAAAGACTATACTAATAGGATATTAGAACAATTTTTTGCTAAGGAATTTATAGAGAAATTAAATAGAGGAGAGATACAGTTAAAATCTGAAGAGGGAAAAGTTATTTTAAAAAGTGGGGATGATGCTGTATCTAATCTCTATGACTTATATGTTCTTCAAGCTGATATTGGAAAAGATTTTGATATTGGGAAATATTTTACAGAAGAAGAGTTAAAATGGTATGAAGAATTAGATAATATAAAAACTTTTTATGAAAAAGGTCCAGGGATGACAGGAGAAAATATAGCTACTGATATAGCAATACCATTATTAAAAGAGTTTATAGAAACAAGTGATAAGGCAATAGAGAATAAAAATATTTCTGCCAATTTAAGATTTGCTCATGCTGAAACAATAATACCATTTATTAGTATTATGGAAATAGAGGGAATGTCAGAAAAACAAAATGATATGTCAAAAGTTTATCAAACTTGGGATGGAAGCAAAATTTCATGTATGGCAGCTAATATCCAATGGATATTTTATAAAAATGAAACTAATGATATAATTGTGAAAATTCTCCATAATGAAGAACCTGTATCACTTCCAATAAAAACTGATATTGCTCCTTTTTATAAATGGAGTGAAATGAAAGAATTTTATAATAAAAAATTATATATAAAATAATATCTATAAAATTATATTTAAATAAAAAAAAAGAAAAAACTTGCAAAAATATAAAAAAAGTTATATAATTGTATTAATTACAAAGTTGTTATAAATTAAGTAAAGGTTATTTTTAGAAAGAAAAGGAGAAAATATGAAGCATTTGTCTGAAAATATAAGGGTTCCAATAGAATTGGATAATCCATCAATAATGAGAAATGAGTCTCTATGTATTAAGTGTGGTCAATGTAAAGAAGTATGTGAAAAATATATTGGAGTACATAATACATATAAGTTAGTAGATACAAATAATATTGCTGTATGTATAAACTGTGGTCAATGTGCTAATGTTTGTCCAACATCTAGTATAACAGAGAAACATGAATATCAAGACATAAAGAAAGCTATTTTAGATTCAGATAAAATTGTAATATTCTCTACATCTCCATCTGTAAGAGTAGCTTTAGGAGAGGAATTTGGAGAAGAGGATGGAAAATTTTTAGAAGGAAAGATGATATCTTTACTTAGAAAACTAGGTGGAGATTATATATTAGATACAAACTTTGCTGCTGATATGACAATATTAGAGGAAGCTTCGGAATTGATAGAGAGAGTTAGTAAAAAAACTGCTCCACTTCCACAATTTACAAGCTGTTGTCCATCTTGGGTAAAATATTTAGAAACATATCTGCCAGATATGAGAGAAAATTTATCGTCAGCAAAAAGCCCAATAGGGATGCAAGGTCCAACTATAAAGACATATTTTGCTAAGATGAAAAATATAGATCCTAAAAAAATTGTAAATGTAGCTGTAACACCTTGTACAGCAAAGAAATTTGAAATTCGTAGAGAAGAGATGAATGCTGCTGGAAGATATTTGGATATACCAGGTATGAGAGATATGGATTATGTTATCACTACAAGAGAATTAGCTAAATGGGCAAAAGAAGAGGGAATTGATTTTTCTTCCTTAGAAGATAGCAAGTATGATTCTCTTATGGGAGAAGCTTCTGGAGCTGGAGTAATATTTGGAAATACTGGTGGAGTTATGGAGGCGGCTTTAAGAACAGCTTATAAATATATAACTGGTGAAGATGCCCCAGAGGTACTATTAAATTTTGAACTAGTACGTGGAATGAAAGATGTTAAAACAGCCATTGTAA
This sequence comes from Fusobacterium mortiferum ATCC 9817, assembly GCF_000158195.2. Classification (NCBI taxonomy): domain Bacteria; kingdom Fusobacteriati; phylum Fusobacteriota; class Fusobacteriia; order Fusobacteriales; family Fusobacteriaceae; genus Fusobacterium; species Fusobacterium mortiferum. The sequence goes on from NZ_GL987988.1 coordinate 820,627, forward strand.
AAGTAAAAGATTTAGAATTAAAAGTAGCTGTAATCTATGGAACTAAGTCAGCAAAAGATTTTATAGAAAAAATAAAAAGAGAAAATGAAGAGTATCATTTTATAGAAGTGATGACTTGTCCAGGTGGATGTATAGGTGGAGGAGGTCAACCTAAAGGAACTTTAGAAAAGGGAGATGCTCTTCGTGAAAAGAGAATAGAAGGATTATATTCAAGAGATAGAGAGTTGAAAAGAAGAAGAAGTGATGAAAACAAAGAGTTAATGGAACTTTATGAAAAATTTTATGGAGAGCCATTAAGTGAATTGGCAAAAAGTATGTTACATACAGATTATATAGATAGAAGAAAGGATTTAGGAGGTAATAATATGAAAAAATATCGTTGTACAGTATGTGGATATATCCATGAAGGAGAGTTAACTGAGGATTTTAAATGTCCTATTTGTAAGCAACCAGCTTCTGTATTTGAAGAAGTAAAAGAGGAGAAAAAATCTGAAAATAAATATGCTGGAACAAAAACTGAAAAAAATCTAATGGAAGCTTTTGCTGGAGAGAGCCAAGCTAGAAATAAATATACTTATTTTGCTGAAATAGCAAAAAGAGAAGGATATGAGCAACTAGCAGAGATCTTCTTATCAACAGCTAGAAATGAGCAAGAGCATGCAAGACTTTGGTTTGATGCTTTAGGACATATTGGAAATACAGCTGAAAACTTATTAGCTGCTGCTGAGGGAGAAAATTATGAGTGGACAGATATGTATGATAGATTTGCTAAAGATGCTGAAGACGAGGGATTCCCTGAATTAGCAGAAAAATTCCGTAAAGTAGCTGCTATAGAAAAATCTCACGAAGAGCGTTATCGTGCTCTATTAAAGAATGTAGAGATGCAAAAAGTATTTGATAAAGGAGTACAAGTAATGTGGGAATGCCGTATTTGTGGACACTTAGTAGTAGGACCTAAGGCTCCAGAAGTTTGTCCAGTATGTAATTACTCACAAAGCTACTTTGAAATTAGAAAAGAAAACTACTAATATTTGAATTTAAAAAGAGAAAATTACTTTAATCTTATTAAGAGAAAAGAGATTTTCTCTTTTTTCTATTATTAAACAATTTTAATATCTAATTTTATAATAAATATTTCCAATAGTTTCCCAAAACCAAAGTTGAAATTTTAAAAGATTATAATATTTAGGTATGTAATAGAAAAAATTCTCTTTTTCTTTAGAAGCTAAAAAATTACAAGGAGCAGGAACAATTTCTACCCCATCTAAATTTTTTTCAAAGATAAACATACTTCTTTTCATATGAAAAGCTGAAGTAATTAGAATAATATTTTTTATCCCATTCTTTTCCAATTCTTGTTTTATAAAAAGAGCATTTTCATTTGTATTTTTGCTATTTTCTTCAACAATAATATCTTCAGAATTGACTCCTAATGAGATTAACTCTCTAGCATAGACAGAGCTTTCACTCTCTTGATTTTGTAGTGGACTTCCACCAGAGATATAGATTTTTTTAGGGTATTTTTTATAATATTCAGCAGTCTTCATAATTCTTACAGCTGGCATAATGCCAGGAATATTTCCCTCTCCAGTAGTAGTGATTATTCCACCACCAAGTAAAACATAGACTTCTCCTTTTTCAAGATTCTTTTCTGAAATAATAGAATAACTATTTTCAAGGTCATAAAGTTTTTTATCAATAAACACTTCACTAGATGCAAGATATAAAAATATACTAATAAGAATTAAAACTAATCCCGATTTTTTTCTTTTTTTAAAGAGATTTCCTACTCCTACAAACAGTAAGATAATAATTATAGGGAGAGGCGAAAGTAGAGAAAGCGATATAAATTTTTCAATTAAAAACATAGAGTCAACTCCTTCTATTTAGAAAAAAAGCTACCATAAAAGGTAGCTATTAATTTTTAGGTATTATTGGAAAAATTCCAAAGTAATGCCCTAATTATATATTAAATTTTTTAAAAAGTCAAGGAAGGTAATAACTAGAATTCGTCCCAACCTTCAACTGAAGAACTCATATTATAACTTGTAACAGTTCCTTCAAAGAAGTTAGCTTTTACATTCCCCTCTCCTTCTGTATCAGCAAATCTCTCTAAATGTTTATAAGGATTTTTTTCATATCCTTCATATAGAGGTTGTAATCCTATACTTTTTAATCTCTCATTAGCAAGCCACTTAGTGTAACTTTCAGTAGTTTTTTCAGTAATTCCTAAAATATTTCCACCGATTATATGATTAGTCCAAGATATCTCCTGTTCAACAGCTTTTTCAAACATCTCATAAATAATATTTTCATCAAAGAAATTAGGATTTTCATTTTGTACCTCTTTTATCATCTGTTGAAAGATAACAACGTGAGATAACTCATCTCTATTGATAAGTCTGATTATATCAGAAGTTCCCATCATTCTATTTCTACTAGCTAAAAGGTAGAAAAAATTAAATCCATTGTAAAAGTAGATAGATTCTAATAGATAGTCAGCTACTATTACTCTAGCAAAATTTTTGTCATCTGGATTATCTAAAAAGTTTTGATAAATTTCAGCTATATATCTGTTTCTTTCAAATAAAATCTTATCCTCTCTCCACTTATCATAAATATAGTTTCTAGTTTCCTTAGGGAGAATAGACTCTATAATATATTGATAAGATTGTGAGTGTATAGCCTCTTGGAAAGTTTGTATAGATAGTATAAGATTTATCTCTGGAGCTGTAATGTAGTCAGAGATATTAGGAATATTATTTGTTTGGATACTATCTAAGAAGATTAGAAAAGATAGTATTCCATCATAAGCTTCCTTTTCATAATTAGTAAGATTGTTGTAATCAACTCTATCTTGAGTTAAATCAATTTTTTCTGGTATCCAGAAATTTCCCATCATAGTTCTATAAAGGTGGTTAGCCCAACCATATTTTACATTGTTAAGATTAAAAATATTTGTACTATTTCCTTTGATAATCTTTCTCTCATTAAGTGAGTCAATACCTGATGGATTAAAAAGTTTTTTTCTATCCACTACAACTTTCACACTCCTCTTTATCCTTAGCTATATTTGTATTTTTCTGAATAGTTCTAATATAGTAAACAGATTTACATCCCTCTTTCCAAGCTGTAAGGAATGTATCATATATATCCTTTGCACGAATATTTTTATTCAAATCAAATAGAAGCTCCATAGAGACTCCTTGAGTAATCCACTTACCAATTCTACTCATCATCTTTACATAGGTTTGAGCATCTACATTTTTAAACTCTGGATAGAACCAAGCTCTATCTTTTAAATATTTTACAACTCTAGGGACAGCTCCCTTTTGATTTTTTTCTATAAAAAATCTAGAGAAGGTTGGATTTACAGAGGCAGTAGCTCCCATAAGTAATGATGTAGAAGTATTAGGAGCAACAGCAGAAAGCTCTCCATTACGAAGCCCATACTCTTTAACTAAATTAAATACCTCATTCCACTTATCAGCAAATTGAGAGTTTTCTTCATACCAAACTCTATCTTTTTGGAAAAATACTCCTCTATCCCACATAGAGTTTTTAAAGTATGGGTAAGCTCCTCTTTCTTTAGCAAGTAAGGCAGAAGCTTTAACTGTATAAAGAGCAATCTCTTCATATAGTCTATCTATCTCATCTAAAGACTCTTCATATATCATAAACTCTTTAGCCATAAAATCAGCAAGTCCCATAGTTCCTACTCCTATAGTTCTATAATTAGAATTATGTCTATCAGATTCAAGAATAGGAGTTTCAGTTAAATCTATGGTATTATCTAGTATTCTTACAGCTATGCCAGTGATATCCTCTAGCTCATCTCTTTCTATTTCAGCTAGATTCATAGATACAAGGTTACAAGTATGTACCATACCTAAATCTACTTTTCTAACTCCACTACCATTATTTTCCTCTTCAGTATAGTTTTTACTAGGAGCAAAGTTAGAAAAACTCTCCATACAAAGATTTCCATTTCCTATCATCCCAATATGATTATTATGATTCATTCTATTAGCCCTATCTTTAAAGAAAATATATGGCATACCTGTTTCAATCTGTACTTTCATTATCTCTTTAAATAGCTCTCTAGCTCTGATTCTTTTCTTTAGAGTAAGAGTTTCATCATTTTCTATCTGTAGATATATCTTTTCAAACTCTACACCATAGAGTTCACAAAGCTCGAGATTATACTTCATTCTAATCTCATATGGGTCAACTAAAGTCCACATCTCATCTTTTTCTACTCTTTTCATAAAGATATCAGATACCACTACTTGAGGATAGATATCATAAGCTTTTGTTCTTTGGTCTCCATTTTCTGTCTGTAACTCTAAAAACTTTTCAATGTCTAAGTGCCAAGTATCAAGTGCTACTGTAACAGCTCCAGCACGCCTTCCCTGTTGGTTTACAGCTACAGCTGTATCATTTATTATTCTTATCCAAGGAACAACTCCTCCACTGGCATTATAATATCCATTTACCATAGAGTTTTTAGCTCTGATACGAGAGATATTTACTCCGACTCCTCCACCATTTTTGCTAATCTTTGCTATTGTATCTATGTTATAGAAGATAGACTCTATATTATCATCAATAGCTGTAATAAAACAAGATGAAAGATTTCCTTTAGGAATTCTTAAATTTGCAAGGATAGGTGTAGCTAAAGAGATTTTTTTAAGAGATAGGGCATCGTAGAATTTTTTTGCTATCTCTACTCTATTTTTCTCATTTATAGCTAAAAGCATAGCTATACACATAAAAACCTCTTGAGGTAATTCATAGGTATTTCCAAGATATTTTATAAGATATCTATTAACCAACATATTAGCCCCAGCATAATCATACATCATATCTCTATCAGGAGCAATATATTTTCCTAACTCTTCAATCTCTTTATCACTATAATCTCCAAGTCTAGAGTCATATATTTTTTTATCTACTAGTTCTCTCACTGTTTGTAAAAACTTTCCATAAGAGAAGCCTCTTTTATGAAAAACTTCTCTCTCTGTTTCCATCATAAGAAGTCTTCCAGCTACATATGTCCAATCTGACTCTTCAAAACTTACCATAGCAACAGCCTGTGTTATAAGGGTTTCTTGAATTTTTTTTGTAGTGATTCCCTCTTGATAGATAGCATCTATATGACTTTCTAATTCTATCATATTCACTTCTAAATTATCACAAGCTTTGATTAATTTCTCTCTTATTTTTTTTATATCTAATTCTTCTTTTATTCCAGCTCTATTTACTACCCACTTCATTATAGAACCTCTAAAAATTGTTCCATAGTATAAATTTTATCCTCTTTTTCTACTACAGGGGCAGACATTATTCTAGCTTTGCTTGCTACCATCATAAGAGTTTTTAAATCTTCTATATATTCATAAGCTACTTTTTTTTCATCTAATATATTTTTTAAACTTTGACATCTTCCACAATTAGTTTTTCCATAAATTTTAATCATAAGTTTTCCTCCTAATACAATATATATTAATTTACTTTCTTAAAATATACTACATATAGTATTATTACATAAAAAATAGATTTTTTCAAGCATTTTTTATTAAAAAAGTCTAGTATAGAATAGAGGCTCTAAAATATCTCTAAAAATGATTTTAGAATATTCTTTGATATTTTATTATGGCTATTTTAAATAGGTCTATGAGCTTATAAAATAGTGAAATAAAAGAGGGCTTCAAACCCTCTAAAATTAATTATTATAACAGTTGTTATTTTACAATAAAAACTAAAAGTAACTAAATTATGTCAACTTTTTATAAAAATAAAACTATTTCTCATTTAGATATCTCTCTAAAACTTTATTCCACATACCATTCTCTTTCATAAGTTTTTCAAATATCTCTCTAACTGCTCCTCTTCCTCCATTTTTGCTAGCTATGTAATCAACTCTTTCTAAGACTTCAGAAACTGCATCTTTTGGGCAGGCAGAAAATCCAACTTTACTCATTACTCCTAAATCGTTGATATCATCTCCAATGTATGCTACTTCATCTAGTGAAAGAGAGTACTTAACTAGAAGTTTATTTAACTCTACAACTTTGTTACTAACTCCTTGAGCTAACTCTTGGATACCTAATTCCTCTTTTCTTCTTCTTACTATTTCAGAAGTTTTTCCAGTAATAATAGCAACTAATCCTCCTAATTTTATCCACTGAGCTATTGCAAATCCATCTTTTACATCAAAAGCTTTAAGACAGTTATCTTTATCATCCATATATAATCTACCATCAGTTAAAGTTCCATCTACATCTAATACTATTAATTTTATCATAATTTTCCTCCTTAAGTCTTTGTAAGAAAAAAGGGTATCCTTTCGGATACCCTTGAAGTACAAATTAAAGTGCGTTTACTTTAGCTGCTAATCTAGCTTTCTTTCTAGATGCTGTATTTTTCTTGATGATTCCTTTAGTAACTGCTTTGTCTAACTCTTTGTAAGCTACTGATAAAGCTGCGTTAGCTGCCTCTACTTCTTTAACCTCTACAGCTGCTAAAACTTTTTTAACCATAGTTTTAACTCTAGATTTTACTGCTTGATTTCTCTCTCTGTTTCTTTCTGCTATTAATACTCTCTTTTTAGCTGATCTTGAATGTGCCAAATTAAAAACCTCCTAAGTTTTAAAAAACAAATTTTTTATTTTTTCCATAAGATGATAACATAATTTAAACAAAATGTCAATTAGAAAATTGACAGAAGTTCTTTTTAATTTGTTTAAGTTAAGCTACAAAAGAGACACCTTTTCTTGTACAATGGACCAACATTATTATAGCATATTTGTTAGAAAAAATAAAGAAATTTTTTTAAAATATCTCTTTAGTTCAAGCTTGCTATTTTTTAAAAAAAGAGGTATTATATAATATCGAAAATTGTAATTTTTTATGAAAGGATAATTATGGATATAAAGGAGAAAATCTCTTTAGAAGCTAGAGAAATTATGTGTGAAGAGATAAAAAAAGCTCAAGGAAATGAAGTTTTTTTTAGAGGTATTCCAGATGAAAACGGAGTAGTTACACAGGTACAGGTTCTAGCTAGAGGAAATGAGTATTCAGTTCCAGCTATTTTAAAAGCTATGAGAAAGGGAGAGGTAATAATTCACAACCACCCTTCAGGGATATTATACCCTTCTGATGCTGATGTAGAAGTCGCTTCTATCTATTCCAATAGAATGGATGGAGCTTCATATATAGTCAATAATGATTTGACTGATATATGGATAATAGTGGAACTTTTTAAAGATGAGAATATAAAAATAGATATAGCCCCATATTTTGAAAAGACAGGATTATTATCACAAGCTTTTAAAGGTTTTGAATATAGAGATGAACAACTTCATATGGCAACTCATATAGAAAAAGGATTGAATAGTGAAACTCCTGTAATAGTAGAAGCAGGGACAGGAACAGGAAAAACATTAGCTTATCTTATTCCAAGTATTGAGTGGGCAATAAAAAATAAGAAAAGAGTTGTAATCTCTACTAATACTATAAATTTACAGGAGCAACTTTTAAATAAAGATATTCCAATAGCAAAAAGAGTTATACAGGGAGATTTTAAATATATTCTTGTAAAAGGAAGAGGGAACTATCTCTGTAATAGAAAATATCATAATGTAGTTATGGGAGATAAATCTCTTTTAGAAGATCTTACTACTTCTCAAAAAAATCAGTTTGCTGAGATTATAAAATGGGGTAATCAAACAGAAACTGGAGATAAGGCTGAACTTACATTTGAAGCTGATAATACTATATGGGAGTTATTTCAAAGTGAGACAGATATGTGTTCTGGAAATAAGTGTCCATATAAAAATGAGTGTTTCTTTTTAAAATCAAGAGATGAGAAAAAGAAAGCTGATATTCTAATAACAAATCATCATATGTATTTCTCAGATTTGGCTATTAGAAAAGAGATAGGATTTAATACAGAATACTCTATTCTACCAGAATATGGATTAGTAGTTTTTGATGAGGCTCACAATATAGAAAAGGTAGCTAGGGATTATTTTTCTTATGAAGCTTCTAAATATAGCTTTACAAAAACTATGAACCAGATTTTTATAACAGAGGGGAAGAAAAAAAATACAGGAGCCTTAGATTCTGTTTTAAAACATATAAAGAGTGAAGAATTAGATAATCACGGAATTTTAGAAAGAGAGATAGAGGAGATAAAACTTAAACATAAATCTCTTTATATAGCAGGAAGAGAGTATTTCAACCATATTATTGAAGTGTTTTCTAAGGGAGAGATGGGAACATTTACTTTCCGTGCTAGAAAAGAGGAGATAGAAAACTCTCCATTTTTAAATACTCTAAATGATTTTAAGGATAAATTTTTAAGCGAGTATAATTCCTATAATAGAAAAGTAAGAGAGCTAATAAAAGAGTTAAAAGATGAAGAGGATAGGGCTGGGTATATCAATGATTTTTCAAAATATATTGATAGGATAGATGGATTTATAAATAATTTTAGATTTATACACGATTTTTCAGATGAGGAGTTTATCTATTGGATAGAGGTAAATAGCAGAAAAAGTAATTCAAAACTAGTAGCAACACCTTTAAAAATAGATGGAGAGTTGCAAAAGAATCTTTATCTAAATTTAAATCAGATAATTTTTACTTCAGCTACAATAGCAATAGGAAATGATTTTACATATTTTAAAGAGTCAATTGGTTTAGATAAAAATACTTTAGACAAGGTAATACACTCTCCATTTGATTATGATAATCAGATGAAAGTATATATACCAAATGATATTCCAAATCCATCAGATAAAAATTTTATAGATGAGATTTCAGAATATTTAAAAACTCAGCTGATAGTATCAAGAGGAAAAGCCTTTGTACTTTTTACATCTTATCAAACATTAAATTATGTATACTATATGATAAGAGATGAGTTAGAAGCTAATGGGATAGAGTTATTTATTCACGGAATGGCTCCTCGTAGTCAACTTGTAAATATGTATATCAATGGAAAAAATCCTGTATTATTTGGAACAGACTCTTTCTGGGAAGGAGTAGATATTAAGGGGCATCAATTAAGTAATGTAATCTTAATAAAGCTACCTTTCAAAGTTCCTAGTGACCCAGTTACAGAGGCAATAATTGAGCATATAACTGCTCAAGGAAAAAACTCTTTTACTGAATATCAAATTCCAGAGGCAGTTATTAAATTTAAGCAGGGAATAGGAAGACTTATTAGAAGTAAGACAGATTCAGGAACAATAACTATATTAGATAATAGAGTTATTACAAAAAAATATGGAAAATATTTTATGGACTCCATACCTACTAAGAATATAAATATTTTAAGTAAAAGTGAGATATTAAAAGATATCTCTAAGAGTGTGAAAGGAGGAAAATAATGAAAACTATAAATCTCTTTGGTTTGAAACTTCAGTTTGAAATAAAGAGAAATAAATATAGTGATGAAAATATCTATTCTAGTGATTATTCTTTAAGAGAAAAGTTGATATATATTATTTTAATAATGTTCATAGTAGCTTTTTCATCAAAGATATCTCTTATCTCCAATCAAAATAACTACAAGGTAGGAGATATAGTACGAAGTGATATATATGCTCCTAATACAATTATTTTTAAAGATCAGAGTGCAAAAGAAAAAATAATTGAAGAGATGATAAGGGAATCAGGGAAAGAGTATATATATTCAGCTGATGCTGAAAAAGTTTATTTAGAGTACTATGATGAATTTTTTAATAGTATCTATGCAAGTAAAAATAATCATATAGAGGATTTAGAATACAATACAATAGAGAGAAATACCAATAAAAAAATTCCAAATACAATTATTCAAGAGTTATTAGCTTTAAAAACTTCTCAACTGAAAAATTTACAAGGAAGAGTGAGGGAGTTTTTAGTAGAGGCTTATAATGAGGGAATAATAAAGGAAAAAAATGGTGTTTTTTATAAAGAAAAAAGTCAGAAACAGTATAATAAGTTAAGTACTTTAGAAAAAGAAATAGCAGATATATTTACCTCTCCAAACTATGTTTATGATGAGTTAAAGACTAAAAAAAATATTCAAGAAAAAGTTTCTCAAATAAAAGACCAGTATATAGAGATAAAGGCTGGTACATTGATAGGAAAAACAGGAGAGATTTTAAATGAGAGAAGAATAAAAATTTTAGAGGCTTGTGGAGTTTTTTCTTATAAGAAAAGTTTTGCTTTAATTTTTGCAAATGTAATATATTTAGGAATTGTTTCATCACTTTTCTATATATTGTTCTTTAATAATTATAGGAAAAAAATTCTAAATAAAAATTATTATAGGTCATCGCTTTTAATAGTTGCTGGGACTTTGCTTGCTTTTAGAGTTTTCAACAATGATTTGATGTATTTGATACCAGCTGATACAGCTTTTTTCCTATTGATACTATTAGTAGGGAAAAATTATGCCACATCACTGTTTTCATTTATGTTATTTTTCTTGATGCCAATACTGAATTATGACTTGAAGTTTTTTACAATGTATTTTATAGCTATTGCTTTTGCAGCTCAAATAGTTTCTAAGATAACTACTCGTTCTGGAATAATTGCTGCAGGAGTACAGCTTTCAGTATTGAAAGTTGTAATTTATCTACTATTTTCATATTTTTCTGAGATAGGAAGTTTTACAACAGCAATAACTTCAGGAGCAATACTGCTATCTGGACTTATTTCAGGAATGTTGACAATAGCATTTTTACCATACTTTGAAAAAACATTTAATATATTAACAATATTTAAATTATTAGAGCTAGGAGATTTATCTCATCCTTTGCTTAAGAAAATTTCAGTAGAAGCACCTGGAACTTTCCAACACTCTGTAATGGTAGCAACTCTTTCAGAAAATGCAGCTACTTCTATAGGGGCTAATGCTGTATTTTGTAGGGTAGCTTCATACTATCATGACCTTGGAAAAACAAAACGTCCTAAATTTTATGTAGAAAATCAGCAAAATGGAGAGAATCCTCATAATAAAATATCTCCTTTTATGAGTACCTTGATAATCACATCTCATACAAAAGATGGAGCTGAGATGGCAAAAGAGTATCAGATACCTAAAGAGATAAGAGATATTATGTATGAGCACCAAGGAACAACATTTTTAGCTTATTTCTATAATGCTGCTAAGAAAATAGACCCAAATGTTGAAAAAGAAGAGTTTAGATATAGTGGACCAAAACCTAAAACAAAGGAATCAGCTATTATTATGTTAGCAGATTCAATAGAGGCAGCTATAAGGTCATTAGATGAAAAATCTCCAATGGCTATGGAAAATATGATAAGAAAGATAATTAATGGAAAAATAGAAGATAATCAACTATCAGAAGCTGACCTAACTTTTAAAGAGATAGAGATTATAATAAAAACTTTTGTAAAAACTTTGGTAAGTATTCATCATGTAAGAATAAAATACCCAGGACAAAAATAAGAAGGAGGATATGCAGCAAAAAGTTGTTGTATAAAGGAAAATGGATTTAGTATTAGAGATGTCATTAGAAATAGAAGGATTTGATGATTTAGTTAATGAAGAAGAGATAAGGGAGTATGTACAAAAAGTATTAGAGAAAGAGTATGAGAGTGAAGCTCCTGTATATATGTCTTTACTATTTACAGGAAATGATGAGATACAAGTGATAAATAGAGAGTATAGAGATAAGGATCAACCTACTGATGTAATATCATTTGCTTATCATGAAACGGAGGATTTTGATATAGGACCATATGATACACTTGGAGATATAGTAATCTCTTTAGAAAGAGTAGTAGAGCAAGCAAAAGAGTACAATCACTCTGACAAGAGAGAACTATTTTATGTATTAACCCATGGAATTTTACATCTATTAGGATATGATCACATAGAAGAGGAAGATAAAAAAGAGATGCGTGCTAAGGAAGAGGAGATATTAGGAAGTTTTGGTTACACTAGAGAGATGTGATAGTTGTGAAAGAGAGAAATAAATGGAAAAATATTGGAGTTACAGAAAAATTTAATGTAGCTTTTGAAGGAATATTTGAAACTATTCGTACAGAGAAGCATATGAAATTTCATTGTTTTTGTACAATAGTAATATTTATTTTATCACTATTTTTAGATATTGGAAAATATGAAGCTTTAGCTGTAATTGTAAGTGTATCTCTTATATGGGTAGCTGAGCTTTTCAATACAGCTATTGAAAGTTGTGTGGATATGGTTACAGAAAAATATCATCCTTTGGCAAAAAGAGCTAAAGATATAGCAGCAGGAGCAGTTTTGATAACTGCTCTCAACGCTCTTTTTGTAGGATATATAGTTTTTGAGAAGAAGATAATTTTAAATATGAGAGATATTTTTTCCGTTTTAAAAACTTCATATCAACATACAGTACTTTCAATTTTTATTTTAATTTTGATAACGGTTATTTGTATAAAAGCTATAACAGGAAAAGGGACAGCTTTAAGAGGTGGATTTCCAAGTGGACATAGTGCTCTAGCAACTTCTATCTTAACTTTAATTACCTCTTTAACTGATAACCCTAAAATATTTTTTTTAACACTTATTTTAACAATACTTGTTATTCATTCTAGAATTGAAGGGAAGATACATACATTTTTTGAAACTATGGTAGGGGCTTTTTTAGGTTGGGCAATAACTTATTTGATATTAGTTTTAGTGGAGTTGTAATGGAGGATAGAAAAGATGATTACAGTGAGAGAATATATACTTTTAAGTGTTTTATCCTATTGTAACTTTAGTGAAAACGAGTGTAAAAAGACGCTTAAAGAGATATTTGAAGCTACTAAAAATACCCATATTATAACAGGAACCTTTGATGTTTTATTGCCTCAAAATAGGAAGTTATTTTTAGATTATTTTGGAGATGTATTGGGAGAATGGAAAATATATCATATAGATAATAGAACAGCTCATATACTAGGAAAAAATGCATCAGGATTTTATTCTGTTGTATTTGAAAAAAATGGGGAGTTTGTAATAGCATATAGAGGAAGTGAAAAATTTCCACTGGAAGATGCATACAAAGATTTTATAGAAACAGATTTGGCTATTGGTTTAGGAAAGATACCACTTCAATTTTATGAAGGAGTAGAGGTATATTATAATTTAGTAAATAAGCATAAAATCTTGCCTAAAAATATAAGTTTAACAGGGCACTCTTTAGGTGGAGGAATAGCACAATATGTTGCTCTATCTGTGGATAAAAATTCTCAAACTATTCCTTATACTTATACTTGGAATGCAGTTGGAATAAATAGAGATGGAATAGTGTCAGTATTAGACTATATTGATTTAGAAAAAATATTAAAAGAGCAAACTGATTTAACAGTAGAAGAGAGAAATATATTTTTACCATTTAAACAACCATATTTAGAATTTTTATCTAAAGAATTAAAAAAAATAAAAGCTATAAAAGATACAAGAACAACTTTAGTAGATAAATATGATACTGTCTTTTTTGATATAGATGAAAGTTTTATTAAACAGTTATTAAAGACAACAAATTTAGAAAAATGTATGATGAAATTACCTTTACCTAGAAGAAAAAGTTTAATACTTAAACAACATTTCTTCGATAAAATATTTCAACTGACTAATATGGGAGAACTTTTAGAAAAGGCACAAGGATTTATAGAGAGAGTTAGGAATAATAAGGTGTATGAAGAATACATTTTTAACTTTGGTCACTCTCAAGATCTGACTTTTTCATTATTTAAACATTTAGGAGCTTCATATTTGGTAGATGAAAATTTTTCAAAACGTAACAGTGTAAAAAGCTCTTTTTTTAATAATTTTAAGATTTTTACTAAATCTATTCAAGATCATCATTTTGAAGATGTTTTTCTGCCATTTATAGTAACTTATGGAGAGAATAAGGGAAATTTTGCTATGGATCTAAGTCTAGATTTTATGGCAAGCTCTTTAAGGAAGCTTTTTACTATGGAGTATTGTTTAGAGAAAAGATTATTAGCAAATTATTACTCATTAGTAACCATTGATGAAACTAATTTTGAAGAGATAAAAAAAGATATAATCAGTGGCTTGAGTAGCAGTGGTGTAAATATGTTGTATAGAAAACAGATGATAAATCAAATAAGAGAGATGGAAAAAATAGAGTTTAATATTTTATGGGAAAAAGTAAAGAAGAAATTGCCAAGTCCTTATAAAAATTTAGATATTTTTGATATTTTTATATTTTCTGAATAGAATAGATATAAGATTAGGGGAGGAAATAAAAAGTGAAATACCTATTAGGAATACTTTTGTTAATTTTTACAGCTTGTGGTGGAGATAGGAATATAGAGACAAAAAAAGATGAAGTTTTAAAGGTAGCTTTAGCTAATAAACCACGTTCTTTTGATCCACAGAAAAATACTGATAGTTCAACTCTTGCAGTTACTAAGCAAATTTATAATAACCTATTTTCTCTTGGAGAAAATGGAGAAATTATATTAGAGTTAGTGGAAAGTTATGAGATAGAGGAAGATAATTCTATAATTCTTCAGTTAAGAAAAGGTATCTTTTTTCACGATGGGAATGAATTAACATCTGAAGATGTGAAAAAAAGTTTGGAAAGAAATTTAGATATCCCAGTTTCTAGAATTTTAGTGGAATCAATAGAAAAAATTGAGGTATTAGATAAATATAGATTAAAAATTGTTCAAAAAAACTCTCCATCTATTTTGATTCATAATTTAGCACATTCATCAACTGCAATAGTAAAAGAGATTAAAACAGATAGTGATATAGATTTGATTGGAACAGGAGCATATAAAATAAAAGATTGGAGTTTAAGTGAAAGAATTAGTTTAGAAAGTTTTGATAAATACTATGAAAAAACTCCAAAGATTAAAGAGATAATATTTCAAACTATTCCAGAAAGTTCAAATAGATTAATTGCTCTTGAAACAAAAGAGATAGATATAGCTTACGATATTTCAGCAAATGATATAAAAGGAATAGAAAAAAATCCTAATTTAAAGGTAATAAATAGTATATCACTAGGAAGTGATTTTTTAACTATCAATACTAGAAAAATTAAAGATAAAAAAATAAGACAAGCTATAGAATATGCTATTGATAAAAATTCTATAATAAAAACTGTATATGAAGGTTTTGGAGAGATTCCCAATTCTATATTGACTCCTAGTGTTTTTGGATATGATAGAGATGGAGAGAAGAGAGAGTATAATCCTCAAAAAGCAAAAGAGTTATTAAAAGAAGCAGGAGTAAAAAATTTATCATTAAAACTTTGGATATATGATGAACCATCAAGACAACAAATGGCTCAGATAATACAAGCTAATTTAAAAGAAATAGGAATAGATGTAGAGATAATAGTGGCTGAGGTATCTACATTTTTACAATATACAGGTATGGGGGAGCACGATATTTTGATAGGACTTTGGTATGTGAGTACAGGGGATGCAGATTATGGATACTATCCTTTACTTCACTCTAAGTCTGTAGGTCCAGTGGGAAATAGAAGTTTTTATGAAAATTCTCAAGTTGATAATTTATTAGACAGAGCTAGAGAAATTTCAGACTTGAAAGAAAGAGAAAAATACTACCAAGATGTTCAAAAAATTATCTATGATGAAGTTCCTCTTTTACCTATTGCATATAAAAATTATACCATAGGCTTACAAAGAAATATTGAAGGATTTGTATTTAAACCGAATGGAAATCATATACTTTCAAAAATAGAAAGAAAATAATTTATTTAATAAAAAGCTTTTTCTTGAGCAAAAAATAAACTCAAAGAAAAAGCTTTTTGTTATATTACAAAATAAAAAAATAAGATAATAATTTGTATTGTTTATTTTGTAATTATTCGGATATAATTCAATATTTACAAATTTTAAAAATATAAAAATAGAGTATGAAAAAATGTTAAGTTTAAAAAATTACCATTTTTTTATGAAAAACAGTCCATAAATAAAAAAATAAAATAATATATTGCAATTAAAATCACAATATGATAATATCTAATTATAAGTGAATTTAATAAAGGTTGTTAGGGGACCTTAAATTTAAATTAAATTGAATGGAGGATAAGGTTATGGCAAAAAAAGTAGTTTTAGCAGGTGCATGTCGTACAGCAATAGGTTCAATGGGAGGAGCTTTAAGTAACGTTCCAGCAGCAGAGTTAGGAGCAGTAGTTATTAAAGAAGCTTTAAATAGAGCAGGAATCCCAGCTGAAAAAGTTGACCAAGTACTATTTGGATGTGTAATACAAGCAGGATTAGGACAAAACGTTGCCCGTCAAGCTTCATTAAAAGCAGGATTATCAATCAAAACTCCAGCAGTTACTCTAAACGTAGTTTGTGGTTCAGGATTACATACAGTAAATATGGCTGCTGCAATGATTCAATCAGGACAAGCTGATATCGTAGTAGCAGGAGGAACTGAAAATATGTCTTCAGCTCCATATTTATTAAGAAAAGGACGTTATGGATATCGTTTAGGAAATGCAGAATTAGTAGACGCTATGGTAAATGATGCTCTATGGGATGCATTTAACAACTACCACATGGGAATTACAGCTGAAAATATTTGTGATCAATGGGGATTAACTCGTGAAGAGTTAGATAAATTTGCTGCTGATAGCCAACAAAAAGCAGTAAAAGCTCAAGAAGAAGGAAAATTCAAAGATGAAATTGTTCCAGTAGTAATCAAAGGTAAAAAAGGAGATATCATTGTAGATACAGATGAAGGACCTAGACCAGGAACTACTGCTGAAGGAATTGGAAAATTAAAACCAGCATTCAAAAAAGATGGAATGGTAACAGCAGGAAATGCTTCAAGTATCAACGATGGAGCTGCTGCAATCATAGTTATGTCTGAAGAAAAAGCTAAAGAATTAGGAGTAAAACCAATGGCTACTTGGGTAGATGGAGCATTAGGAGGAGTAGAACCATCTATCATGGGAATTGGACCAGTAGAATCAACAAGAAGAGTTCTTGAAAGAACAGGAATGGAAATAAAAGATTTTGATTTAATAGAAGCAAATGAAGCTTTTGCTGCTCAATCAATTGCAGTAGGAAGAGACTTAGGATTTGATTTAACAAAACTAAATGTAAATGGAGGAGCTATTGCTCTTGGACACCCAGTAGGAGCATCAGGATGCCGTATTCTAGTAACTCTATTACATGAAATGCAAAAACGTAATGCAAAAACTGGATTAGCAACTCTTTGTATCGGTGGTGGAATGGGATGTTCTGCTATCGTTAAGAGAGAAGACTAATTATATAATTTAATGTCAACTCACTTATCTTAATCTATATATTGTTAAGAGCAGAAAATCTGCTCTTAACTTATATAACTAATCTAATAAGGAGGGTTCATAATGAACTTTATTACATATGAGCAAGAAGGATTTGTAGGAGTAATAACTATAAATCGTCCAAAAGCTTTAAATGCTTTAAATAGTGAAGTACTAAAAGAGTTAAATGCTACTTTAGATGCAGTAGATTTAGAAAATACAAGAGCTCTAGTTCTTACAGGAGCTGGAGAAAAATCATTTGTTGCTGGTGCTGACATAGCAGAGATGAGTACTCTTACAAAAGCTGAAGGAGAGGCTTTTGGAAAAATAGGAAACGATGTATTTAGAAAAATAGAAACTTTCCCTATTCCAGTAATAGCAGCTGTAAATGGCTTTGCATTAGGTGGAGGTTGTGAAATAGCAATGAGCTGTGATATTAGACTTTGTTCTGATACAGCAATATTCGGACAACCAGAAGTAGGTTTAGGAATTACTCCAGGATTTGGAGGGACTCAAAGATTAGCTCGTTTAATTCCAGTTGGAAAAGTTAAAGAGATAATATATGGAGCTGTAAATATCAAAGCTGATGAAGCATACAGATTAGGATTAGTTAATTCTGTATATCCATTAGAAGAGTTATTACCAGCAGCTAAAAAATTAGCAGCTAAAATAGCTAAAAATGCTCCAATAGCAGTTAGAGCTTGTAAACAAGCTATAAATGAAGGTTTAGATTTAGATATGGATCAAGCTATTGTATTAGAGGAAAAACTTTTTGGAAGTTGTTTTGAAACTGAAGACCAAAGAGAAGGAATGCAAGCTTTCTTAGAAAAAAGAAAAGTTGAAGGATTCAAAAATAGATAAAAATATTTCTTAAATTTACTATAAAGTATAAAAATTAGGAGGCATAACATGAAAGTAGGAGTAATTGGTGCAGGAACTATGGGTTCTGGTATAGCACAAACATTTGCACAAACAGAAGGATACGAAGTATTACTTTGTGATATAAATGAGGAATTTGCAGCTAGAGGAAAAGCTAAAATAGCTAAAGGATTTGAAAAAATGGTAGCAAAAGGAAAAATGGATCAAGCTACTGTAGATGCTGTATTAGCAAAAATAACTACTGGAACAAAAGAAATTTGTGCAGACTGTGATTTAGTAATAGAAGCAGCTCTAGAAAATATGGAAGTTAAAAAACAAACTTTTAAAGAATTAGATGGAATTTGTAAACCAGAAGCAATATTTGCTACAAATACATCTTCTTTATCAATAACTGAAATAGGAGCTGGATTAAATAGACCTGTAATAGGAATGCACTTCTTCAACCCAGTACCAGTTATGAAACTTGTAGAAGTAATAGCTGGATTAAATACTCCAGTTGAAATAGTAGAAACTATCAAAAAAATATCTGAAGAAATAGGAAAAGTACCTGTACAAGTAGAAGAAGCAGCAGGATTTGTTGTAAACAGAGTATTAATCCCTATGATAAACGAAGCAGTTGGAATCTTAGCTGATGGAGTAGCTTCAGCAGAAGGAATAGACAATGCTATGAAACTTGGAGCTAACCATCCAATGGGACCATTAGCTTTAGGAGACTTAATAGGACTAGATGTATGTCTAGCTATTATGGAAGTTCTTTACAATGAATTTGGAGATTCTAAATATAGACCTCATCCATTATTAAGAAAAATGGTTAGAGGAGGAAAACTTGGAAGAAAAACTGGAGAAGGATTCTTCAACTATAATAAATAGTATTTTTGACCATGACCATAATATGAAAAGCCAAAGAGAATTAATTCTCTTTGGCTTTTTACATTATGAACTTTTTTGCTTTATGTTAATTTGATTAAAATTTATTTTTAGATACTTGCTAAGTTATTTTAAATATGTTATACTTTTCATTGACAAGACAATTGTAATACTAATGAATATTCTTGTTAGGGGGAGTTATGAATAAAATAGAATTAATTAAAGATTTAAAAAAGAAAAAGAAGGCTGTTATCTTAGCACACTATTATACTGAAGATGAAATTCAAAAAATAGCAGATTATATAGGAGATTCCTATTTTTTAAGTAAGAAGGCAAAAGAGTTAAAAGAACAGGTAATTGTTATGTGTGGAGTATATTTTATGGGAGAAAGTGTAAAATTATTAAATCCAAATAAAAAAGTTATAATACCAGATAAATCTGCAGATTGTCCAATGGCTCATATGGCAACTCTTAAAAGTATAAATGAAATGAGAAAGAAATATGAAGATTTGAGTGTTGTATGTTATGTAAATTCTACTGTTCAATTAAAAGCATTAAGTGATGTCTGTGTTACTTCTGCTAATGCTGTTGATATAGTAAAAAAATTACCTAATAGAAATATATTTTTTATTCCAGATAAGCATTTAGGAAACTTTGTTGCAAGTAAAGTCCCAAAGAAAAATATAATTATAAATGATGGATATTGTCCTATACATGATAGGGTAGAGGTAAAAGATATAATTGAATTAAAAGAAAAGTATCCTCAAGCTCTTGTTATGGTACATCCAGAATGTAGCCAAGAAATTTTAGAGTTAGCTGACTATATTGGAAGCACATCTGGAATAATAGATTTTGTATCAAAAAGTAAAAATCAAGATTTTATAATTTGTACAGAGATTGGTATTCTATATGAGTTGAAAAATAAAAATCCTAATAAAAATTTCTACTCTCCTAAAAATAAAATGGAGTGCTTGGATATGAAAAAAATAACTTTAGATAAGATAATTCAAGTTTTAGAAACAGAAGAAAATGAGATTATTTTAGATTTAGAAGTAGCTGAAAGAGCTAAAAAACCTCTAGAAAAAATGTTGGTATTAGGGAGATAGTTATGAAAAAATTTGATGTTATTGTTGTTGGAACGGGGGCAGCTGGATGTTTTTCAGCGTTACATTTAGATAGTTACTTAGATGTTTTAATAGTGACGAAAGAAAGAGCAGAGGAGAGTGACTCCTATCTAGCACAGGGAGGGATATGCGTTTTAAAAAATAAAGATGATTTCAATAGTTTTTTAGAAGATACTTTGAGAGCTGGTCACTATCAAAATAAAAAAGAGGCTGTTGAAGTTATGATAAATTCCTCTAATGAAGTGATAGATGAATTAATTGATTACCATGTGGAGTTTAATAAGGAAAATGGAGAATTACTTTATACTCGTGAGGGAGCTCACTCCAAATCTAGAATATTGTATCATAAAGATATAACTGGTCAAGAAATAACAAGTAAGTTATTAACTGAAGTTAAAAGGAGAAAAAATATAACACTTCTTGAAAATATTAGAGTTATAGATATAATAGAGAATAATAATAGATGTATTGGTGTGGTTTTAGATGATGGGAAAAATGGGATAGGAACTGTATATTCTAAATGTGTTATTTTAGCAACTGGTGGTATAGGAGGAATTTTTAAAAATTCAACTAATTTTCCTCATATAACAGGAGATTCTTTAGGGATAGCAATTAAACATCATATTAATTTAAAAGATTTGAGTTATATCCAAATTCATCCAACAACACTGTATTCTGAAAAAACAGGAAGAAGATTTTTAATTTCGGAATCAGTAAGAGGAGAGGGAGCACTACTATATAACAAAAAATTTCAAAGGTTTACAGATGAGTTACAACCTAGAGATGTAGTAACTAAAGCTATATTAGAGGAGATAAAAAAAGATGGGAGTGACTTTGTTTGGTTGGATATGAGACCGATAATTGTAAAGGGGATAGATATAACTAAAAGGTTTCCTAATATTATAAAAAGATGTAATGAGGAGGGGTATGACCCAACGAAAGAGTGTATTCCTGTTGTTCCAGCTCAACACTATTTTATGGGAGGAATTGAAGTGGATTTAAATAGCTCTACTTCACTTGAAAATCTTTATGCTGTTGGGGAAACTAGCTGTAATGGAGTACATGGAGCAAATAGATTAGCTAGTAATTCTTTACTAGAAAGTCTAGTTTTTTCAAAAAGAGCAGCTTTGGATATAAATAGAAAAATTGAGAGTATCCCAAATCCAGATTTGAAATTTTTTAATTCAAATTTAATTAATGCTGGGAATATTTTTGATGACTATAAAGCAAGTATTTTAGAGGAGATTGAAAAAGATAAAATACTAAAGGAGAAAGTACAATGAATTTAATAACTGATAAGATAAATGTAGATAATTTAATTTTGATGGCTTTGAGAGAGGATGTATCTAATGAAGATATCACAACTAATTCTATTATAAGTGAAAAAAGAGAGGGTAAGGTTCAGCTGATATGTAAAGAAGATGGAATTTTAGCAGGAATAGAGGTATTCAAAAGAGTTTTTCAACTATTAGATGAGAATATAAAATTTTCTATTCAAAAGAAAGATGGAGAAAAAATTAAAAATAAGGAACTAATAGGGGAGATTTATGGAGATGTACGAGCTATTCTTACTGGAGAGAGAACAGCTCTTAATTATTTACAACATATGAGTGGTATTGCAACTTATACTAATAATATGGTAGAATTATTAAAAGGGAGTAATATCAAACTTTTGGATACTAGAAAAACGACACCAAATATGCGTATCTTTGATAAATATTCTGTTAAAATAGGTGGGGGATATAACCATAGATATAATCTTTCTGATGGAATTTTAATAAAAGATAATCATATTGATGCAGCTGGAAGTATTACAAAAGCTATAAAATTAGCTAAAGAGTATGCTCCTTTTGTGAGAAAGATTGAAGTTGAGGTAGAGAATTTAGATATGGTAGCTGAGGCTTTAGAAGCTGGAGTAGATATTATAATGTTAGATAATATGAGTCCTGAGCTTATGAGAACAGCTGTGAAACTTATAGCTGGAAGAGCTGAAACTGAATGTTCTGGAAATATATCTAAGGAAAGTATAGAAAAAATAAAAGATACAGGGGTAGATTATATTTCAAGTGGGGCATTGACTCACTCAGCACCTATTTTAGATTTTTCTTTAAAACATCTTCAAATATTAAAATAGTAAAGATTGTGAGGGAAAAATTTGACAGGTAGAGAGAGACGTAAAAAAATTTTAGAAATTATAAAAAAATCAACTGTTCCTATATCAGGAACTGAGTTGGCAAAATTATGTGGAGTTAGTAGACAGATAGTGGTACAAGATATAGCTTTATTGAGAGCGGAGGAGTATAATATATATTCTACTACTAGAGGATATCTTTGTGAGGAACCTAAAAAATATATTAGAATTTTTTGTGTTTCACATAAAGATGATAAAATGGCGGAAGAGTTAAATTCTATTGTAGATTTTGGTGGAGTAGTTTTAGATGTATTTGTGAAACATGATGTCTATGGAGATATTAAAGCTGAATTAAATATTAATTCAAGAAAGAAAGTGTCGGATTTTATAAAAAAATTAAATTCAGGAAATGTATTACCACTAAAAAATTTAACTTCTGATATTCATTATCATACTGTTGAAGCTGAAAATGAAGAAATTTTAGATTTGATTGAAAATGAATTGAGAAATAAAGATATCTTATATGAGAAAGAAGAGAGGTAGGAGAAAAGTAGCTAGTAATTAGAAAATAAAATAAGAAAATTGAAAAAGGTAACTACTCATCTATTTCTTATTTAAAAAGAAAACTAAGAATTGTTTTATATTCCAAGAAGTTGATTAACTATAGCTTTCAAAATTCTAAGAGCTTTTAGCTCTCTAAGAATTTTGAGACACAGAAAGTAAAGTTTTCAGTGTTTCCTTAATGTAACACAGAAAATAAATTTCTGCGTCTCAATAGTAGTAGTCGTTTACACTCCTCTACTATTGGAAAACTCACTTCGTTCAAACAGTTGTGTTTTTTAGAATTGGATTTTGCTGAGTTAATCTAACTTCTTTTCATAAATTACACAATTTTTTGAGTTTTCTTAAATTAATTTATTGGCTGAGTAGTCACTCTCTTCATTTTCTAATTTGAAAAAATATTCACTTAACTCTTTAGCACATTTATCCATATCTTCGTATTTAATAGATAAATCAAACTCATGTCTATCAATACTTACTTCATAAAGTGGATCATAATATTGAACAATTAAAAGTTCTCCAAGTTCCTTAAGTTTTCCCTCATGTAATAAATTTAAATAAGTATTTGTTTTTTCTTTAGAAACATAACGAGCTACTTTCATAATACACTCTTCTATCTCTTGAGGAGAAACTTTTGTATAATCTTCTAATAAAATATCAAGTCTATTTGAAATAGAAGTATCTATAAATAGATGTCTACCATTAGTCATAGATGTATAAACAGATTCAGGTACATAAAGATTTCCTATTCTTTTACTTTCGCTTTCAACAACAATATATTTTGTTTTACAAGTTCTTAAAAATTCAAAAACCTCTCCATCAAATCTCTTTTGATTTTGTGGGAGTTCTTCTCCTAAAGCTCCGAAAAAAGAACCTTTGTGAGCTGCCATTTTTTCTAAGTCCATTACAGAAACTCCAAGCTCAATCATTTTATTTAAAATTTTTGTCTTTCCAACACCAGTTCTACCATGGATAACAATATATTTAAATTTTTCGTTTTCTATAGGAAGATTATTTAAGATAAAATCTCTATATGCTTTATATCCTCCTTCTAGTTTTGCTACCTTATATCCTAGACTACCAAAAAGAGATGTAATAGATGAACTTCTCATTCCTCCTCTAGCACACATAAAAACAAGTTTAGAATATTTTTTAGAGAGTTCTTGTACTTGCTCAAATATCTCAGGTAATCTTTTAGAAATAAATTCTATTCCCATTTTTTTAGCTGATTCCTTTGAACGTTGAACATATGTAGTCCCAACAGCAACTCTCTCTTCATCAAGAAGCACTGGAATATTAACAGAATTAGGGATTTTTTCTAGTAAAAATTCTTTTGGTGTTCTTACATCTATTAATATAGCATTTTCTTCTTTTAAAAAATCTTCAAAACTTATTATATTCATCTTTTTTCTCCTTATTATAAATAGCAATTTACCATATATTATATCGTAAATAAGAAAATATTTGAATATTTAAAATATTATATTAATGATTATAAAAAAAATTTATGAGAAAAAATTTGTGAGTATAGAAAATAAATTTAGAAGAAATGGAAATATAAACATCTATGTAAAAAATTAGAAATACTATTTAAAATAAGAATAAAAAGTGTAAGGAAAGAGTGAAAAATGTGATGAGGTATAAAAAATATAAAAAGTCAAATTTATACTATATATAGGTAAAGTAAAAAAGATGAAACACAATATTTAGTAGAATAGAGTGTAAAAAATTAAAGAAAGTGATATAATGGATATAGTAACTTAAAACAGGAGAGGGAAAATAATGGAGATAAGGGAATGGCTTGGTAAAGATAATAAACTAGGATTGGATATCTGGGAAAAAAAATATAAATATGATGGTGAAACTTTTGAAGCTTGGCTTAATAGAGTATCTGGTGGAGATAAAGAGTTAAAAGAGATGATTATAAATAAGGAATTTATTTTTGCTGGACGTATATTATCAAATAGAGGGCTAGCTAAACTTGGAAGAAAGATAACTTATAGTAACTGTTATGTAGTTACTCCACCTGAGGATAATTTAGAGTCAATATTTGATACTGCTAAAAAACTTGCTAGAACATACTCTTATGGAGGAGGATGTGGAGTAGATATTTCTAAACTTCGTCCAAAGGGAGCAGAGGTAAATAACTCAGCTAAATATACTACTGGTTCAATATCTTTTATGAATTTATATAATATGACAACTGATATAATTGGGCAGAAGGGAAGAAGAGGAGCCTTGATGATTTCTATAGATGTAAATCATCCAGATGTAGAGGAGTTTATAAAAGTAAAATCGGATTTAAATAAGGTTCAAAAAGCTAATATTTCAGTAAGAGTAGATGAAAATTTTATGAAAGCTGTTATAGAGGATAGAAATTATGAAACAGTTTTTAAAGTAGAAGATACTGGAGAGATAATAAAAAAGAGTATAGATGCTAAGAAACTTTTTAAGGAATTAGCTATACAAAACTGGAGATTTGCCGAGCCAGGAATACTATTTTGGGATAGAATTTCTAATTGGAATCTACTTAGTGAAGATGAAGAGTTTGAGTATGCTGGAACAAATCCTTGTGCAGAAGAGCCACTACCAGCAGGAGGAAGTTGTCTTTTAGGTTCTCTTATCTTGCCTAGTTTTGTAGGAGAAAATGGTTTTGATTTTGAAAAATTAAAATCAGCAGTAGTAAAATCAGTAAAAGCTTTAAATGATGTATTAGATGAAGGATTACCATTACATCCATTAGAAGAGCAGAGAGAATCTGTAAGAGATTGGAGACAGATAGGACTTGGAGTATTGGGAGTAGGAGATTTACTTATTAAATTAGGACTTAAATATGGTGCTCCTGAATCATTGGAGTTTTGTGATAAGGTAGCAAGAACAATAATAGATACAGCTTTGAGTGCTAGTGCATTACTAGCTAAAGAGTATGGAGCTTTTCCAAGATATAAAGAGGAAAAAATTTTACAATCTCCATTTTTATTAGAAAATGCAAGTACTGAAACAATGGAATTAATAAAAGAATATGGATTAAGAAACTCTCAACTTTTAACTATTGCTCCTACTGGGTCTATAGGAACTATGCTTGAGATAAGTACAGGAATAGAGCCTAATTTTGCTTTCTCTTTTACTAGAAAAACAGAGAGCTTACATGGTGAAGATGTTTATTATAAAGTATTTATTCCTATTGCAAAAAAATATATGGAGGATAATAATCTTACTGAAGAGGATGAATTACCTGATTATTTTGTAACAGCTCAAAATTTAAATCCATATGATAGAATAAAGATGCAAGGTGTGTGGCAAAAAAGAATAGATGCAAGTATCTCATCTACAATAAATCTAGTTAATAAAGTTTCTGTGGAAGAAGTAGAACATCTATATATAGAGGGATGGAAAAATGGGCTTAAAGGTATGACTATCTATCGTGCTGGTTGTGATAGAGAGGGAATACTTACTGTAGAGAAAAAAGAGGAAAAAAATCCTGAGCAAGCTTTAAAAGAGAAAATGGAAACAATAGCAAGAGGAGAATTAAAACCAATAGCACCAGATACTATATACTATCCTCATAAGATGAGAATAGGTTGTGGGAAATTAAAAGTTATGATAGGATATTCTCCTAGAGAGAGAGCGATTCAAGATTTATATGTAATCAGAAGTGGTACAGGAGGATGTGAGAAAAATATTCAAGCTGTAGCTATTTATATGTCTGGAATTTTAAGACTTGGTGGAAATCTATTTATGCTTGAAGATGCAATAGATGGTGTAAGTGGTTGCACATCTTTTGCTGTAGCTAGAAGTAAAAATTTAGATGTAAGCCAAGGAAGTACTTGTCCATCTGCTATTTTAAATGTTTTAAAAAAATTTGAAAAAAATATGGGGTTAAGTAGACATAGTGAGGCTATACAAAAAATAGATGAAGAGGAAAGAAAAGAAAAAGAGTTAGTAGCAGAATCAGAAAAAAGAAAAACTATATGTCCAGAATGTGGTGTAGAATTAGAGATAACAGGAGGATGCTATACTTGTAGAAATTGTGGATATTCTAAATGTGAATAGTTTACATTAGAGCTTGAAAATGCTATAATAATGTAAAAAGAGAGTTTCTCTATATTTTAATTATAGAGAAAATAATAAAAATAGAATTATAAAATAAGAGGAACTGTTAGAGCAAGAGTTTTTGACAGTTCCTTTTTTACAAATTAGAGGATAAATGATGATAAAGGAAGCAAGAAGACTATTAAAAGAGATATATGGATATGATGATTTTAGAAGAGGACAAAAAATAATAGTAGATTCAGTTTTGAAAGGAAGGGATACACTGGGAGTAATGAGTACAGGTGGAGGAAAATCTATCTGTTATCAAGTACCAGCTCTTCTTTTTAAGGGAATAACTATTGTAATCTCTCCACTGATCTCTCTTATGAAAGATCAAGTAGATAGTTTAAGGCTCTTAGGAGTAAAGAGCATCTATATAAACTCTACACTTTCAAAGGAAGAGTATTTGGTAAGTGTAAAAAAATTAAAAAGTGGAGAAGCTAAGATAGTATATGTAGCTCCAGAGAGGTTGGCTAATGAAAAATTTGTAGAGTTTATAAAGAGATTTAAAATTTCTATGATAGCTGTAGATGAGGCACACTGCATATCACAATGGGGGCATGACTTTAGAAAAAGTTATTTAGAGATACCTACATTTATGCAAAAAATAGGGCAGAGAGTGCAAATATTAGCTTTGACAGCTACAGCAACAAAAGAGGTAAGAAAAGATATAGAGGATAAACTTACACTACATGATCCATTTGTTTATGTTCATGGCTTTGATAGAGAGAATATATTTTTTAAGGTAGTAAGAAATGTAGTAGCTGAAGCTTATATAGTTGATTATCTGAAAAAAGCTCAAAAAAAATCTGGAATAATTTACGCCTCAACTAGAAAAGAGGTAGATAACCTCTATGCTTATTTAAAACTTAGAGATATAAGTGTAGGAAAATACCATGCAGGACTTACAGAAGACGAAAGACGTGAAAATCAAGAGAGATTTATAAAAGATGAGATACAGATAATGGTCGCAACTAATGCTTTTGGAATGGGAATAGATAAATCCAATGTAAGATTTGTAATACATAGAAATATTCCTAAGGATATGGAAAGTTATTATCAAGAGGCTGGACGTGCTGGAAGAGATGGAGCACCAGCAGAAGCTATTCTTATGTTTTATGAAGAGGATGTAAGTACACAAACTTTTTTAATAGACAGCAACGAAGAAACAAGTGATGATTTAAAGAGAGAAAAGATGAAAAAGCTTGATGCTATGGTAGAGTATGCTTATTTAGAAAGTTGTTATAGAGAGTATATTCTTAAATATTTTGGAGATAAGAGAATAAAAAACTATTGTGGTAAGTGTGGAAATTGTAAAACCCTCAAAAATATAGAGGATTTGACAATAGAAGCTCAGAAAGTAATTTCCTGTATAGGAAGGGCAAAGGAGAGTATTGGGATATCTACCCTTGTAAATATTCTCTATGGAAGAAGTGATACTAAGATGGATAGAAAGGAGTTTAATAAACTTTCTACCTTTGGTATTATGAGTGATAAAGAGATAAATTGGATAGAGGAGTTTGTAAATTTTTTAATCTCTGAAGGATATTTTGAGCAAAGTGCTGGAAGTTTTCCTGTACTTAGATTTAATGATAAGTCTAGAAGAGTTTTAAAAAATGAAATCTCAGTATTTAGAAGAGTAGATGAGAAGATTAGCTTTGATTACTTTGAAGATTCACTATTTGAGGAACTTAATCAGCTAAGAAGTGAGATAGCAAAGAGAGAAGATGTAGCTCCATACATAGTATTTTCTGATATGACACTACTTGAAATGGCAGAGTACAAACCTAAAAATAGATGGGAGATGCTTAAAATACGTGGAGTTGGAAATCAGAAGTTTAAAAATTATGGGGAAGATTTTTTAAGAGTAATAAATAGATACAGTGATGAGGATATAGCTAGATTAGAAAAAGAGGATACTAAATATGAATGGTTAGAGGATGAGAGAATAGAAAAATTGAAAAAAAGATTAGGATTAAATATAGATAGTGAAAAATTAAAGGATATCCTCTATGAAACTTTAATAATATAGGATAAAATATATTAGGGGAGATTGAAAAGGAGTGAGGCAGATGAAAAAGAAGATGGCACTATTTTTATCTCTTTTATTGGTAGCGTGTAATGGAGAGAAAAAAGAGATAGAGGAACAAAAAGAGGTAAAGGTTGTAGAGGAAAAAAATATTGAAGCAAAAGAGGAGAAAAATTTAGAGATAAAAAATATATCTACAACACCCGGAGGAAACCCAAGTATAGATATCACTATGAGTGAGGAGATAAAAGAGGAAAATCTTGAGGGATATATTAAAGTAAATCCAAAAGTAAAATATAAAGCTTTAAAAATGAGAGAGCATATTATAATCACTGGAGATTTTGATATAAATAGTGAGTATGAGATAGAGTTACTCAAGGGATTAAAAGGAGAGAAGAGTAAACTAGCTGAGAATAAAAATGAGACTATAAAGTTTAAAGAGGTAGAGCCAAAAATTATTTTTTCAAATGAGGGAATAATTTTACCAAAATTAAATGAAAATAGAATAGCTTTTAAATCAGTTAATGTTAAGAAGGTTAACTTAAAGATAAAGAAAATATTCTTGAATAATACTACACAGTTTTTACAAGATTTTAAATTTCAAGGAGATGGAAATATTTTTGATTATTATGTACAAAATAATTTCTATAAAGTAGGAGAAACTATTTTTGAAAAAGATTATACCTTAGATTATAAGAAAAATATTTGGAATCAAAATGAGATAGAGTTAAAAAATCTTACTAATGAGAAGGGAATATATATAGTGGAGCTCTCTTTTGATAAAGATGGAGTGGATTATACTTTTCCTAGCAGTGTAGCTCAATGGCAAAGAGATAATTTTTTTGATACAAAGGGAAGAATAGGAAAGGGAATACTAATCTCTGATATGGGAATAGTGGCTCAAAAAGAAAGTAACAATAAACTCATAGTGAATATTTTAGATGTCATAAAAAATACTCCACTAAAAGATGTAGATATAAAAGCTATCAGTGTAAATAATCAAATCCTAGAGGAGAAAAAGACAGATAAAAATGGAGAGGTTGTTTTTGAAAAGGGAGATAAGATATTTTATCTATTAGCTCAAAATAAAGATGAAATCTCTATATTAAAACTATCTGATTCGAAACTATCTTATGATGGATTTTTAGTAGATGGAGAGTATAAAGATGATGGAATGAGAGCCTTTGTCTATTCAGATAGAGGAGTATATAGACCTGGAGATACTGTAAATATTGGAGTTATAGCTAGAGATAATGATGGAAAATACCCAGAGGGACAGCCTATAAAAATAGATGTATTTACTCCTAGAGGAGATAAATATATAGATGGTAAGGTAATAACTAGTGGAGAAAATGGCTTCTTCACTTATTCCTTTGAAACTAAAAAAGAGAGTGAAACTGGAATATGGGAAGCTACTATCTATGTAGGTGGAGAAAAGGAGAAAAAGTTTCCAATAAAACTTCCTGTTGAAAGTATAGTACCATATAAGATAGAGGTAGACGGAGATTTTCCTGAGAGTGTAGATGATGGAGCAAATCTTTTAGGAGAGGTTACAGCACAATATCTTTTTGGAGCACCAGCTGAAAATCTTAAATACCAAAGTGATTTAACAATTAGAGAGAAAAAATTAAGATTCGAAAGATATAAAAAGTTTACTTTTTCAAATCCAACTACCTATACAGCTGATATAAGATTGAGTCAAAGGGGAGAATTAGACAATGATGGAAAAGGAAAAATAAACTTCAATCTTTCAGATAACATACCTAAAAATTTAAATTTAGAAGGAGAGATAGTAACTCGTGTAATAGAACCAAATGGTAGACCAGTAATAGATATAGATAGAGTTAAGGTAAATAGATTCGATTCATATGTAGGAATAGAAAATCCTGAAGATAGATATATTAAAAGTGGAGATAAACTAAACTTACAAGTAGTATCTGTATCTGAAGATGGAGAAAAATTAATAAGTGGTAGAAAATTAAAATATAGAGTATATAAAAATGAGTACTCTTGGTGGTGGGATTACTATGACTACAATAATTTCTTAAAATCTATTAAGACAGATAAAAATAGTATTCTTCTATATGAGGGAGAGATAACTACAACTGATAAACCATATCTTTTAGATTATGAGATAGATGGAAGTGGAGAGATATTTGTAGAAGTAGAAGATATGAAAACTCATCAAAGTGCTGGAATAAATCTATATGCTTCTACTTGGCAAGATTCAAGTGTAAGTAAAAAAATAGATAAATTAAAAATAGAAGCAGATAAAAAAGAGTATAATATAGGAGAGAAGGCTAAGATAAATTTTGAAGGAGAAAAGGGAACTAAAGCTTTAGTAACTATAGAAAAATCTGGAGAGATAATACAAAGATATTGGAAAGATATAGAGGATACAAGTACTATTATAGAGATAGATGTAGATGAAAAACTTTTCCCAAATGGTTATGTAACAGTGGCACTTTTCCAAAGCTATGAAAATTCTAACAATGATAGACCTATTAGGCTTTATGGGGCAGTACCAATAGTTGTAAAAGATGAGAGTAAAAAATTGAATATAAAATTAGATACTCCTGTAGTTTTAAAACCTAATGAAAAATTCAAAGTCAATGTGGAAGCTGATAAAAAAATGGAGTATACAATCTCAGTAGTAGATGAGGGATTACTACAGATAACTAACTATAAAGCACCTAATCCATATGATTATTTTTATCAAAAGGAAGGATTACAACTTTCTGCTTATGACAACTATTCAGAGATAATAGGTAGAACTTTTGGAGATATACATCAGGTATTAACTGCTGGTGGAGATGGTTATCTAATGGCGGAAGCTAGAATGAATAAGTCAGCTAACTCTTTTGGATTTGAGCAATCAGAGAGATTTGAGCCACTTGCAATATTTAAAGGAGTACTAACTACTGATGATGAGGGAAGAGGAAGTGTAGACTTAGAGTTACCAAATTATACAGGAGCTGTAAGAGTAATGGTAACAGGAGCAAGTGGAGAGAGCTATGGTATGGCACAGGAAAGAGTGGAAGTAAAAGCTCCAATTGTAACAAATTTCTCTATACCTAGAGTATTAAAAGTAGGAGATGAGTTCCAAGTACCTGTAAAAATTTTTGCTACAGAAGAAAATATAGGAAAGATAGATGTAGAGTTTGAATTTTTAGGTAAGAGATATACTCAAAGTGTAGAGTTAAAAAATGGAGAGAGCAAAGATATCTTCTTTGATGTAAAAGTAGGAGATGAGATAGGAAACAGGGAAGCTAAACTAAGAATAAACTCTTCAAGTTACTCAAATGAAGAGATAGTAAAAATAGATATTACTTCTAATAATCCTTATACATATATCAATAAAGTTGAGTATGTAGAAAAGGAAAAAACTTTTAAATTCCCAGAAGAAAGTATAATAGGAAGTGCAAATGGAAAGGTTGTTATCTCTTCAACTCCAATTTTAGCAATAGATAATAGATTAAAAGAGCTGATTAGATATCCATATGGTTGTGTAGAGCAAACTGTATCTACTATTTTCCCACAACTATTTATTGATATACTATCAAATAGTAAGGATATATCTAAGGAGCAAAGTGTAAAAAATGTAAATGCTGGTATAGCTAAGTTAAGTAGTTTCCAATTAGAAGATGGTTCGTTTAGTTATTGGGCTGGAAATAGTGATGGAGATTTATGGGCAACTAACTATGTAGGACACTTTATGGTAATGGCAAAAGAAAGAGGTTACTATGTTCCAGATTCTCTATATAACTCTTGGCTTAAGTTTTCAATTGAGAAAAGTAAAGACAGTAGCTATAACTTAAACTATAAAACATATTTATTATATATATTAGCCCTTGGACAAGAAGCACAAATAAGTGAGATGAACTATATCTATGATAATAATCTTAAAAATTTAGATGAGATATCTAAATGGTATCTAGCTTCTGCTTATGCATTGATAGGAGAAAAAGAGATAGCTAGAGAGATTGCCGACAAACTTTCAACAGAGATAAAAGATAAGCCTTTTGATTATTATACAGATAACTATGGTTCAAAATTAAGAGATAAGGCAGTTGTCCTTAACTCTTACTATACTATCTATAATAAAGTAGATAAAAAACTTTATGAAGATATAGTTAGTACACTACAATCACAAAATTGGTTATCTACTCAAAGTATAGGTTACTCTCTAATCTCTATAGCACAAGTTGTAGAAAATAGTAAGGGAGAAAAGGTAGTAGGAAAACTAATAGTAGATGGCAAAGAGATAAGTTTTGATGAAAAAGATGGAGTATGGAAGTACTCAGAAGAGAATATGAAAGAGGTAAAAGTCATAGGAGATAAACTCTATGTAAATCAATATTGGGAAGGAATACCTATCAATTATACTCAAAGTGACGAGAGTAAAAATATAAAAATAGAGAGAAAATTCTATGGAGATAATGGAGAGGAGATAGATGTAAAATCACTAATAAAAGGAAGTAGTTTCTATATGGAATTAAAAGTTTTACCTGCTGATGATGTAAATGGATATTTCTATCAAGATAATATAGCTCTTACACAAATTATTCCTAGTGGTTGGGAGATAGAAAATAGTAGGCTATTAAAAATAAATCCACCTCAATGGGTAGTAGAAAAAACTTCTAATAACAATTTAGAATATGAAGATATAAGAGATGACAGAGTTAATTTCTTCTTTGATTTTAACAATTACAATAAACAGGGACAGAGTTTTTTTATCAAACTTAATGCTGTAACTAAAGGAAAATATAATCTTTCAGGAGCTAAGGCAGAGGGAATGTATAACAATGAGTATAGAGCTTATTTAAATGGCTTTAGTGTAGAGGTAAAATAATGAGAAAGTTAAGATTTTTACCTCTAATCCTCATCATACCTATAATATTCTGTATCAAAATATATAGTGAATTTGATATTGAAAAGATGAGAGATGAGATAGAAAAAAGATACAGTCAAGTTGTACTAGATGATAGAGATAATATAATAGGGGCTTACTTAAATAGTGAGGAGCAGTGGCAAATCAAGGGGGTAGAGATACCCCCTAGATTAAAATTAGCAGTACTTAACTATGAAGATAGAAAATTTTATTCTCATAATGGAGTGGACTATCTTGCAATAGTAAGAGCAGTAAAAACGAATCTTTTAGAAAAAAGAAGAGTGGGAGCTAGTACTATAACTATGCAGGGAGTAAAACTTTATAAGAGAAGAGAGAGAACATATCTTAGTAAAATAGAGGAGATAATAGAGAGTTATAAGTTAGAAAAATATCTCTCTAAAGATGAGATTTTAGAACTTTATCTAAATAATGCTCCCTATGGAAGTAACATAGTAGGATATGAAACAGCCTCACAACTTTATTTTGGAAAGAGTGCTAAAAATCTTACTTGGGCTGAAGGAGCTACTTTAGCAGTACTTCCTAACTCTCCTGGGCTTATATGGATAGAGAAAAATAGAGATAAGCTTTTAAATAAGAGAGATAATCTTCTAAAAAGTATGTACGAAAGAGGAGTGATAGATGAAAAACAGTATAGACTCTCTATAAAAGAGGAGTTACCAAAGGAGAGAAAATATTTTAACTCCTTAGCTCCGCATCTCACTAGAAGATTAGTTAATGAATATGATGATAAAATAATAAAAAGTACAATAAATAGTGAGTTACAAAAAAATATTGAAAGAATAGCTAGAGAGTATGGAGATTATCTAAATAATAGAGGGATAAAAAATACAGCTATCATAGTGGTAGATAATCATAGTGGAGAGGTAAAATCCTATGTAGGTTCACAAAACTTTTATGATTTTCAAAGAAATGGACAGGTAGATGGTGTAGTAGCTCAAAGGTCAGTAGGCTCTGTGTTAAAGCCCTTCCTTTATGCTCTTTCTATTGATGAAGGACTCATTACTCCAAAGTCAAAACTTTTAGATGTACCTCTTTATTTTTCAAACTTCAATCCTCAAAATGCCAATAAAAAATATCAAGGATTAGTAGAGGCAAGAGAGTCTCTAAAAAAATCTCTAAATATTCCTTTTGTAAAGCTTTTAGATGAGTATGGAGTAGATAAATTTTTTTACTTTCTAAAAGATGTAATAAATTTCCCAGAAAGAGATTATTCTAACTATGGATTATCTCTTATATTGGGAACTAAAGAGATGAGTATAGAAAATATTGCCAAGCTTTATTATGGACTCTCTCAATATGGAGAGTTTAAAGATTTAAAATATATAAGAGATGATAAAAAAATAGATGGGAGAAAGCTTATATCCAAAGGGGCTAGTTATCTCACTCTTGAAGCTATGCAAGGTGTACAAAGATATGGGATAGATAATCTCTATTTAGGCAGAGATGGAATAGCTTGGAAGACAGGGACTAGCTATGGACAAAGAGATGCTTGGGCTGGGGGAATATCTCCTAGATGGACAGTAGTGGTTTGGTGTGGAAACTTCACTGGAGAGGGAAATAGAAATATCTCTGGAGTAGTTACTGCTGGACAGCTTTTATTTAAAATCTTTAAGGTACTTCCAAACGAAAATGAGAGTTTTATAAAACCAAGTGAAGAGTTAAAAAAAGTGGAGATAGATAGTGAAACAGGATATAGGTTGAGATATGATGTACCTAGTGAAGAGATAGATTATCCAAAAGATGCTAAAAGTTTAAAAGTATCTCCCTATTATAAAAAAGTTTTTATAAACTCCAAAGGAGAGGAGATAGATTCAAGAAACGAAGAGTTTATAGAGAGTAAAGAGAAAATAGTTTTAAGTTATCCAATAGAGTTATTAGACTATATGGCTAGAGAAAATATATCCATATCCAATGTAAGAGATGAGAAGATAAAAATTATCTATCCACTTAATAATATAAAAATATTTTTGCCTAAAGATTTTGAGGAGAGAAAAAGCTTGATAGTGAAAGTGGCTAATCCTAAAAATAAAAAACTTTATTGGTATCACAATGGAAAATATATTTTTAGTGGCAGAGATAGGGAGAGAGCTTTTGATTTTTTAGAAGGAGAGCATAGACTTACACTGGTTTCAGAAAGTGGAGAGGTAGTAGAGGTAAAATTTTATATATTGAGAGGAAAATAGACTTATATTGCAAAATATGGTAAAATTAATTGCTAAGAAAAAGTAATACATAAGGAAAAGAGGTAACTGATGATAGAGTTTTTTATAGCTAAGAAGCATATAATAGAGAGGAAAAAACAGAGTTTAATATCAGTAGTGGGGATAACTATTGGAGTAGTTGTATTGATGGTGTCTATTGGAATAGCTAATGGATTGGATAAGAATATGATAAATAGTATACTTTCAGTAACAAGTCATATAATGGTATCCAATGGAGAGAAGATTAGCAATTATAAAGATATAAAAAGAGATATAGAGAAGATAGAGGGAGTAAAGGGAGCAGTACCAAGTATATCTACCCAAGGAATTTTTAAATATAATGGGGTTTATGGTGGTTATGTTTCTGGAGTAAAAATAGAAGGCTATGATTTAGAGAGTGCTAAAAAAGCTATGGATTTAGATAAAAAAATTGTATCTGGAAATATTTCTCCAGATAAAATAAATGGTATTCTTATTGGAAAAGAACTCTTTAATTCCATAGGAGCAAAGATAGGAGATAAGGTCAGTATAATCTCTTCAGAGAATAAGGAGATAAAATTTGAGATAGAGGGAGTATTCCAAAGTGGCTATTATGATTATGACATAAATATGGTAATACTTCCATTAAAAGCTGTACAGTACCTAACCTATGGAGAGGATATATCATCTAAGATAGATGTAACACTTTTTAATCCATATAGAGCTCCTGAGATATCAGATAAGATAATGGCAGTTACAGGAATATATTCAAGAACTTGGGGAGAGATGAATAGAAATCTTTTATCAGCTCTCTCTTTAGAAAAAACTGTAATGATACTTGTCTTTTCTTTGATAGTTGTAATAGCTGGATTTGTAGTATGGGTAACTCTCAATATGTTAGTGAGAGAGAAGATAAAAGATATTGGAATAATGAGAGCAATGGGATTTTCTAAAAAAAATATTATGAAAATATTTTTAATACAAGGAATGATATTAGGTGGGATAGGTATAGCAATAGGAACTCTTATCTCCCTTACATTTCTTTGGTATATAAAAAATAACACATTGGACTTTATAACTTCTATATATTATATTACTAAAATTCCTGTGGAAATATCTTTCAAAGAGATTATTATAATTATAGGAGCTAATTTTGGAATAATATTTATATCAAGTATATTTCCAGCATATAGAGGAGCAAAAATGGAAACAGTGGAGGCATTAAGACATGAGTAAGGAAATTTTAAAACTGGAGAATGTAGAAAAAAAATATAGTGGAAGTGTAGAAGAGTTACATATAATAAATAATTTAAGCTTTTCAGTGGAAGAGGGAGAATTTATATCTATACTTGGACGTTCAGGTTCTGGTAAATCTACGCTTTTAAATATAATGGGTCTACTAGATAGAGTAGATGGTGGAAAAATATTTATAGGTGGGCAGGAAGTAGATAAACTTTCTGAAGAGGAAAGAGATAAAATAAAAAACCAGATGATAGGCTTTGTATTTCAGTTTCACTATCTTTTACCAGAGTTTACAGCATTGGAAAATGTAATGTTACCAGCACTCTTAAATAATTTTGATAAAAAGTTAGAGATAGAGAAAAGAGCTAAAGAGTTACTTGAAAAGGTAGGACTAGGAGAGAGAGAGAATCATAAGCCATCACAACTTTCTGGTGGAGAAAAACAGAGAGTAGCAATAGCTAGAGCCCTTATAAACTCCCCTAAAATACTATTAGCAGATGAACCTACTGGAAATCTTGATGAAGAAACAAGTGAGATGATATTTAAAATTTTAAAAGATATCAATAAAAATGAGAAACAAACCATAATAGTTGTTACTCACTCTAAAGATTTAGCAGAAATTTCTGATAAACAACTTTATTTGAAAAAGGGAGTTTTAGTAGAGGGGTAAATCTATAAATTAATTTAAATAAAAACTCAAGAATATTGCTTATAGATTAAATAAAAGTTATTCTTGAGTTTTTTATAAGTAAAATTATAATTAACTTTTAAAATACACTGCTAGATAGATATTTTTCTCCAGAATCTGTAGATAAAATTACTATATTTAAATTTTTATTTGGATTATTTTTAGAAAATTCTAAAGCACAACTAAGAACTGCACCAGTAGAAATACCAGCAAGGATTCCTTCTTTTAGAGCTAAAGTTTTAGTTATATCAAAGGCAGATTCACAACTTGCAGTAAAAATATTATCAGCTAAGGTTTTATCATAGACACTTGGAATTTTTCCAGTACTCATTCCCATTCCTTGTATTTTATGATTACCAATGTATCCTTTAGATAATAGAGGGGAATTAAGTGGTTCAACAGGAAAAGTTTTTATATTTGGAAGAACCTCTTTTAATTTTTTAGATATCCCAGAAAAGCTTCCTCCAGTTCCAGTACCACAAAAAAATATATCAAGTTTATAATTTAAATCTTTTAAAATTTCATTAGCAGTAGTTTTATAATGAGCTTTAGGATTATTGATATTATCAAATTGATTAGGTATAAAGACATCTTTGATATTATTTTTTAATTCTTCTAATTTTTCTAAACAAGCTTTCATTCCTAAAATACCAGGAGTAAGAATAACTTCAGCACCATAAGCTTTCATTAATTGAATTCTTTCTATGCTCATAGTATCAGGCATAACTATTTTCAAAGGATATTTTTTAATAGCACAAATCATAGCTAAAGAGATTCCAGTATTTCCACTAGTAGCTTCCATTATAGTAGTACTATCTTTTATTATTCCTTTTTTCTCTGCATCCTCTATCATTTCTAAAACAATTCTATCTTTTGTACTTCTACTAGGATTATAACCTTCTAGTTTAAGAAAAATATTATTTCCATATGTATTTAAATTATTTATTTTTAACATTGGGGTATTACCAATTAAATCTAAAATAGAATTTTTTATCATAAATTTTCCTCCTAAAATTTTATAATAAGATTTTAAAATAAATTATTAGAAAAATGAAGAACTCAAAATTATAAAAATAATATTCATAAAAAATGGAAGTAATTTAATAAAATCTAGGAATTAATAAAAAAAATAACTCAATTAAAAAGAACTAAAAAAATAAAAAATTTTTAAATAAAAAAAAGGAAATTGGCAATTTGTGGAGTATAATAAAGTAACAAAACAAAAGATACAACAAGGAAGTGGTATTATGAAAATGACTATCCATGGAAAACAATTAGTTATAACAGATGCAATCAAAAATTACGCGGAGACTAAATTAGGAAGGGTTGAAAAGTATCACGACGGTATAATAGAACTAGCTATTAATTTATCAGCGGTAAAATTAAAAACTGGTAATTATCATACAGCAGAAGTTTTAGCTTATCTAGGTGGAAGTACAGTAAAAGCTTCTTGTACAGATGCAGACTTATATGCAGCTATAGATGGAGTTTCAGACGTATTAGAAGGTCAATTAAAGAAACATAAAGATAAAATAAGAACTGCTGTTCAATCAAGAGAACCAATGATTAGAAAAGTAAAATATGACCCAGAAACAAATACAGTTGAGAAAGAAGCAGCTGTAAATGTTGTAAAGGTATATTTACCTCCTAAACCAATGGACGTAGAGGAAGCAATACTTCAACTAGAAATTTTAAATAGAGCATTCTTCCCATTTACAAATGCAGAAACAGGAGAAATGAACATAGTTTATAAGAGAAAAGATGGAGACTATGGACATATAGAACCTTCAAAAAGATAAGTTAAATTTGAAAATTTAATAAAAAAAGGCTACCATATTGGTAGCCTTTTTGATATAATAGAGAAAAATAGTATTTAAAGGAGTGAGATATGAAAGTAGTAGATAAATTAGAAAAATTTTATGATAGAAATCTTATTTTAGTAGTAGAGGGAGAAACTAATTATTGTGAATATATGTCAGAGTCTGAGAAAGAACTAGTTGAAAGATTAAAAGAGAGAAATAATTTTACTGGTAAAAAAGGAGAGGTGCTATCATTAAATTTTATTCAAAATGATAGATTAATCTCTATGGATATTTTAGGATTTGGTAAAAAAGAGGAGATTAGTGATAATCTTTTTAGAGAGGTAATATTTAAATATCTTTCAGATAAAAAAGGAAGTATACTAATCTCTACAAATACAAAAGAATTGGTTAAAGTGGAGATTCTTTGTGAAATAGTAGGAAATATCAACTACTCTTTTGATGAGTTTAAGGAGAAAAAATCTGAAAAATTAGATGTAGAGTTTTTTAATATTGAACTTACTAACTTAGAAGAGAGTCTAATTTTAAATGAGGCTACTGATGTAATTAGAAACTTAGTAGATTTACCAGCAAATATAATCAATCCAATAACTTTAGCTGAAAGAACAGTTGAATTAGGAAAAGAGTTTGGATTTGAGGTTGAAGTACTAGATGATAATAAGATACAAGAGTTAGGAATGAATTTATTATATAGTGTAGGAAAAGCCTCTGTTACAAAACCAAGACTTATAGTCATGAGATATTTTGGTGATAGAGATTCTAAAGATATAATGGGATTAGTAGGAAAAGGACTTACATATGATACTGGAGGGCTTTGTATAAAGCCGGCTGATTCTATGATGAATATGAAAGATGATATGACAGGAGGAGCTACAGTAATAGGGGCTATGTGTGCTATCGCTAAAAATAGACTTAAGAAAAATGTAGTGGCTGTTGTTCCAGCTTGTGAAAATGCTATCAATGGGAATTCATATAGACCAGGAGATATTATAAAATCTATGAATGGGAAGTATGTGGAAATAATAAATACTGATGCAGAAGGTAGACTTGCATTAGCAGATGCTATAACATATATAGTAAGAAATGAAAAAGTATCAGAGATAATAGATGTAGCTACCCTTACAGGAGCTATGATGGTAGCTTTAGGTACTTTTACTACAGGGGTATTCTCTAATAGAGATGAAGTTTACTCTCTTTTAGAAAAATCTTGTAGTAAATATGGAGAGAGAATTTGGAGAATGCCATTAGATGAAGAGTTTGCTGAGGATTTAAAATCTGATGTAGCAGACTTAAAACATATGGGAGCTAGATGGGGAGGTGCTATATCAGCAGCAAAATTTTTAGAAATATTTGCTGAAGGAACACCTTGGACACATATGGATATAGCTGGAACAGCTTATAATAATTCAAGTAAATGGTATAAAAAGGGAGCTTCTGGAGTTCATGTAAGAGGACTTTATGAGTATTGCAAAAATAGATAAAAAAATTATAGACAAAACGAATATTAAGTGATATATTATATTTTGTTAATAATAACTGGGGAGCCTTTTGGCTGAGAATGAGTAAAACTCTAAACCCATTGAACTTGATTTGGTTAATACCAACGAAAGGAGTAGTTATAACTAAGATATTAATTTATAATTCCTCCTTTTGTAATTTAAAAGGAGGATTTTTTTATGGGATTGAAAGATTGTTTATGGTGTATTGGAGGTGCTAGCAAGGGAGTATCTGGAGCTAGATTTTCATTATACCCAATGAGTGACAACTTTGTTGAGATTATTTTAGGGGGACTTGAAAAAACAGATACAAGTAAAGTTTGGAAACAAACAGATAAATTGAGTACTTGTGTAAGAGGAAAAAGAGTGCATGTTTTTGATGTAGTAAAAGGGCTTTTTGTAAATGCTTACAGAGAAGATGTACATATGGCTTTAGAAGCTACTTTTTCTAAAGGGTGTCCTGGAGATACTGATGCTGATTCATTTATGGAAGTAGACGATGAAAAGGTAAATGAGAAAAATATTAGAGATAAAAAATTTGATGTAGTTAGTAAAATTTCTTTCTATCCAATGGGAGAAGAGGATTATATGGAACATATAGCAAAAATTGTTATGACAGCTAAAGAGAGAGGAGTTTTTGCTAGAAGCTCTCACTATGTTTCTATATTAGAGGGAGATGTACACAATGTTTTTGATGTATTAGAGGAGATTTTCAAATATGGAGAGGAAAATCTATCTCACTATATTTTACAAGTAACTATTTCTGTAAATAGTCCAACAAAGGAGTAAGAGTATGTTTAATTGGAAATTAAAAGATGTAATAATGGTTTGTATTTTTTCAGTGGTATTTTCATTTATCTATCTATGGGCTGTATATTTAGCTAATTTTATGGCGACACTATTAGCACCATTTGGATTAGCTCCATATGCCTATGAGATAGTTTTTGGTGTGTGGTTTATGGCTTCTACATTTGTTCCATATATTATTCAAAGAGCTGGAGTAGCTACAATTTCAGAAGTTTTATCTGCTGTAATAGAGGTAATTATGGGAAATATGTTTGGACCAATAGTTATTTTATCTGGAATAATTCAAGGAATGGGACCAGAGCTTGTTTTTGCAAGAAAAGGTTATAGAGATTTCTCTATGAAAAATATGTGTATAGCTGCTGTAGCTGCCTGTGTATTTAGTTTTATATGGGGATTTGTAAGAGGAGGATATGTAAAATTTACTCCTATGTATATTTTAGGAATGTTTATTGTAAGAGTGATTAGTTCTATATTCTTTGCTGGTATTATCTCTAAATTATTAGCTGAAAAATTAGCAAAAACTGGGGCTTTAAGTAGTTATAGATTAGGGCAAGACGAGATAGAGGAGTAAGATGGAAAAGTTAGTTTGTAAAAATATAACTTTTAAATATTCAGAAAAATCAAAAAGAGAGATAGTTAAAAATTTCTCTCTTTCTTTTAATTCTGGAGAAATTTATCTAATTACTGGTTTTTCTGGCTGTGGAAAATCTACACTTGCTTATATACTAGCTGGACTTTATCCAGAACATAAGGGAGTATTAGTAGAGGGAGATATTATTTTAGATGGCAAAGAGATAGAAAAATATTCTACACAGGATAGAGCTAAAAAGATAGGTATGATGTTTCAAAATACAGATACACAATTTTGTATGGAAAGTGTAAAGGAAGAGGTAATCTTTACCTTAGAAAATATTAATTATCCTGTGGAAGAGATGGATAAAAAGGTAGATGAAGTATTAGAGAAGTGTGGAATATTATATCTAAAAGATAGAGAGATAAGTACTCTTTCAGGTGGAGAAAAGCAAAAAGTTGCATTAGCTACTATTTTAGCTTTAGAATCAGAGATTATAATATTAGATGAACCTTTTGCAAATGTAGATATATTTTCAGCCCAAGAGATAATAGATATTCTTTTAGAATTAAATGGAAAAAAAGAGACTACTCTTATAATTATAGACCATAGATTATCCCTTTGGAAAAAAGTAAATTATAATTTAATTACTTTAGATAGAGGGTGTAAAATTTCAGATGAAAATTTAAATATATATTTGGAAGATAGAGAAATTTCAGATAAAAAAAGATATATAGATGATGAAATAGGAGATAATATATTTGAGATTAAGGACTTAGAGTTAGGTTATGGAAAAAATATTTTAGCTGAAAAACTTTCATTTAAGATATCAAAGGGAAAAATAACTTCAATAATAGGTAAGAGTGGAGCTGGAAAAAGTTCTCTTTTAAATCTTTTAGTTGGAATTGTAAAATATAAAAAGGGAAGTATACTGTTTGAAGGTAGGGAGTTTAAAAAATTAAAGGATAGAGAGTTATTACAGGAGATAGGAATAGTTTTTCAAAATCCTCAAAACCAATTTATAACCTATAAAGTAATAGATGAACTACTTTTTACTTTAAATAGAGTATACAAAAATCAAAGTGAAAAAAATATAGAGAGAGCTGAAAACTTACTTAGAGAGTTTAATCTTTACGAGTATAAAAATTTTTCTCCTTACTCGTTGAGTCAAGGACAGCAGAGAAAACTAGCTGTTCTTTCAATGTTGTGTGGA
This sequence comes from Fusobacterium mortiferum ATCC 9817, assembly GCF_000158195.2. Taxonomy (NCBI): domain Bacteria; kingdom Fusobacteriati; phylum Fusobacteriota; class Fusobacteriia; order Fusobacteriales; family Fusobacteriaceae; genus Fusobacterium; species Fusobacterium mortiferum. Next base: position 864,539 of record NZ_GL987988.1, read on the forward strand.
AACCAAAAGGTTTTACTTTGTGATGAGCCAACATATGGACAGGATAATAAAACTAGTAGGGAGATTATGGAGTTTCTGTCAAAAAAATCTAAAGAGGGGCTTAGTATAATTTTAGTTTCTCACGATATAAACTTAGTAGTTGAGTATTCAGATTGTATATATGAATTTAAAGATAAGGAGATGAGAAGAGTTGAGTATATCTAAATTAAATCCAGGATATAAAGGGTTGACAATATTTCTAATATCTCTTATTCTCTCTTTTGAATACAACTACTATATTAATTTTTCAATATTTTTGATATCTATTTTACTTATGATAATTTCAAAAGTTAATATAAAAAAACTGTGTATTTCATTTTTACCAGTAATAATTATGGCTCTTGGAATATTTTTTACTGGATATTTTTATGGTAGTGAAGAGGTAAGTACTAATATAAATGATATGACAAAAATTGTTGTAACTATGGAAAATAGTGAAAGTGGTTTACAGCTTTCTGCAAGAGTATTAGCTTACGCAGGATTGGGATTTTTATTTGTTTATACCACTAATCCAAGACATTTTATATTGAGCCTTATGCAACAATTTAAACTTTCAGAAAAATTTGCTTATGGTATAATGGCTGCTTATAATTTTATTCCCATAGTGAAAAATGAGTATAGAAATATCTCATATGCTTATAGAGCGAGGGGAGTAAAGAGAAATCTTTTTATGTTACCTATGTTGGTTACAGCTATCCGAGCTTCTGAAAATATAGCTATGGCAATGGAATCAAAGGGGTTTCAAGTTGGAAGTAAAAGAAGTCAGTATGTAAAGTTGAAAGTTAATAAAATAGATTATCTACTTTTGATTTTTTTACCTAGTTTGATACTGTTTTTAGTAATTAAATTTTAAAAATTGTAACTACTCAGCAATTTATGATTTAAAAAGAAAACTAAGAATTGTTCTCTATTCCAAGAAGTTGAATAAGAAATATCTTTAAGAATTACGGAGATTGAAAAGAATATTAGAGTAAGTTAGAGAAAACGAGTGCTAAAAAACATAACTGTTTGAGGCGTAGCCGAGTTTTATGTTTTTAACGAGTTGAACTTTACTTACTCTTTATTCTTTGAACGAGAGTAATTCTTAAGATTTGATAAATTACACAACTCTTTGAGTTTTCTTAAATCAATCTACTGGCTGAGTAGTTACAAAAAATATTACATTACAACAATTTTATAAAAAATATTTAATATTCATATAGCTCTAAAGGAAGACCATCTGGGTCTTTAAAAAATGTAAATTTTTTTCCTGTTATCTCATCTATTCTAATTTCTTCACACTCAATATTGTAACTTAACAATTTTTTTCTTTCATCTTCTATATCATCCACTTCAAAAGCTAAATGTCTAAGACCTCTTGCTTCAGGATTATTTACTCTTTTAGGAGGATTAGGAAATGAAAATAACTCTATTTGATAAATTTCATTAATTTTTAAATCTAATTTATAAGATTTTCTTTCTTCTCTATATGTTTCTTTTAAAATTTTAAATCCTAAAATATTAGTATAAAAATTTTTAGATTTTTCATAGTCAGAAACAATAATAGCTACATGATGAATTTTTTTAATATTTAACATAGTTGTTCTCCTTATGTTAATTAGATTTATAGCATTAGGACTTTTTAATTAAGAATTTATACTCCCATTTTTTGTAATATCTCCTCTATAATATCATCAGAACGATATCCAGCAAAATACTCTTTGCTTACATTTTCAAAACCAATATTTCTATATTTAGCAGGTCTTCCTACATATCTTGTTACAAATTCAAAATTTTCATCTAATATAGCAAGAGTAGGAACAACATATAACTCCTCAGAGATATTTAATTTTTCTCTAAGATATTTAAAACCTCTTCCTTCTGTTATGATTCTAAGTTTTATATTTGGGTTAATCTCTGTCATTTTAACAAGTACAGGTATAGTAGCTCTTACATATGGACACCAAGATTCAGCACTTAATAAAAAATTATAAGGTTTATCAAGGTTCTTTATTTTGTTAGTGTACTCTTCACAAATAGAAATAACCTTAGTTATCTCTGCAATTTTTTCTCTTTCACTAGCACTTGCAATACTTAAAAAAGTTTCATAACTCATTCCTGTTTCAAATAATTCTTTATACTCCATTATAATACCTCCTAATATTTTTAGGTTTAATATTTAACCTTTTTTAATACACATTTAATTGCCTCTTCAATAGAGGTAAATCCTCTTATCTCCTCTTTAGATACAAGAGAATTTATCTCTTTTTGACTGTACCCTAGAGCTTCTAATGCTTCATACAATTCATCTTCAATAGCAAAACTTTCAAATAGATTTTCATCTTGAGTAAATAGATTTCCAATAGCTTTAAGTTTTCCTTTTAAATCTAAAATTACTTGTTGAGCTTTTTTCTCTCCAAGTTTCGGAACTCTCTTAAGTGTAGCATAATCATTTTCAGCTACTATTTTTCTAAGTTGCTCTACATCAAAAGTAGACATAATAGAAAGGGTAAGAGATACACCTACACCTTTCACACCTAAAAGCATCTCAAAAAGATTTCTCTCTCTTTCCTCTAAAAATCCAATCAGCTTAAAAGCATCCTCTTTTATATAGTTAAATATGTAAAGTCTAACACTCTCTCCAGTTTTAATCTTATCATAAACTCTAAGGGATATATTTACCTTATATCCAACCCCATTTACATCAAGAGCTAAGTAATCAGGTTTCTTATACTCTACCTTACCTTTTAAATATTCAAACATCTATTCTTTCTCCTTTTTTTAAAGTTACTTTAAAGTAAGTTTATCTTCTGCTACTTCTAAAATTTCTTTTTTCTTTCTCCCTCTTTTTTTAGGTACAGGGATAATTTTTCTATCTTCTACTGCATTCTCTAGCATTCTTTTTATATATTTTCCTGTATAACTTTTCTCTACCATAGCTATATCCTCAGGAGTACCACAAGCTACAACAGTTCCTCCTCTATCTCCACCATCTGGTCCAATATCAATTATATAGTCAGCAGTTTTTATTACATCTAGATTATGTTCTATAATAACTACACTATTTCCTTTTTCTACAAGTCTATTTAAAACCTCTAGAAGTTTTCTAATATCTTCAAAGTGCAGTCCAGTAGTTGGCTCATCTAAAATATATATAGTTTTTCCTTTAGTCATCTTAGAGAGCTCTGTAGCCAGTTTTATTCTTTGTGCTTCCCCTCCAGATAGAGTAGTAGCTGGTTGTCCAAGTTTTATATAATCAAGCCCTACATCTATTAATACTTTTAGCTTTCTTTCAAGAGCAGGTATATTTTGGAAAAACTCATAAGCTTCTGCCACACTCATATTTAAAACGTCAGATATAGTTTTCCCCTTATAAAATACATCAAGAGTCTCTTTGTTGTATCTTTTTCCCTTACACACTTCACACTCTACATATACATCAGGTAAAAAGTTCATCTCTATTTTGATAATACCAGCTCCTTGACAAGCTTCACATCTTCCACCTTTCACATTGAAAGAGAATCTTCCCTTTGTAAATCCATGTGCTTTTGCATCTTTTGTTTCAGCAAAAAGAGTTCTAATATCATCAAATAGTTTTGTATATGTAGCAGGGTTAGAACGAGGTGTTCTACCAATAGGGCTTTGGTCTATATTGATTACTTTTTCTAAATGTTCAGTTCCCTCAATAGATTTATATTCAAGAGGATAGAGCTTTCCTTTATTTAATTTATTAAACAGTGCTGGGAAAAGAGTATGATTGATAAGAGTAGATTTACCACTTCCACTTACACCAGTAACAACTGTCATCACTCCTAAAGGAATCTCAACATCTATATTTTTCAGATTATTTCCCCTTGCTCCAATAACTTTTAGAGATTTATCCCAACTACGTCTAGTACTAGGGATATCTATTTTTAATTCACCTTTTAAATATTTTCCAGTAAGAGAGTTAGGATTTTCCATAACCTCTTGTGGAGTTCCATGAGCTACAATCTCTCCACCATAAGCTCCAGCTCTAGGTCCAATATCTATTATCTCATCAGCTTGAATCATAGTGTCTTCATCATGCTCTACAACAATTAGAGTATTTCCTAAATCTTTTAATCTTCCAAGAGTAGCTAGTAATTTATCATTATCTTTTTGGTGTAGTCCTATACTTGGCTCGTCTAATACATAGAGCACTCCAGTTAGACCAGACCCAATTTGAGTAGCTAGTCTTATTCTTTGAGATTCTCCTCCAGAAAGAGTTTTAGTCTCTCTTCCAAGACTTAAGTAATCAAGTCCTACATTTATCATAAAGGATAACCTTTCTCTTATCTCTTTTAATATCTCTTTAGCAATTTTTTCCTGTTTAGATGTTAAAGTTATTCCGTTGAAAAAATTTAGAGCATCTTTTATACTCATATCACAAAGTTCCATAATATTTTTATCTCCAACTGTTACAGCTAGGACTTCAGGTTTTAATCTTTTACCATTACAAACTTTACAAACTCTCTCTATCATATATTTATTTTCTATCTCTTCCTTCATAGCATCAGAGAAAGTTTCATAATATCTTCTCTCTAAATTTTTTACAGCTCCTTCATACTCTTTATAACCATGGAATTGGAAGTCATCTCCCTCATAATCAAATCTAAATTTTTCAGTAGCTCCATGAAAAATTATATCTAAATCTCTTTTACTCATCTCTTTGATAGGCTTAGATATATCTATGTTGAAAGCTTTAGCCATAGATTTAAAAATCTCCCAACTATATCCTTTTCTGCTAGAAGCTCCTGGAATATACATACCACCATCAAGAATAGAGAGTTCCTCATCTTCAATAAGTTTATTCTCATCTACTTCAAGTTTTTTTCCTATTCCTTTACATTCAGGACAAGCACCAAATGGAGCGTTAAAAGAGAAAAGTCTAGGACTTAAGTCTGGAATACTTACTTCATCATGTTCAGGACAAGCGTAGTTTTCACTGTAACTAAAATCCTCTCCATTTACATTTAATATTATTTTTCCGTTAGATAGTTCTGATGCACTCTCTACTCCTTGGGTAAGTCTACTTTGAAACTCTTTATCCTCTTTTTTTAGAATCAATCTATCAATAACTACTTCAATATTATGCTTTTTATTTTTATCTAAGATAATTTCATCTTCTAAATATAAAATCTCTCCATTTACTCTAGCTCTTACAAAACCTTTTTTTAAAAGATTAAGAAAAAGATTTTTATGAGTACCTTTTTTATCTTTAACTACAGGAGAAAGAATTATCATCTTATCTCCCTCTTGAAATCTTTCTAAAGCTCCCTCTACTATCTCTTCTATACTCTGTTTTTCTACAGGTCTATTACACACAGGACAGTGAGCAGTACCAATATGAGCAAACAGAAGTCTCATATAGTCATATACCTCTGTAATAGTTCCAACAGTAGAACGAGGGTTTCTGTTAGTTGTTTTTTGCTCAATAGATATAGCTGGAGCTAATCCCTCTATACTATCTACATCTGGTTTTGTCATCTGTCCAATAAATTGTCTGGCATAGGCAGATAGACTTTCTACATATCTTCTTTGTCCCTCTGAATATATTGTATCAAAAGCAAGAGAAGATTTACCACTTCCACTTACCCCTGTTATTACTACAAATTTATTTTTGGGAATTTCTATATCTATATTTTTTAAATTATGCTCTCTGGCACCTTTTATAACTATTTTATCAAGCATAAAATTGTACACCTCTTTATCTATAAATATTTATTTTTCACTTTATATTATACACTATTTTTATCAGAATTAAAAGATTGATGATATTTTATTTTAAAATGAAGATTAAAATTGACAAATAAATTTAAAAAATATATAATAGTAACAATGTTTGGTAAATAAAATTTAAAATGAAAGGAGTAACAATGAGAGTAGATGCTATTTTTATAAATGCTCTAACACTGATAGCTGTTTTAAATCCCTTTGGAAATGTTCCACTCTTTATAGGAATGACAGAGGGAATGGAAAAAGAAATAAGAAACAAACTTTTTAAGATGATAGCTATAACAGGATTTTTTATAACATGGATTTTTAGTTTATTTGGGGAATTTTTAATGACTAATTTCTATAAAATAAATATGAATGAGTTGAAAATGGCTGGAGGCTTGATTTTAATTTTGATGGCAATTAAAAATTTAATCTTCTCTCCACAGAGAAAAAGAACTTCAGAAAAGCAACTTTCTCCAGATGAACAGATAAAGCAAGCTGTAATACCTATGGCTTTTCCAATGTTAGTAGGGCCTGGAAGTTTGACTACAGCTCTAATTGGACGTTCTGAGAATGGACTTACAAGTAATAGTTTTTCTATTTTAGTAGCTTTTATTATAATCTATTTAGTATTAATGGTAGGAAATTATTTAGAAAGAATATTTGGAAAATTAGTACTTTATATATTATCAAAAGTGATGCAGATATTTATTATGTCTATAGGATTTAGAATATTCTTTGATGGATTATCACATATGATAAATTTTTAAAAATAATTTAGATAGATTTATTTAAGTTTAGTGATATAATATATAAAAAAGGGGAAGATATGTTATGTTATTAATAAATTTAGAAAAGGATGAAATGATTGTAGCAGAAGCTCAAGCAGCACATATTACAATGGTTTTAATGGTACCAAAACCTCAACCAGGAATATTATATATAACTAATAGAAAGATTGCATTTGCTCCAACTCAAGGAAGTATGTATTCAAAATTTGAGTATTTATTAGGAGAGATAGAAGCTTTTTCAGTAGGAATGTTGAATACATTAACACTTATGACAAAAGCAGGAAAAAAACATAAAATAACAGGAATGTTTAATAAGAAATTGATTGAAGGATTAAAAAAAGTAGGAGTAAAGGAGATTTAAAAAAGAGAGATTTTAGCTAAGAATTAACTTAGTTAAAATCTCTTCTTTATTTTAAAAACTAATTTTTATTTTCCAAAAATATTTGTAGCAAATATACTTTTAAATCTTATTTTTTTAGCTTTTGTTGAATCTATATATCTGATACTAAATCCTGTATAACCATAGATTATAGAGATTATAGGATTGATAAGATTTAAGAAACAGTAAGGAACATAAATCCAAGGAGCAATACCAAGAGCAGCCATCATATATGCTCCACAACTATTCCAAGGAATTAGAGGTGATGTCATTGTTCCAGCATCTTCTAAAACTCTGGATAAAGTAGTAGGATGTAAATTTCTACTAGCATAAGCATCTTTATATATTCTTCCTGTTATTACTATTGAAAGATATTGTTCAGCAGCAAGTATATTAGTAGCTATTGAAGTAAATACAGTTGCTAGTATTAAGCTTCCAGTTGATTTTGCTATACTTAATACTTTATTTGCAACAGCACTTAACATTTTAGCTCTTTCCATAGCTCCTCCAAGAAAAAGAGCACAAATAATAAGTGTCACTGTCCACATCATACTATTCATTCCACCTCTAGTTAAGAGTTCATCTACAAATTGATTTCCAGAATTAGATACATATCCAATTTGCAATGCTGTAATAAAATCCTTTACAGTAGCTCCCTGAAAAATTACAGCTCCTACCCCTCCTATTAAAGTTCCACAAAATAGTCCTGGAATAGCTGGAACTTTTTTTACAACTAATACTATTGTAATTAAAGGAATTATAAATAAAAGTGGAGTGATATTAAATTCTTGATTTAATACTACAAATATTTTATTTAATGACTCTGTATCTACTCCTATATCTGAATATTTTCTTCCTATAAAAATAAAAAGAATAATAGTTATTATAAAACTTGGTATAGTTGTGTAGAGCATAGCTTTAATATGTTCAAAAATATCAGAACCTGCCATAGCAGGAGCAAGATTTGTAGTATCAGAAAGGGGAGAAAGTTTATCGCCCATATATGCTCCAGAAATTATAGCACCTGCAGTGATTTGTGGAGGAATTCCTAGTCCTGCACCTATTCCCATAAGAGCTATTCCGATAGTAGCTGCTGTACTCCAAGAGTTTCCAGTAGTTAGTGCTACTATTAAAGATAAAATAAGTGCAGCAGGTAAAAATATACTTGGAGATATTATTTTTAAACCATAAAATATCATAGTAGGAACTACTCCAGATATTATCCAGCTTCCTACTAACATTCCAATTACTAAAAGAATTAAAACAGCTTCCATAGAAGATTTTATAGTATTTAAAATTCCTTCAATTAAATAAGCCCATTTGTATTTTAAAACGAACATAGCTATAAAAACAGCTAACATTCCTGAAATAATAATAGGGATGTGTGGGGAGGCTTGGGTATACCTTATAGTGTATGTTAAAATACATACCAAAAATGTTAATGGTATTACAGCATGAATAAATTTTGTTTCCTTCACTTCTCCAAATGAATCATTTTTCATAGGAAAATCCCTCCCTTTTTAATTTAGATAAAATAAAAAGCACCATAGTTGGTGCTTTTAAAACATAATTAAAAGACCCTCTCACTGGTTCCTCATATGACGAGGTTAGCAAGAGTATCGCTCTTTGAATGGGCCCCCCGCTTTTAGATTAATTATAATAGTAAAATTATAAATAAAAACTAAGCGTTAGTTCATTTCTTATTTTCGGACTTATTATAGTACAAATAGAGGTTCAAGTCAAGAAGTTTTTATATTTTATTTTAAAGTTATTTTTTATATTAAAAAATTTAAATTTTATTTAGAAAAAAAAGAATTTTTCTTTTTAAAGTGTAGTGAATCTCCCCACTCTCCATAAACTATCTCATCACCGATGGCTTTTACATTGTTGTCCATAATCTCTTTAGCCTTTTCAACACTATCATTAATTCCAGGTTTATTATCATAAAGAAGATATTTATTTTTATGTTCAAGTGCTGTAGCAGTAGGCATAAGAATATTAGCACCAGCTAAAAGTCCTTTTTCTCTTCCTTGTGGGTCAAGTCCTTGAAGAGCAGTAGTTGCTGCAATATTAACATCTTTTAAGAAAATTCTAGTAATAGCTATCATTTTTAATCCCAACTCTACTCTTTTTTCTTCACTGACTACAATATCTTTCCACTCTTGTCCAAGGGGGGTATCTTTATGTAGAATATATGGTCCCATACCTATCATATCTATATTCATATCTTTATAGAATAAGATATCATTTACTAAATCTTCCTCTGTTTGATTAGGTAATCCTATCATTACTCCTGTTCCTACTTGATAACCTATATCTCTTAAATATTCAAGACATTTTTTTCTAACTTCAAAAGTATGTTTATTATCCATAGGATGTAGATGATTATAGATATCCAAATTAGTTGATTCAATTCTAAGCAGATATCTATGAGCTCCAGCCTCAAACCATCTCCTATATGTTTCTTTACTTTGTTCTCCAAGAGATAGGGTTATTCCTAATTTACCATTAGAAAAGTTTTTTATTTCTTTTATTAAATTTTCTATAAATGAAACAAACTCCTCATCTTGTCTTTCTCCAGATTGAAGAGCTATTGAGGCATAATTATTTTCATATATCCACTTGACAGCTTCCATAATTTCAGATTTAGACATAGAAAATCTATCAACTTTATGATTATCTCTTCTAATACCACAGTACTTACAATTTTTGATGCACTTGTTACTTATTTCTATAAGCCCACGATAATATACTTTTTTTCCAACATACTTAGCCTTTACTTCATAAGCTTTTTTAAATAATAAATCTAAATCCTCTTTGTTATCTATTTTCATTAGTTCAATCAAATCATTTTTTGAAAAATCTTCTTGCTTTAAAATATTTTTTATTTTTTCAGACATATTTTCTCCTATCAATTATATCTAACCATAACTTGTTTTCTCTCTTGAAATCTATATTGCTTGAATCCTATATGTAGATGTCCACGTCTTGGATAATAGATTAACTGGTCAAAACTTTCCAATCTATTTTTTACTCTTTCATACTCTTTTTTTCCAGCACTTCCTTTTTTCAGTATAATATCTACAGCCATTCCCTTTCTATGTCCAGAAGATGAAGAACCACCTACTGCTCTATTTAATCTAGCACTTCTAAACCAGCTACTAACTACTACAGGTCTACCTAATATTTCTCTGACTTCATCAAGTCTTCTAGCTGTATACCTTATATTAGTTCTTTCGCTCCAACTAGGAGTATTTTTAATTCCTCTTCTAATAGCAGTACTACTATATGTAGCTTCTCCCATAGTGAAGTATTTAGAGATTTTTTCATTTTTATCTATTCCAATAGATGAACAACCAATAAAAAAAATTATAAAAAATAGAAAAGAAAGAATTTTTTTAATAATCATAGTATTCCTCTTTTCTTTTTAGCATATTCAACAGCTATGATACTTTTTCCATCAGAAAGAGAATCAATAGAAATAGTTTTTAAACTCTCTTTTTCTACTACTACAAACTCATCTTCATCTAGATTTTGCTGAGTTTTAACCAAATCTTCAGCATAATAGAGATAAAATTTACCAGCAGACATACCAGGGCTCATAAAATATTCACATATTTTTTCTATTTTATTAGCTCTATAGCCAGTTTCTTCCTCTAATTCTCTAAGAGCAGCATTCATAGGACACTCATCTTTTTCTAAAAGGCCAGCAGGAATTTCTAAAGTGACCATATTCACAGCAGGTCTGTACTGTTTTACTAAAAGGATAGTATCATCTTCAAAAACAGCAGCTACTCCCACAGCATCTCTTTTTCCAGTAAAAGTCCAATCAACAATTTTATTGTTAGGTAACTTTAATTTTCTACTAAAAACTTTTATATGCTCATTTTTAAAAATCTCTTTTTTTTCTAATTCTTCAAATTTATCCATTGTTAACCTCTATTTATTCATCAATTCTCTAACCTTATATAGGATTATTCCAGAAGCCATAGCTACATTTAATGACTCGGCACTTCCATATATAGGAATGATTACAGTTTCATCAGCAACTTTTAAGAAATTATCACTTACTCCATTTCCTTCGCTTCCAAAAATAATAGCATTTTTTTCACTTAATGTAATATCTGTGTATTCAATAGAATTATTTTCAAGAGCTGTTACAAGAAATTTATATTTTTTTTCTTTTAAAAATTGGATAAGTTGGAGCTCTTCCATATACACTATATTCATATTAAATATAGAGCCCATACTACTTCTAACACATTTTTCGTTATAACAGTCTACGCTTCCTTTAGTGAGAATTATATCTTTAAAACCTGCAGCATCAGCTGCTCTAATAATTGTTCCTAAATTTCCAGGGTCTTGTATTTTATCTAAAACAATTATATTATTATTTATTTTTCCTATATTAGTTTCACAATATGGATATACCAAGATTACTCCTTGTGAATTTTCTTGAGAAGTTAAATCTTTAAATATTTTATCATTTACTACAATTTTTCTACAATCAAATCTCTCTAATTTAGTAGTTATGTTTTCAAAATCTTCAAAATTTTCTTTTAAGATAATTAAATCTGGTATATAAGTAAAATCTAAAAATTTTCTTCCTTCAGCTAGAAATTTTTTTTCTTCCTCTCTATATTTTCTTTGCTTTAATTTTTTTACTTTTTTTATTGTACTATTATCTAAACTATTTATAAATTCCACAATATCCTCCTAAAATTTAACTACTTCTCATTATAGCATAAAAACCTTATTATTTACAGATTATAAAATATGTATTATAATTCTATTGAATAAATTATTAATTAAGGAGTAGAAAATGTTATCATCTAAATTTATAAATTTTATGAAAGCTATTAATAGTGGAAGATTAGAAAAGCTTTCTTGTGTTGTAGAATTAGGAAGAGTAGGAGTTCGTATGGCTGAAGAATATTCTACAAGATTTGATTTATTAGATGTAGAGCAGTGCCTATATCTATCAGAATTTCAAACTCCACAGTTAGAAAAAGCAGAAAAACATCTTTTAAACTTAGTAAAGAAGAATGACCCACTTTTTTCTCTGCTAGAATATTATGATAATTATCCTTATTCTTATTCTGATATAAATTATTTTTTAAAGGGTGTTTAAAGAGTGGGGTAGAGATATCTATTAAGGCGGTAAATCCAAGTGCTAGAAATAGTTATTTTAAAAAAGTAAAAAAATTAGAAAAATCTCTAAGATATCAGAAGTTTTTAAGACCTTGGTTAAATGAAAAGTATCAAGTAGAAGAGGTTTTAAAGGACTTAGAGGAACATAGTATACAAAAATTTAACTTAGTAAATGAAATAAAGTTTACTAAAAGTATGACAGATTACTTAGAAGAGTATAAGGATGTAAAATTTTTAAAAAGAATAAAATTTCCAAAAGTGTATACATATTTATCTTCAGAAGAAAAAGTAGCTTGTGAATATATTTATGGTAGTTATTTTTATGAATTATTACAATATAATAGATTGGCTTACAAGGATGTTTTAGATTTAATTAGAGCTCAACTGTTTTTTATATTAAAGGTTGGAATTTTTCACAATAATTTACATTCTGGAAACCTTATTTTAAGTGATGAAGGAAATATATATTTCTTAGATTGTAACAGTTTAGGGGTTTTAAAAACTCAGACAAGAGAGGGATTATTTAAGATTTTAAAATTTACATTAAAAGAAGAGTTTAAAGAGGTAGCAATAACCCTTAATGAGATTTCAGAGAAAAAATTTACAATTGAAGAGATAGAAACTCTAGCTAAGAAAATTGAAGATATTTATTCTATAAATTATACAACTAATAATACTTTTATTAGGAAATTGATGGAAATATTTAAAGTTGCAAATAATTTTGGAATAGTATATGACAAAGATATTTTTTCTGCCTTTAAATCCTTTATATATTTAGATAAAATGGTAAATAAAACAAAAGATAAAAATAGTATTTTCAAAGATGACTTATTAAGAGTTTTAGATGAAATAGAAGAGTTTATTAAGAGCAGTAATAACTAATTGACTTAATTTGAGTTTCATATTAAAATATAATATATGCAATATGCAAAATTAATTTTAGGAGGTTGATAAATGAAAAAAATATTGGCAGCACTTATTTTAGCTATGGCAGTAATAGGTTGCGGGGGAAAAGAGAAAGATAAAAATGTGCTTTATGTGTATGGTTGGGCTAATACTATACCACAAAGTATCTATGAGGATTTTGAAAAGGAAACTGGAATAAAAGTTGTAGAAGATATCTATTCTTCAAATGAAGAGATGTTTACAAAATTAAAAGCTGGTGGAGATGGATACGATATTGTTATGCCATCTGCTGATTATGTGGAGATAATGGCAAAAGAAGGAATGATTGAGAAATTAGATAAATCTCAATTACCTAGTTATAATAATCTTGACCCATTAGTATTGGAAAAATTACATCATTTTGACCCAAATAATGAGTATGAAGTTCCTTATTTAATTGGAGCTACAATTATAGCTGTAAATAAAAAATATGTTCCTGAATTCTCAAGAGATTACTCTATCTATGAGATGACAGATTTAAAAGGAAGAATGACACTGTTAGATGATATGAGAGAGGTAATGACTTCAGCTTTAGGAATGTTAGGATATTCACAAACTGTTACTGATGAGAAAGCAATTGCTCAAGCAGCAGAGTTAATAAAAGTTTGGAAGAAAAATATAGCAAAGTTTGATGCTGAGTCTTTTGGAAAAGGATTTGCAAGTGGAGATTTCTGGGTAGTACAAGGATATCCAGATAATATTTTTAAAGAGTTAGATGAAACAGAGAGAAAAAATGTAGAAATGATAATTCCAGAAAAAGGTGGAACTGCTTATGTAGATTCTTTTGCTCTTTTAAAAACTGCTCCTAACAAAGAGAATGCTTATAAATTTTTAGAGTATACTTTAAGACCAGAGGTGGCAGCAAAAATGGCAGATGCTTTAGAAACACCATCTGTTAACTTAAAAGCTAGAGAGCTTATGACAGTAGAGCCACTATTTGAAATCTCTGACTTAAAAAATGTACAAGTATTGAGAGATATAAATACAACTCTTGATTTACAAAATAAATATTGGCAAGAAATATTAATAGCTGATTAATTTGGAGGATAAAATGAAATTTTCTATAATAAGAGAGCAACTTATTTCTGTTCTTTCTGAATATACAAATATTTTAAAAGAAAATCCAATTAAACCTATTGTTTCAGGATTAAAAATTATAGCTAAAGATAATCAAGTAATTTTTATAGGAACAAACTTAGAAATAGAACACATTAGAAAGATAGAAGCAGAAGTTGAAAGAGAAGGAGAAGTAGTTTTAAAACCATTTTTACTTCTTGAGTATATAAAGCTTTTAGAAGAGGATAAAATAGAGTTTTCTAGTGAAAATGGATTTGTAGCAGTTCATCAAGCTGAGTTTTCTGTACTAGAAGGTGGAAGTTATCCAGTTATTCCAGAACTAGAATCTCAAAGTCTATTAACAATTGAAGGAAATCGTTTGGTACAGCTTCTAGATAGAGCAAAATTTGCTGCTTCACAAAGTGCTGATAATATTCAAATAAATTGTGTAAGAGCTGTTTTTAAAAAAGAAGAGTTAAATCTTGCTTCAACAGATTCATATAGATTGCTTTTCTTAAGAGAAAAAGTAGAGTGTAATGAAAATAAAGAACTATCTATTCCTATGGAAACAGTAAATATTTTATGTAAACTTTTAAAAGATTATAATAAAGAGATACATCTAGGTTATAGTGGAGAAACATTAGTAATAACTTGGGAAAACTCATATTTTTCAAGTAAGACAATTGGACTACAATATCCAGATTTTAAAACTATCTTAAGAATTTCAGCCTTTGAAAAAAGAATGGAGTTTAATAGAGATGAGTTAAGAAGCGCTATTAAAAGAGTAATAACTGTTGCTAAGACAAGTTTAGATGCTAAATTTGGAGCAATATTCAATTTTACAGGGAAAATGATGGTTATAAATGCTTTCTCTGGAAGAGCTAAAATAAATCAAAAAGTTAATATGCTAAAAGAGGGAGAGGATTTTAAAGCTTCTTTAAACTGTAAATTTTTAGCAGAATATATTGATAATATCTCTAATAATGTGATAATCAGTGGAAATAATGCTTCTTCTATGTTTGAAATAAGAGAAGAAGGAAATGAAGATTATATCTATATTCTTATGCCACTAGCTTTAAGAGATTAAATAGACCTTTATCTCATTAGAAACACAAGAATAACTTTCGTTCAAAGAATAAAGAGCAAGTATGGCTCGGTTAACTAAAAACACAAAACTTGACTTCGTCTCAAACAGTTGTGTTTTTTAGCATTTACCTTCGCTGACTTGCTCTATTTATTCTTTTCAATCTTTGTTATTCTTATATTTTAATTTTTTATTTATCAATTCACTAATTTAAAAAGTGTAACTTACAGATTTGCGAAAATATACTTACTTAAATTTAATAATAAACTTATAGTCGTGTAATTAATATTTCAATTTCTTGTAGTCTGTAGCAACTCTTAGTTTTCCTTGCTATTTAGATAAATTTCTATTTTCTTGCACACTCACTAGCAGAGCCTACTAATATTTCTAATCCATGTTTTAGCTCTGAAATTATATAAGTTAAAGACTCTTCAACAGCTTTTGGACTACCAGGCATATTTATTATAAGAGTATCTTTTCTTATACCAGCAGTGGCTCTAGATAACATAGCCCTTTTAGTTATAGTAAGAGAGTAAGCTCTAATTGCTTCTGGTATACCAGGAACTCTTTTTTCTATTATTTCTTCAGTAGCTTCTGGAGTTACATCTCTTTTAGAAAATCCAGTTCCTCCAGTAGTTAAAATCAAATCTGCGTGATTATTATCACATATTTCTATAAGAGTATCTTTTATTTTTTGAAAATCATCAGAGATTAAAACTTTTTTTGTAATCTTATATCCATTTTCTAATATAATTTTTTCAATAACTTGAGTAGAAATATCTTCCCTTTCCCCTTTTGAACCCTTGTCACTCATACATACAATAGCAACTTTAAACATTGTTTTTCACCTCATAAAAAATTTTTATTTCTTTTATTTAATTATATCATAAATTCTCAATAAATCTTGAATTTTTTTATTAAATTTGTTATCATTTATTTAGAGAAAAATATTAAAATATGGGGTGGTTATATGAAAAAGATGTTATTATTTATCTTAGTTGGAATTTTATCACTATCTTCTTTAACTTTTTCTAAGGAAGAAAAAGTAGAGATTACAGTAAGTGCTGCAGCTAGTTTAAAAGAGGTTATGGAAGAATTAAGTGAAAAATTTCAAAATGAAAATAAAAATGTAAAAATAAATCTTAATCTTGGTGGATCAGGGGCTTTAAAAAATCAGATTTTAGCAGGAGCACCAGTAGATTTAGTTTTCTTTGCTTCGCAAAAAGATTTAAAGGATTTGGATAATAAAGGTTTTATAGAAAAAGAGTATCAAAAGGATATTTTGAAAAATAGATTAGTAGTAGCTGGAAGAATAACTATAGACTCTTTGGATAAATTAGTAGGAAATAGTGTGGCTATAGGAATTCCAGAAACTGTTCCTGCTGGAAAATATTCTAAAGAGTCTTTTATTAATGCTGGTATTTGGGAAAAATTACAAGATGATATAGTATATGCAAAAGATGTAAGAAGTGCTGCTCAGTATGTTGATTTATATGAAGTAGATTATTCATTAATTTATAAAACAGATGCTAGAGTTTTAAAAAATAGCGAAATAGTTTATACTGTTCCAGAAAATTTACATACTCCAGTTGTATATAGTTATGGAATTATTAAAGATAGAGCTAATGAAAATGTAGTAGAATTTTATAACTTTTTAAACTCTAATACAGCTAAAAAATTATATGAAAAGTATGGTTTTGAGATGGCAGAATAATTATGATAAGTTTAAATTTAAAAATAATTTTATTGACTTTAAAAATAGCTACAATTTCTACACTACTTGTAACGATAGTATCAGTTTTACTAGTATGGTTATTAGATAGGAATAATTCAAAATTAAAAAATATATTTGAAATGCTAATCAATCTTTCACTTTTTATTTCACCAAGTGTACTGGGGTATATACTTATATTAATTTTAGGAAAGAGAGGAGTAGTAGGAGCTATACTTTATAAATATTTTGATATTTCTGTAATATTTTCTTGGTGGGCTGGAATTATAACAGCTTTTATAGTTACTCTTCCTCTGATGTATAATAGTGTAAAAACGGGGATGGCTTCTCTCAATCCAGTTTATTTTGAAGCTGGACGGGAGGCTGGAGCAAGTGAGTTCCAAATTTTAAGATTGATAACACTTCCACTTATTAAAAGAAATATTTTAGCTGGAATGGTACTCTCTTTTGGAAGAGCAATGGGAGAGTTTGGTGCTACTCTTATGTTAGCAGGAAATATCCCAGGACGTACACAGACAATATCTATGGTAATATATTCAGCTTCAGAGAGTGGAGATACAAAAACAGCAAACTTTTTTTTAGTTATAATTTTATTAATAAGCTTTATTATAATGATGATTTATAATTATTTATTTAAAAAAGAAAGGGATAATATATGAAAAAAATAAAAACAGTAGATGCTGTGGGGTATGTACTTCAGCATGATATTACTCAAATTCTTCCAGGTGAGTTTAAAGGAAGAGCTTTTAAGAAGGGGCATATTATAAAAGAGGAGGATATTCCAAAGCTTTTAAGTTTAGGAAAAGACCATATATATGTTTTTGAATTAGGAGAGGTTGGAGTACATGAAAATGATGCTGCTCTTATTTTAGGAGATTTAGGTAGAGGAGAGAATATTTATACAGATGATGAGATAAAAGAGGGAAAAATAAATTTCAGAGCTAAATGTGATGGAATTTTAAAGGTAGATAGTGAAAATCTTTTAGAGTTAAATATGTTAGGTGAGATTTCCTTTGCTACATTGCCAAATAACTATCCAGTAGAAGAGGGAGAGTTGATAGGAGGTTCAAGAGTCATCCCTTTAGTTGTAGCTAAGGAAAAAATGGAGATGGCAAAATCTCTAATTAAAACTCCACTATTAAAAGTTGTTCCTTATAAAAAATATAGAGTAGGAATTATAACAACAGGAAATGAAGTTTTTTATGGAAGAATTGAAGATAAGTTTGGACAGGTAATAAAAAATAAACTTTCTGAATATGAGTGTGAAATAATAGGACAAGTTCTTTGTCCAGATGATAAAGAGATTATTAAATCTAGAGCTAAAGAGTTTTTAGATAAAGGTGCAAATATGCTAATTTTTACTGGAGGAATGTCAGTTGACCCAGATGACTTAACACCTAGTTCTATTATAGAAATGGGAGGAGAGTTAGTAACTTATGGAGCACCTGTTTTACCAGGAGCAATGTTTTTATTATCATACTTAGGAGATATACCTATGATGGGACTTCCAGGATGCGTTATGTTTGCTAAAAGAACTATATTTGATTTAGTTTTATCAAGAGTTATGACTGGAGAGAAGCTAAGTAAGAGAGATATAATGATGTATGGGAATGGAGGATTATGTCAAACTTGTGAGGTTTGCCACTATCCTAACTGTTCTTTTGGAAAGCAGGGATAATAATGGAATTTACACATTTTAATGAAAAAGGTAGAGCTAGAATGGTAGATGTTAGTGAGAAAAACGAAACTCAAAGAAGAGCCATTGCTAGAGGATACATTCAAATGAATCCAGAAACTATTAAGATGATTAATGAAGGAAAGATGAAAAAAGGAGATGTTCTATCTGTTGCTCAAGTGGGGGGGATATGTGGAGCTAAAAAAACTTGGGATTTAATTCCAATGTGCCATAATATATTGCTTACTGGAGCGGATATATCTTTTGAAGTAGAAGAGGATAGAGTGTGGATAGAGGCTGTTGTAAAAACTACTGGAAAAACAGGAGTAGAGATGGAGGCTCTAACTGCTGTATCTATTGCTGCTCTCACTATCTATGATATGTGTAAAGCTGTAGATAAGCATATGATAATAGGAGATGTAAAGTTAGTAGAAAAAACAGGTGGAAAATCAGATTTTAGATTAAAATAGTAAGGGAAATTATAAGATAATAAAAAATCAAGAATTACTTTCTTAAAAA
>NZ_GL987988.1:883727-940334 GCF_000158195.2 Fusobacterium mortiferum ATCC 9817
TTACTTTCTTAAAAATAAAAGTCATTCTTGATTTTTTATATTAATCTCTTTTTATTTACTCAAAAATATATCCTATACTTATTTGTGAAAGAATATCTCCTTTTTCTCCATCACGAGATAGAGAAAACTCAAATGGACCAATTAAGCTTTCATAAGTAAGTGAGATATCAAATCCTTGAGAGTAATCTTCCCAGATTTTTTTAGAATTAGAATAATTTTCAGAAGTTAAATCATTATATGTTCCTATATTCCAACGAGTACTCAAATATAAATTAGAATCTAATTTATAAATTAATCCTAACTTACCTATTAAAAACTCATCTACAAGTTTTTGCTGATACCTATAACCATAGAAAGCAAAATCTTTATTTTCTAGATTATTTTTTGTTCCACCAAGACGTATAAATTTATCAATAGAAGAAACCTCATCACCAGATATAATTCCACCATATAGTCCATAATTAAGAGTAAATTTTTTAGTAATAGGGATATACCCATCTAATGAATATAAAGGTCCATAGAAATTAGATTTAGATTTATCAAGACTTCCTTCCCAACTATATTCAAAATCAATTTTTAAGCCAGAGTTAGCATGAGTACTTGAATCTAGAATATCAAAAGTAGTTCTAATAAAAGCGCCATTATAGTTCTTAGAGTATTCTATATCTTCTGGTAAGACAGACCCAGTTTTTTGTTCTAACTTACTATATGAAGTTTTTATTCCATAAGAAGCAGTAAGTTGATTATTATATTGAGTAAGTATTCCTGTTTCAAAATCTATACTTTTTATAAGCGAATTAGAGATTTTCTCTTTTCCATCATAGATGAAAAAAGGATTTTCATTATAACCAAGATTAGTAAAAACTCCAATTTTATTTGAATAACCATAGTAAGAGAAGTTTTTAAGATTAAGTCCAAGATAATCTCCTACTTGTAAATCAACAAGAGTATTATTTCCTATTTTTCCTAAGTTACTAAGTGTGGTTCCTATATCAAAAGTAGTTCCATAACCAGTTAAATAATTTACTCCAACTCCAAAAGAGTTATTAGGATTAATGTCAGCATCAATAACTAAAGTATCTTCGCTTAAGTTATAATATACACGATTGATAATATCATTTCCATAAACTTTTAGCATAGAATTTTCTAAATCTTCAGGGGTAATCTCTCTATTCAAAATATTCTCAAGTATACTATTTATTATAAATTTATTTTTTTCAGAAATCTCATTTTTATATTCTATATTTTTTATTACAAATGTTTTATTGTTATTTGTAGTAGAAATTTTTATATTTTTTTCTCTAGTTGAACCCTTAGCTAAATCTTTTAAAAGAGAAATTTGTTGTCGTGCAGCTTCTTCTCCCTTTTCTATAAAGAGTTTTCCCTTATCTAAATCAGTAGCCGAGTATTCAAGAACATCTGGAGTTATAAGTGTAGAGGTTAATTCTCTTTGTTCACTTGTAGAAGAGGCACTTTGTATAGCTACTAATTGATTTAGTACACTGAGGATATTATAATCTTTTTTATCTTTAACCTCGTTTCCAACATCACTACCAATAATGATATCAGCTCCCATATTAATAACATCTATTACAGGGAAATTACGAGAAACTAAGCCATCTACATAAAGCCGATTATCAATTTCAACTGGTTCAAAAAGAGTAGGAATAGCCACACTAGCAGTGATTACTTTAGCTAAGTCTCCCTCTTTCATTGCTACTGCTTGTCCAGTATTTAGATCTGTTGTGATAATTCTAAGGGGAATAGGTAAATCATCAAAATTTCTAATACTATCTACACTACTTAATAGTTTTTTTAATTCAAAATATATCATCTGATTATTTCCAAAACCTTTAGGAAGTGAGAAATTAAATTTATTATCATATCGTATAGATAGCATATACTTTTTATTATTAACTTTCTTTTCAAGAGGAACTTTACTATCTACAAATGTACCATTGATAAAACTATCCCAATCACTCTTAGTGAGTATACTTTCTATTTCATCAAGGGAGTAACCAGCCGAGTATAAAGCTCCAACCACAGCTCCCATACTTGTCCCAGCAATAAAATCAGGACGGATATCTAACTCTTCTAAAACTCTTAATACTCCTATATGAGCAAGTCCTTTTGCTCCACCACCACTGAGAGCAAGTCCAATTTTTAAATCTTTTTTATTTTTAATAATTTTATTTTTTTTAATCTCTTCTAGTTGAGAGATTCTATTTTCTAAAATTTTAATCTGCTCTTTAAGTTTTTTTATTTCAATATCCTCTTTTGAGGTTAAAGTTTTACTTAAACTTTTTGAGGGAATAAAAAACAGAGATATAATCAAGAAAAAAAGTATAGTATTTTTTTTCATTCCTCCTCCTTAAACTAAAAATAAATTTACAATATATTATACCAAGTTTTTAAAAAAAATAAAATAAAAGAGTTAGGTAAAATTTGATTTTTCATATTAAAAATGTTATAATATCTGTAAAAAAGAGGTTAGGAAGGTTAAGTAGTAAGAAGTAAGAAAATAAATTTTATTTTTTTACTCCTTATTATTTACTTCCTAATCTACAAAATAATTAGGAGGAAAATATGTTTGATGAAAGAAAAGTTCAAATGGAATTAGCAGGTAGAACACTTACATTTTCTACTGGAAAAATAGCAAGACAATCATGTGGAGCTGTAATGGTTCAATATGGAGATACTGTTTTACTAAGTACAGTAAATAGAAGTAAAGAGCCAAGAAAGGAAAATGATTTTTTTCCACTTACAGTTGACTATATAGAAAAATTTTATGCAGCAGGAAAATTTCCTGGAGGATTTAATAAAAGGGAAGGGAAGCCATCAACTAACGCAACACTTACAGCAAGACTTATAGATAGACCTATAAGACCAATGTTTCCAGATGGATTTAACTACGATGTACATATAGTAAATACTGTATTTTCTTTTGATGAGAAAAATACACCAGATTATTTAGGAATAATTGGTTCATCAATGGCTTTAATGTTATCAGATTTACCATTTTTAGGACCAGTAGCTGGAGTTGTAATAGGATATAAAAATGGAGAGTTTATATTAAACCCTACTCCAGAAGAGCTAGAAACAAGTGAGTTAGAACTTTCTGTTGCTGGAACAAGAGAAGCTATTAACATGGTTGAGGCTGGAGCTAATGAGTTAGACGAGGAAACTATGCTTAAAGCTATAATGTTTGCTCATGAAAATATCAAAAAGATTTGTGATTTCCAAGAAGCTTTTGCTAAGGAAGTTGGAAAAGAGAAAATGGAGTTTGTAAAACCAGAGGTTATGCCACTAGTTAAAAACTTTATAGATGAAAGAGGAATGGAAAGACTTCAAGCTGCTGTACTTACATTAGGTAAGAAAAATAGAGAGGAAGCAGTGGACTCATTAGAAGAGGAGTTATTAGAAACTTTCAAAGTAGAGAACTATGGAGAAGGAGAGGAAGTAGAGATTCCTGAAGATGTTTTAATAGAATTTAAAGGATATTATCACGATTTAATGAAAAAATTAGTAAGAGATGCTATTCTTTATCATAAACATAGAGTAGATGGAAGAAAAACTACTGAAATTAGACCTCTATTTGCAGAGGTAAATTGCTTACCAATACCTCATGGATCAGCTATGTTTACTAGAGGAGAAACTCAAGCAGTTGTAATAACTACTTTAGGAACTAAAGAAGATGAACAATTAGTTGATGATTTAGAAAAAGAGTATTATAAAAAATTCTATTTACACTATAATTTCCCACCATATTCAGTTGGAGAAACTGGAAGAATGGGAAGCCCAGGAAGAAGAGAATTAGGACATGGATCATTAGCTGAAAGGGCATTAAAATATGTAATACCATCTGAAGAGGAGTTCCCATATACAATAAGAGTTGTATCAGAAATTACAGAATCAAATGGTTCATCATCTCAAGCATCTATATGTGGTGGTTCTTTATCACTTATGGCTGCAGGAGTACCTATAAAAGAACATGTAGCAGGAATAGCAATGGGACTTATTAAAGAGGGAGATGAGTTCACTGTATTAACAGATATTATGGGACTTGAAGACCACTTAGGAGATATGGACTTTAAAGTAGCAGGAACTAAAAATGGAATTACTGCACTTCAAATGGATATAAAAATTACTGGAATTACAGAAGAGATAATGAGAATAGCATTAAAACAAGCTTTAGATGCTAGAAATGAAATCTTAGAGTTAATGAATAATACAATTCCAGCACCAGCACCAATTAAATCAAATGTACCAAGAATTTATCAAATGAATATACCTACTGATAAGATAGCTGTATTAATAGGACCTGGTGGAAAAAATATAAAAGGAATAATAGACCAAACAGGAGCTACTGTAGATATTAATGATGATGGAAAAGTATCTATCTTCTGTAAAGATGAAGCAGCTTTAAATGAAACTGTAAAACTTGTTAACTCATTTGTAAAAGATGTAGAGGTAGGAGAAGTTTATTCTGGTAAAGTAGTAAGCATTCAAAAATTTGGAGCATTTATGGAAATATTACCAGGTAAAGAGGGACTTTTACATGTTTCTGAAATTTCTCAAGAGAGAGTAGAGAAAGTAGAAGATGTATTAAAAGTAGGAGATGTATTTGATGTAAAAGTAATCTCTACTGATAATGGAAAAATTAGTTTAAGTAAAAAAAGAGTGTAATAACTATTTAAATTATATTTTAGAAGACTAAGAGTTATTCCGTCTCTTTTAGTCTTCTAAAATATTAAATAGTTATTACTTTTAAATAGGAGAAGGAGAAAAATAGAGGATGAAATTAGCTTTAATTAGCTTAGGTTGTAGTAAAAATTTAGTAGATAGTGAACACTATTTAGGGATTTTATCAAAAAGAAAAGAAATGGAACTTACAAGTGAACTATCAGAAGCTGATATAGTAATAGTAAATACTTGTGGATTTATTGGAGATGCTAAAGAGGAGTCAATAGAGACTATCTTAGAAGTTAGTGAATTTAAAGAGACAGGAAATTTAAAAAAATTAATTGTTGCAGGATGTTTAGCACAAAAATATTCAGAAGAGATTTTAAAAGAACTTCCAGAAGTAGATGCAGTAATTGGAACTGGAGATATAGATAAAATAGAAAAAGTAGTAGATGAAATTTTAGAAAATAAGAAAGTTGTTGAAACAAAAAATATGACATTTTTAGCAAATGCTAATACAGAAAGAGTTTTAACAACTGCTTCACATACAGCTTACTTAAAAATATCTGAAGGGTGTAATAGAGCTTGTACTTATTGTATAATTCCACAGATGAGAGGAAGACTTAGAAGTAGAAGTATAGAGGATATTGTTGAGGAAGCAAAAAGATTAGTAGCTTCAGGTGTAAGAGAGATAAATTTATTAGCTCAAGAAACAACAGAGTATGGAATAGATTTATATGGAGATAAAAAACTAGCTGCTCTAATGAAAGAGTTATGTAAAATAGAGGGATTAAAATGGCTTAGAACTTACTACATGCATCCAGAATATGTAACAGATGAGCTTATAGAGGTTATGAAGTCAGAAGAAAAAATTTGTAAGTATTTTGATGTACCTATCCAACATGTTTCAGACAATATTTTGAGAAATATGGCAAGGGCAAAAAGTGGAGAACAGGTAAAAGATGTTCTAAATAGAATAAGAAAAGCTATTCCAGAGGCTACTATAAGAACAACTCTTATAGTTGGATTCCCAGGAGAAACTGAGGAGAATTTCCAAGAGTTAATGGATTATGTAAGAGAGTTTGAGTTTGATTATGCTGGAGTATTCAAGTATTCGAGAGAAGAGGATACAGTGGCTTATAACTTACCAAATCAAGTTCCTGAGGAAATAAAGGAAAAAAGATATGCAGAACTTGTAAACTTACAAAGTGAAATAGCTGAGAGAAAAAATAGAAGACTTCTAGGAGAAGAGATAGAAGTAATGATAGATGGAGTATCTAGTGAAAGTGAGTACTTATTAGAAGGAAGAACAAGAGGGCAAGCACTAGAGATAGATGGAAAAGTTCTTACAACAGATGGAACTGCAAAACCTGGAGAGATAGTAAAAGTTAAATTTGAACAAAACTTTGAATATGATTTTGTTGGACCAATAGTAGAGAATGAAAAATAAGTTTAAAATTTAAAGGAGAGCATAAAAATGAATTTACCAAATAAACTAACATTTTTAAGACTTATACTAGCTGTACCTTTTATATATTTTCTTCAATTTTCAGATGAAGGTGGATTTACTTATAGAGCAATAGCTTTTGTAATATTTGTAATAGCTTCACTTACAGATTTTTTTGATGGGTATTTAGCAAGAAAACATAATTTAATTACAGATTTTGGAAAAATAATGGATCCACTTGCTGATAAAGTTCTTGTAATTTCAGCTTTAGTTATATTTGTAGATTTAGGATATATTCCTTCTTGGATGTCTATTGTAGTAATTGCTAGGGAGTTTTTAATAAGTGGTATAAGAATGTTAGCTGCTGCTAAAGGAGAAGTTATTCCTGCGGGGAAATTAGGAAAATATAAGACAACTAGTCAAATGATAGTCATTCTTATTATGATGTTATTTGGAAGAAATCCATATAACTTCTATATGATGTTAATTCCTGTTATTTTGACACTGTGGTCTGGATGGGAATATACATCAAAGGCAAAGCACTACTTTTTAAACTCTAAATAGAGAGAGGTGAAAAAATGATTTTAATAGCAAGAATTGTAGATTTATTAATAACAGTAATAAATACTCTCATACTTATAAGAGTTGTACTTTCTTGGTTAGCACCTATGTCAAGAAATGGATTTACTGATTTAATATATAATACAACAGAGCCAATACTAAGACCTTTTAGAGTACTAATACCTATGGGAAATATGAGAATGGATATTTCACCTATCATAGCATATTTCTTTTTTATAATTTTAAGAAGATTAATTTTTATGCTTATATTCTAAGTAGGGAAGCTATGGCTTCTCTATTTTTGTAAAATCAGAAGGAGTAAAAGATGGAAGATATAGTGAGTGAATACCATATACCTGTCTTGTATAGAGAGTGTATAGATAATTTAGTGATAAATAAAGATGGAGTCTATTTAGATTGTACTCTTGGTGGTGGTGGACATTCAGAAGGAATATTGAAAGAACTTTCTGATAAAGGACACCTTATCTCTATAGACCAAGATCAACAAGCTATAGATTTTGCCAAGAAAAGACTTGAAAAATATGGAAAAAAGTGGCAAGTTTTTAAAAATAACTTTGAAAATTTAGATATGGTTCTTTACATGGCTGGATATGATAAAGTAGATGGAATACTTATGGATATAGGAGTATCATCTACACAATTAGACGATCCAGAGAGAGGATTTTCATATAGATATGATACAAGACTTGATATGAGAATGAATAGAAGTAATCCTTTATCAGCTTATGAAGTGGTTAATGAATATCCAGAAGAGAAGTTAGCAAAAATAATTTTTGAATATGGAGAAGAGAGAAATGCTAGAAAAATAGCAAAATTTATTTGTGAAGCTAGAACAGAGAAAAATATAGAAACAACAGGGGAGTTAGTAGCAATAATAAAAAGAGCTTATCCAGAAAGAGCTCAAAAACATCCAGCTAAAAAAACTTTCCAAGCTATAAGAATAGAGGTGAATAGAGAGTTAGAGGTTTTAGAAAAAGCTATAGATAAAGCAGTAGATTCCTTAAAAGTAGGAGGAAGATTAGGAATTATAACTTTCCATTCCCTAGAGGATAGATTAGTAAAAACTAAATTTAAAGATTTAGCTACTGCATGCAAATGTCCACCAGGACTTCCAATATGTGTGTGTGGTGGAAAGGCTAAGGTAAAATTAATTACAAGAAAGCCAATAGTTCCAGAAGGAGAAGAGGTAGAGTTTAATAACAGAGCTCACTCATCTAAACTTAGAGTAGTTGAAAGGATAGGATAAAAATTGAAAAATTTAACTATATTCTTAATAGGTATATTATCTATTTGGATATTACATGGAACACTTCTTATAAAAGTTTCTAAAATAGAATTAAGTATAAAAGAGGATAAAAAAATACTTGATGAGTTACAAAAAGAGCTATCTAAAAAAGAGATAGAATATAATACAGTAATGGATTTAGAAAAAATAGGAAATGAGATGAAAAACAGGAAAAAAATGGCAATCTCTCAGGGAATAAAATTCTTTAGAATAGAGGAAAAATAGATGGTAAAAAAAGATGAGATAATAGAGATAAAAATAGAAAAGATAGTAAATGGTGGAGAGGGATTAGGATATTATAATGATTTTGCTATATTTGTTCCTATGTCTGTTCCAAATGATATTTTAAAAATAAAAATTATATCTGTGAAAAAAACTTATGCTAGAGGACTTATAGAGGAGATAATCTCTGCTGGAAAAGAGAGAGTAGAGGATATTACTAAAATTTCCTTTGAGGACTTTCAAGGTTGTGACTTTGGAATGTTAAAATATGAAGCTCAATTAAAGTATAAAAAAGCTATGGTTGAAGATGTAATGAAAAAAATAGGGAAATTAGATATTCTAGTTAAGGATGTAATAGGAAGCGAAGATCCATACCATTACCGTAATAAGATAATAGAACCTTTTTCAAAATATAATGGAGAAATAATCACAGGATTTTTTAAAAGAAAATCTCATGATATTTTTCAAGTGGAAGAAAATATTTTAAACTCAAGATTAGGAAATGAAATTATAAGAGAGTTAAAGAAAATCCTTAACAGAGAGAAAGTTTCTGTATACGATGAGAAAGAACATAGTGGGAAACTTAGACATATAATGGTAAGAACAAATTCCAAAGGAGAAGCGATGGTAGTTCTTATTATTAATGCAACTAAAGTAGAAAAAAGAGATAAAGATATTTTAATGGAGTTGAAAAATAAAATAACTTCAATAAAATCTATATATATTTCATTAAATAATAAAAGAACTAATTTTGCTCTTGGAGAAAAAAATATATTTATTTGGGGAGAAAAAGGTATAAAAGAGGAGATAGATGGGATTAATTTCAATATCTCTCCAAAATCTTTTTTCCAAATAAACTTACCACAAACTAAAAAATTATATAGTACAGCTATTAATTACTTCCCTAACATTGAAAATAAATACATAGTAGATGCTTATTCTGGAACAGGAACTATTGCTATGATGCTATCTAAAAAAGCTGAAAAAGTTTATGCAATAGAATTAGTAGAATCTGCTACATTAGATGGAATGAAAACAGCAGGGGAAAATGGAATAGAAAATATTGAGTTTATCAATGGAGCTGTAGAGGATAAGATGTTAGAGCTAATCAATGCTGGAAAAAGAGTAGATGCTATTATATTTGATCCACCAAGAAAAGGAATAGAAGAAAAAAGTTTGATAAAAACAGCAGAAAGTGGTATAAAAGAGATAGTATATATCTCTTGTAATCCATCTACTTTTGCAAGAGATGCTGAGATTCTAAGTAGATTAGGTTATAAGATAGATGAAGTTCAACCTGTAGATATGTTCCCAGGAACTTCTCATACTGAAGTAGTAGGAAGATTTTATAAATAGGAGATAGATATGGAGCTAATAATTTTTATTATAATAGGGTATATTTTAGGTGCACTACCTAATGGAGTATGGATAGGAAAATATTTTAAGGGAATAGATATAAGAGAGCATGGAAGTAAAAATTCTGGTGCTACAAATGCTTATAGAGTATTAGGACCAAAATTTGGAATAATGGTACTTATAGCAGATGCTTTAAAGGGTTTTTTACCTCCTTTTATAGCTAGTAAATTTGGGGTAGCAGGAAATTCATTGCTTCTTATAGGTATGATAGCTATAATAGGGCATACTTTATCTTTCTTCTTAAATTTTAAAGGTGGAAAAGGAGTTGCTACATCACTTGGAGTATTTTTATTTTTAATTCCTCAAGTAACATTGACACTTTTAATAATCTTTATAGTAGTAGTTGCTATAACAAAATACATATCTTTAGGATCAATAATAGCAGCTATTATGTTACCAATATTAACATACTTTTATCCTACACAAAATGGATTAGATAAGTTACCGCTTTTATTGATGACTAGTATTATAGGTATATTTGTAGTATATAAACATAAAAGTAATATAGAAAGACTTCTAAAAGGAACAGAAAATAAATTTAAACTAAAATAGGAGGCGGCTCATGAAAAAAGTAATAATAATAGGAGCAGGAAGTTGGGGGACAGCTTTAGGGCTTATACTTGCTAGTAAAAAATATGATGTTACATTATGGGAATATGATAAAACTAGAGCTGAAGAGATACAAAACTCAAGGGAGAACAGTAGATATTTACCTGGAGTAAAGTTTCCAGATAATTTAAATGTAACATCAGAGAGTGAAAATCTATTAAAAGGTATTAAATATGTAATTTTTTCTGTACCATCACAAGTATTAAGAGGAGTAATTAGTAAATTTTCTTCTCAGCTTACTGAAGATATGATACTTGTAAATACAGCTAAGGGAATAGAAGTATCAACAGGAATGAGATTGTCTGAAGTAATGAAAGATGAAATAATAGGAAAATATCATAAAAATATTGTTATTCTTTCAGGACCTACTCATGCTGAAGAGGTAGCTATAGGTCTTCCTACAACAATAGTAGCTGCAGGACAAAAAGAAAAAGCGGGGGAGATTCAAGAGTTATTTAATACAAAAAACTTTAGAGTATATTTAAATGAGGATATAGTAGGAGTAGAAATAGGAGCAGCTGTAAAAAACTGCTTGGCTATAGGAGCTGGAATAGCAGATGGTATGGGATTTGGGGATAATACAAAAGCAGCTTTAATAACTAGAGGAATAGCTGAAATGACAAGATTTGGAAAAGCTTTAGGTGCTGATGAAAGAACTTTCTCTGGATTAAGTGGAATAGGAGACTTAATAGTAACATGTGCTAGTAAACATAGTAGAAATAGACATGTTGGAGAATGCTTAGGAAAGGGGCAAGCTATCCAAGAGATTTTAGATAATATGACGATGGTAGCTGAAGGTGTTCCAACAGTAAAAGCTGTATATGAACAAGCTCAGAAACTTAATATCTCTATGCCAATAGTAGAGGCTACTTATAATATTATATATAATAATGCTAATGCTAAAAAAATGGTTGAAGAGTTGATGGAAAGAGAGTTAAAAGTGGAATTTTACTAATATTAATACAAAAAGTGGGGATGCAACATGACATTAGATAGAGACCTAATTTCATACTATTTAGAAGACATTAGAAAATATAAAGTGTTGGAAAAAGATGAAGAGACAGAACTATTAAAGAAAGCAAAAGCTGGAGATATAGAAGCTAAAAATAAACTTATCTTATGTAATTTAAGATTAGTTGTAAATATAGCAAAAAATTATGTAAATAGAGGACTTAGTCTTATTGACCTGATAAGTGAAGGAAATTTTGGACTTATCTATGCCATAGAAAAATTTGATATGAAGAAAGGATTTAGATTTTCTACATATGCAGTTTGGTGGATAAAGCAATCTATAACAAAAGCTATTATTTGTAAAGGAAGAGGAATAAGAATTCCATCTTATAAATATGATTTACTAAGTAAAGTAAATAGATATGTGTTAAATAGAGTGAGAGAAGAGGGAATATATCCAACTGTAGAAGAGATATCAGAAGATTTAAATGTAAATAAAGAGAAAATAGAGGAAATTATGGTAGCTTTCCAAGACCCAATGTCTTTAAGTGCAAGTATTGGAGATGATATTCAATTAGAGGATATAATTGCTAATAATTCTGAAACATCTATAGAAGATGACATTATAGAAGAGATGGGAAGAGAGCAAGTAAGACAGATAGTAAAAGTTCTAGATGAAAGAGAAAAGCAGATACTAAAATTAAGATTTGGTTTAGATGGAGAAGAGATACATACATTAGAAGAAATTGGACAGACTTTTAATATAACTCGTGAAAGAGTAAGACAAATAGAGAAAAAAACTTTAAAAAAATTAAAAATGCAATGTGAAAAAAATAAGGACAAGTTTTTTTAAAAGTTCTTAGTTGAGGAGGAAAAATTGAAAATACAAATAGAAAGAATAGAATTTTTAAAAAGATTGAAGGTAGTAGAAAAAACTATCACTGAAAATAAAATAAAGCCTATAATATCATGTGCTTATATAGAAACAAGAGGGGATAATCTTTTCTTTTGTGGAACGAACTTAGAAACAACTATAACTACTGAGATGAAATGTAAAGAGGTAATAGAAAGTGGTAAAATAGTATTTCAACACCAGTTAGTAGAGGAATATTTAAAAGAATTAAAAGATGAATTTGTAGTATTTAGTGAAATAGATGGGAATTTAGTAATAGAAAGTTCAGATTCTTCTTCAGAATTTTCTTTAATGAATGTAGAAGATTTTCCTAAAATTTTAGTAGATGAAGATTTTTCTCAAAAAGAAGAGATATTTAAAATAAATAGTATTGAGTTAGCAGAAATATTAGAAAAAGTAAAATATGCAGCATCTTCATCTAGTGATAATCTTTCAATAAACTGTGTAAGAATGGAAAATGAGAATAAGAAATTGAAATTTATTACTACTGATACATATAGACTTGTTTATTTAGAAAAAGAGATTGAAAAAATAAATGAAAATATAGATGTAAGTATTCCACTAAATACAGTGGAAGCATTGACTAAATTATTAAGGAGTATAGAGAGTACAGATATAAGTTTTTATTTTATAAATAGGCAGATTTTCTTCAAAATGGAAGAAGTTCTTGTAATAAGTAGAATAATAGATATGTCTTTTCCAAATTATAAGGGAATTTTAGGAAATAATAGTTATAATAAAAAATTAACTATCAATGCTGAAGTATTTTTAAAAATGTTAAAAAGAATAACTATCTTTGTAAGAAATAATAATGAAACAAAGTATGGAGCAACTTTTTATCTTGAAAAGAAAGAGATGCAGGTTCACGGAGTGAATGAAGTTGCAAAGATAAATGAAGTATTAGAAGTAAACTATGAGGGAGAAAATATAAAAATAGCTTTAAATACTAAATTTCTTTCTGATTTTGTTCAAACTTTAAATAAAAATAAAGATATCACTTTAGAATTTATCGCTTCTAATAGTTCTGTGAAAATAAAAGAGGAAGAAGCAAATGATTATCTATATGTTTTAATGCCACTTGCTTTAAAAGATTAATATAAAAATAGTAGAGGGGAGAAAATGGAAAAAAGGAATACGTTACTTATTATAGATGATTTAGAAATGAATAGAGCAATACTAGGAAATCTTTTTAAAAAAAATATGAAATAGTAGAAGCCTGTGATGGAGATGAAGCTTTAGAGTATATGAGAGAAAACTCTTCTAAAATAGTAACTATATTGTTAGATTTAGTTATGCCAAAAGTAAATGGAATAGAAGTTTTAAAAATAATAAGAAGAGAGAAGATAGTAGAAGATGTACCTATATTTATAATAACAGCAGATAATTCTGAAGAAACTATGTATGAAGCTTATGAATTAGGAGTAAAGGATGTATTAGAAAAACCTTTTGTTCCATACTTTTTGGAAAAAAGAATAGAGAGTGTAATAGAGTTATATAAAGTAAAAGAGGCACAAAAAAAATTGTTAAAGGATTTAAATCAAAAATTTTCTAATATTTTAAAATTAGCTGAGGAAAATAAAGAGATAGAAAGCTCGATTAAAAATATATTAAAAGAATTTAATAAATTTGAGATAATACAAGAGGAATAAAAAAGGAGCTATTACAAATCCTAAAATTGCAATAGCTCCTTTTTATTAGAATAATTAAAATAGTTTTGAAATATTTAATGAATTTTTTATAAGCTCATAACTATTAATAAAACAACATTGTTTTGAATAATTTTCTTTTTTTTCATCAGGTAAATCAATAAAGATAAATATATCATACTTATTGTAGATTTCTGTTGGAAAAGTTTTAAAATTAAAGTAAGAGATAACTTGTACAGCTCTAACTTGTTCAGAGTTTTGCAACATTCCTTTTAATCGATTTCCCTTCCAAGTCATTGTACTTTGGTCTATAATCAATATATTTTTCTTTTGAGTTTCTGTAAGTATATTGATTAAATAAAAATAAAGAAAAGCAATATCTTTTTTAGTAAAAGGAATTTGATATTTATTAAGTATAGCCATTATTTTAATAGATATTTCCTCTTCTAAAATATATTCATCTTTTTTAGCAAAATTTATATAATTAGGAATAAAGAATCTATTTTCTAGGTATATATTATTAATAAGAAAACTGAGAAGTTGGTTATTAAGGTTATTATCATCTAAGTTGAAAGTTGAATATATTTTTTTAACCACAGCATCTGTATTAATAGGGAGATTTATAGAATATTTTTTATTTAGACATAAAGATAAATACTCTAAAATAAGTGATATATTATTATTTATTAAGGCTTTATCTTCAGCATCTAAAATATCAATTAATGTTTCAGTTAGATTAAAAGATTTTACTGTATTCTTTGTAAAAAATTCTATATTTTTTTTAGAACCTAGATGAGTGTAGATCAATATACCACAAAGAATGAAATAATGATAAAATCCTAATTTTATATCAAAGTGTTGATATATTTTATTGGTTAGATTTAGTAATTTTTTTTCAGTTTCATAATTTAAAAATTTTCTAAAGTAGTCACTGACTAAAGGATTTATTAATTTTTTTAAAGGAGAAGAGAAATAATTTTCTATGTATAATTTTGAAATAAATAAAATAGAAAAATTTTGTAGGTTATAAAAATCTCCTTTAAAGAAAACTCCTCTCCATTGAATACTTGTAAGCTTTAAACCAAAATCAGAAATTAATTCTTTAATAACTTCCATGTCAGAATTTAGAGTTATTCTTGAGACTTTAATTTCTTTAGAAATAGAGGTTAAATTAATGGATCCTTCTACAATAAGCTTTAAGACAATAAAAGTAATTCTCTCTTTTTTTTCTAAATCATTTAATAAAAAATCATTTTTTTTAAAATCAAGGTTAATTTTATTATTTTCAAAATAATATTCTCCATTTTCTTTAAGAAGAGTTCCTAGATTATTTTTATTAGAAAATTCTTCTATCTTAGCTAAGACACTACGAATATTAACTTGAGAAACTTCAAAACAATTACAAAGTTCATCAATACTAGCCCTATTGTTATGAAGAATAAAATTAATCACATCAACATCAAGTGATTTCAATATAATTTTTTTCAAAATATTACCCCCACTGAATAAAAAGTACTAAATATTAAGATAATCAATAATATTTTATAATAAAAAATAAAAAATGTAAAGAAAAATTAAAGAAATATTTTGTAAATAAATTTAAAAAATAAAATAAAAAAGCTCTACCATATTATGGGAGAGCTTTTACTTTCTCATCTAAATTTTTTATTGACTAGAATGGAAATTCATCATCATCTTCATAAGGTATCTCTTCTACCTCTTTAGCAGAAGATTTTGGTGTTGGAGAAGAATACTCAGGCTCGTATCCACCCATAGAGTCTCCGCTTCCTTTAGACTCTAAGAATTCAATTGCTTCTACAAGTACATCATAAGAAGTTCTCTTCTCTCCATTCATCTCAAATCTATTCATTTGAAGTCTTCCATTAACTCCAACTTTTCTTCCTTTTCTAAGGTATTCTCCTATAAGTTCAGCAGTTTTTCCAAAAGCAACACAGTTGATAAAGTCTGCCTCTCCTTTTGAGAATGGTCTATCTACTGCTAAGGAAAATCTTGAATAAGCCTTTCCACTTTGTCCAAATTTTAATTCAGGGTCTCTAGTAAGTCTACCAACTAAAACGACAACGTTCATATTATTACCTCCTGTTAATTTCTATCACTAATTAATTATAACATATTTTTTATTTTAGTCCAATGTTTTTTAAGAAAAAATTACAAGCAAAATAGTGGTATTTATGATATAATAGTACAGTAAAATTGTATAAGCTAGGAGGCAATAATGGAAAAGAAAAAAGCCGTGCTTTTAGATGTAAGTGCCATAATGTATAGAGCATATTTTGCTAATATGAATTTTAGAACAAAGACAGAGCCAACAGGAGCAGTATATGGTTTTGTTAATACTTTGATGAGCATAATAAAAGAGTTTTCTCCAGATTATATTGGAGCAGCTTTTGATGTGAAAAGAGCTTCATTAAAAAGAAGTGAGATATATAAAGAGTATAAAGCACAGAGAGAGTCAGCACCTGAAGATTTAATAGCTCAAATACCAAGAATTGAGGAGTTATTAGATTGTTATAATATAGAAAGATTTAAGATAGAGGGGTATGAAGCAGATGATGTTTTAGGAACTCTTGCTAAAAATCTTTCAGCACAAGGGGTAGAGGTCTATGTAGTAACAGGAGATAAGGACTTAGCTCAAATATTAGATGAAAATATAAATATAGCCCTACTTGGAAAAGGAGAGGGTGGAGATAAATTTAAAATAATAAGAACAGATGAAGATGTCATAGAGTATTTAGGAGTTCCTTCTAAAAAAATTCCAGATTTATTTGGTCTAATTGGAGATTCAAGTGATGGGATTCCAGGTGTTAGAAAAATAGGACCTAAAAAAGCTATTCCTATGTTGGAAAAATATGAAACATTAGAGGGAATTTATGAAAATATAGATAAGCTTACAGAGATTGCTGGAATAGGAAAATCTCTTGTAAATAATTTAGTAGAGGATAAAGAGATAGCTTTTATGAGTAGAGAGCTAGCTATTATTTGTCAAGATGTTCCATTGGAGTTTAATTTAAAAAATTTAAGCTATGATATTGATAATATAAAACTTTTAGAACTTTTTAAAATTTTAGAATTTAAAGCTTTAATTAAAAAGATGGGGCTTGAAAATGGAGATGAGAAAACACAGGAGATAGAGAAGTCAAAAAGAGTTTCTAAAGAGAGAACTTTTAAAGTAGTAGAGGGAAAAGCAGATATAAAAGATATGGTAAAATCTCTAAAGAAAGTTGATTTAGTAAGTTGCTACTATACTGAATATGGAATTGCTTTTAGTTCTTTTGACAAGGATTACTATTTTCCATTTGAGAAAAAATGTGAAAGTAAGATAGGAGCTAATATCTCTCTGTTTGACCCAACTCCAGTAGTAGAAGATTGTGAAATAAATTGCAAAGAGATACAGGAGTTTTTTGATAATTACAATGGAGAGATTGTCACTTATAATTTAAAAAATATTTTAAATAGAGGAATCAGTGTAAAAAATTGTAAATTAGATATGATGATAGCTTACCATCTTATAAGTTCACAAACTAAAGAAAATGTAGAGCTACCTATTGAGCATCTCACTGGGATAGAATTAGACAACTATGCTGATAAATTTGGAAAAGAGAAACCAGAAAATATTTCTGCCAAAGAGTATGGAAAATATCTATGTCAAAGAACAATGGGACTTTTAGAGTGTTATGATATATTAAAAGAGGAACTAGAGGATAGAAACTTGATGAAGGTATTAAATGAGATAGAGATGCCACTTATAGAGATACTATCTTCTATGGAGATAAAGGGAATAAAAATAGACCCAGAGTATTTTTCTAACTATGAAAAAGAGTTGGGAGATTTAATAGAAAAGTTACAGGAAAAAATTTATGAAGAGGCTGGAGAGGAGTTCAATATAAACTCTCCTAAACAATTAGCAGAGATACTTTTCTTTAAGTTGAATTTACCACCTGTGAAAAAGACAAAGACAGGATTATCTACTGATGAAGAGGTATTAGAAAAGTTAAAAGTTGATGGAGCAGAGATTGCTAAAGCTATATTGGAATATAGAAAATTAGCAAAACTAAAAAATACCTATGTAGATGCTATACCAAAATTGAGAGATGAAAAGGATAGAGTTCATACTACATTTAATCAAATAGGAACTACAACAGGTAGACTATCTTCATCTGACCCTAACTTACAAAATATCCCTGTAAAAACTGATGAGGGAATAAAAATAAGACAAGGTTTTGTTGCTGAAAAAAACTCTGTACTTATGGGAATAGATTATTCTCAAATAGAGTTAAGAGTATTGGCACAACTTTCTGGAGATGAAAATTTAAGAGAAGCTTACCAAAACAGTATGGACTTACACAGTCTTACAGCTAGAAAGATATTTGAACTTTCAGATGAAGAGGAAGTAAGTAGAGAGGAAAGAATTATAGCTAAAACAATAAACTTTAGTATAATTTATGGAAAAACAGCCTTTGGATTAGCAAAAGAGCTAGGAATATCACAAAAAGAGGCCAGTGAATATATAGATAGATATTTTAATCAATATCCTAAGGTAAAGGGATTTGAAAAGGAGATAGTAGAGTTTACAGAAAAACATGGTTATACAGAAACTTTCTTTGGAAGAAGAAGGCTTATAGATGGAATCAACTCTAAGAATAAAAATATAAAAAGCCAAGCGGAGAGAATGGCAGTAAATAGTGTAATTCAAGGAACAGCTGCTGAAATTATAAAAAAAGTTATGATAGAGATTTATAAATATATAAAAGACAGAGATGGAATATCTCTGCTATTACAGGTACATGATGAGCTTATTTTTGAAATAGAAAAAGAAAAATTAGAGATGTATAGAGAAGATATTGAAAAAATAATGAGAGAAAGTGTAAAGTTTGATAGTGTACCTTTGGAGATAAATACTAATATTGGAGTAAACTGGGCTGAAACAAAATAGGAGGGGAGATGTCTTATACCTATAATGTAAAAGAAGAGATACTTAATAATGAAATGATAACAAATATAGAGAAAA
This sequence comes from Fusobacterium mortiferum ATCC 9817, assembly GCF_000158195.2. Classification (NCBI taxonomy): domain Bacteria; kingdom Fusobacteriati; phylum Fusobacteriota; class Fusobacteriia; order Fusobacteriales; family Fusobacteriaceae; genus Fusobacterium; species Fusobacterium mortiferum. The sequence continues at coordinate 902,511 of NZ_GL987988.1, forward strand.
CTGCTGAAATATCAGCAGTTCTTCTCAGTAAAAATGCTTTTTATGATGATAAAATTGAGCTTAGATTGGAAAATTTAGCTCTAGCAAAAAGAGTATATAAGTTTATAAAAGATATAACTAGCTTAAAAATAGAGATAAAATATCAAATATCTAAGAGGCTAGGGGAGCATAATGTCTATATTATAGTGATACCTAGACAAAAAGGATATAGAGATTTTATAGAGAATATGAAAAGTTTTAGTATGGAGTTAATATTAGCAAGTGAGGATATATTAAAAGGATTTATTCGTGGAATATTTTTATCTTGTGGATATATAAAAGACCCAGAAAAAGAGTATGCACTAGATTTCTTTATGGATAATGAAGAAGCTGCAGATAAATTATATAATTTACTTTTATCTAAAGATAAAAAAGTATTTAAAACTATGAAGAGAAATAAACCGTTAGTATATCTTAGAAATTCAGAAAATATTATGGATATAATGGTAATGATAGGAAGTATTCAATCTTTTTTTAAATATGAAGAAACTACAATGATAAAGGATTTAAAAAATAAAACTATCAGAGAGATGAACTGGGAAGTAGCTAATGAAACTAAGACCTTAAATACAGGAAATAATCAGATTAAAATGATAAAACATATAGAAAAAGAGATGGGTTTAAATTCTCTAAGTCCTGTTTTAGAAGAGATAGCTCATGTGAGATTAAATAATCCTGAGAGCACTCTTCAAGAGATAGCCGAGATGGTAGGAATATCAAAATCTGGTGTAAGAAATAGATTTAGAAGAATAGAGGAGATTTATAATAATCTAAAAAAAGAAGAAACTGAGGAATAAGTATGAGAGTAATTGAAAATATATTTGAGTTAGAAGAAAATTTACAAGAGAGCTATGTAGCTATAGGAACATTTGATGGGGTACATTATGGGCATCAGAAATTGATAAGAAATGCTGTGGAAAAAGCCAAGAAAAATGGTGGGAAATCTGTAGTGTTTACTTTTTCAAGTCATCCTATGGAACTTATAGATATCTCAAGAGCTCCAAGAGTGATAAATACAATAGAGGAAAAACTCTATCTATTGGAAAATATGGGAGTGGACTGTGTAATTTTACAATCTTTTATAAAGGAGTTTGCTAATTTAACAGCAGACGAATTTGCTGATATTTTAAAAGAAAAGGTTGGAAGTAAGGAGATTTTTGTAGGATTTAATTTTTCTTTTGGAGAGGGAGGAAAATCTAAAACAAAAGATTTAATTAGACTAGGAGAAGAGAGAGGAATTCTTGTCCATGAAATCCCAGCTGTCTATGTAGATGGAGATTTAATAAGCTCAACTTTTTTAAGAAATAGAATTTTGCATGCTGATATTGCAGAGATAAATAGATATTTAGGACATAGATTTCTTATAATGGGAGAAGTAGTACATGGTAAAAAAATAGCAAGAGAGTTGGGATTTCCTACTGCCAATATAAAGATATCTACAAGATTATATCCTAAAAATGGAATATATGGGGCTAGAGTGAAGATAGAAGGGGAGGATTTTTACCGTGATGGAGTGGTAAATATTGGAGTAAATCCTACTTTAAAACCTGGAGAAAAAAGTGTTGAGGTAAATATTTTAGATTTTGACGAGTTTATCTATGGAAAAATTGTAGCTGTAGAATTGGAACAATATTTGAGAGAGGAAAAGAAATTCTCTTCAATAGATGAATTAAAAAGAGTAATTGGGAATGATGTGAAAACTTGGACTAAAGTGGTAAAAGAGAGAAGAAATGGATATAGTACTAAAGATAGATAATTTTGAAGGACCATTAGATTTACTTCTTCATTTGATAGAGAAGAAAAAATTAAAAATATCAGAAATAAAAATCTCTCAGATTATAGATGAGTATTTAGGAGTATTAAAGGAAGCACAAGAGGAGAATCTCCATATTAAAGTGGAGTTTCTTGTAACTGCTTCAGAGCTTTTAGAGATAAAGGCATCTACTCTTCTATCAATCAATGATGAGGAAAATAAAGAAAAAGAGTTAAAAAGAAGACTAGAGGATTATAAAGTATTTAAAGAGATTGCCTTAAAAATAGGAGAGATGGAAAAGGAGTATAATATCTCTTACACAAGGGGAGAGAGTAGAAAGATTATAAAAAAAGCTCCAAAGGAGTATGATATTTCAAAATTACAAGCTAGTGATTTATATTCAGCTTATAAAAGATATGTAGATAAGAAAGAAAATGAATATTTAGAACTAGAATTAGAAAAAAAATATACTTTAAAAGATGAGATGGATAAGTTATATTTAAAATTATATTCTCATAATAGAACCTTTGACTCAATCTTTGGAGAGGCAGAAAATAGAATGCATCTTGTTTATATTTTCTTGGCTATATTAGAGCTATATAAAGAGGGACTTATTCTAATAGAAGGGGAAATGGTTAAAAGAAATTAAGAGTTCTTTTAATATTTAAAAGAGGAAAGGAAGTATTATGTTTAGAAGTGGACTTCTAGTTATGATAATTACAATGGTAAGTAGAGTATTAGGACTGGTAAGAGCTGGGATAATAGCTTACTATTTTGGAGCATCTGCTATGACAGATGCTTTTTTCAGTGCTTTTAAAATCAGTAACTTTTTTAGACAACTATTGGGAGAGGGAGCTTTAGGAAGTTCTTTTATCCCCTTATATAATGAAAGAGTAGAGAGTGAGGGAGAGGAGAATAGCAAACAGTTTATCTATTCAATCCTCAACTTGCTTTTTGTATTTAGTACAATAGTAACTATTCTTATGATAATTTTCTCTCAGGGAATAATAGATGGAATAGTTAGTGGATTTCCTGATGAAACTAAAATAATAGCTTCAAGGCTTTTAAAAATAATGTCAGTGTATTTTGTTTTTATAAGTTTATCAGGAATGGTTTGTGCTATATTAAATAATTTTAAACAATTTGCTGTACCAGCTTCAACTTCAATCTTTTTTAATTTAGCTATAATTTTAGCCTCTATGTACTTTGGAAAAACCTATGGGATAGACGCTCTAGCTTATGGAGTTGTAATAGGGGGATTATTTCAATTTTTAGTGGTATTACCAGCTTTCTTTAAAATAATGAAGGGATACTCTTTTAAAATAGATTGGAAAGACCCATATCTTAAGAAAATTTTTATAATGATATGTCCTATGCTCATAGGAATAGTAGCTAGGCAAGTAAATACTATTGTAGACCAGATGTTTGCTTCATATTTAGCAGAAGGGGGAGTTTCAGCCCTTGAAAATGCAACTAGATTGTATCTTCTACCAGTTGGGGTATTTGGAGTATCCATATCCACTGTAATATTCCCAGCACTTTCTAAAGCTATGTCAAAAAATGACTTAGATGGAGCAACTGATAATATAGTAAAAGGATTAAATATTTTACTGTTTTTAATAATTCCATCAACAGCTGTATTGACTTTTTACGCACCAGAGGTAATTAGGCTTACACTTTCCTATGGAAAATTTGATGAGGAAGCTGTAAGAGTTACTTCTCAAGCTTTACTTTATTACTCATTGGGATTATACTTCTATACAGCTATTTATTTGATAACTAGAGCTTTTTATAGTGTAAAAAACAGCAAATATCCAGTAAAATTCTCTATAATCTCAATAGTTATAAATATAGTCTTAAATTTCTTGTTGATAAAAAGTATGGCATACAGAGGTTTAGCACTTTCAACTTCCATAGCTTCAGGAGTAAATTTTTTCCTTTTGTTAATAGTATTTAGAAGAAAATATATAAACTTTAGTTTAAAAAAGAGTTATATTTTCTTTATAAAAACATTTATTATTACAGCTATTGCACTAATAGCAAGCTATAAAATAGATAATACAATTATAAAGTTAGTGGTATTTTCTGCTGTATATATGTTATTCTGGGCTAAGAGTCTTTTGAAAAATAAGATGGAAGTGTTTTGATGAAAGAGAAAAAATATAATTATCAGGTGTATACTCCAAATAAGATAGCCGAAAAAATAAATTTAATAGCATTGGAAAAGTATTTTGAAGGAGAGATTACCTATGAAAAATTGATGAGTGTAAGAGCTTTAGATTTATCCTGTGGAAATGGTAATCTTTTACTTCCATTTTTAGAATCTCTTATACTTCTTTCAAAGGATATCAGTGGAAAATACTTTTATAATCCACTGTGGATAAAAGGGTGTGATATAAATGAGGAAGCTGTAAATTTGACTAAGAGAAAGGGAGAGGAGCTTCTAAAAAAATACTCTTTAAAGGGAAGTATAGATATTGAAAATATAGATGGATTGATGTTAGAGGGAAAAAAATATAATATAGTTTTGGGAAATCCTCCATATCTAGGAGAAAAAAACAACAGAGAGGTATTTCAAAAAATAAAAAATACCTCTTTTGGTATGAAATATTATGAAGGAAAGATGGATTATTTCTACTTTTTTGTGGAAAAAGCTGTGGAACTTTTAGAAGAGAGAGGAATTTTAGTCTATCTTACAACAAATTATTGGCTGAAGGCTGATAGTGCTAAAAAATTACGTAATACTCTTAAGGAGAATGGAAGTTTTTCTAAAATAATATTTTATGATAACTCTCTTTTTTCTAAAGCTAAGGGACAACATAATATAATTTTTACTTGGGAGAAGTTAGAAAATATTGATATCAATATAGAGATAGAGTTACCAGAGGAAAAATTTAATTTAAAAAATAGTGAACTCTATGATGAGAATTTTAAAATAGTGTTGGCAGATAGAGAGAGTAGGGAGTATAATAAAAGAGTAAAAGAGATAGCAAATTATAGGTTGAAAGATTTAGTAAATATAAATCAAGGAATAGTTTCTGGCTATGATAAAGCTTTTGTTTTTGATGAATATCAAGAGAAATTTAAAGATTATCTTAAACCTTTTTACAAAAATAAAGATATTGGAAAGTATAATAATGAAAAAAATAGCTTTTGGATTTTGTATTTAGATAAAGAAACCCCTCTTAATAAAGAGTTAGAAAAGTATTTAAAGAAGTATTACTCAGAGCTAAGTGCAAGAAGAGAGGTAAAAATAGGAAGAATAGAGTGGTGGCAACTTCAATGGGCAAGAGATAGACAGATTTTTTCAAAGCCTAAGATACTTGTTCGTCAAAGATGTAAAACTAATCAATTTTCCTATGATGAAGGGGAATTTTATGGAAGTGCTGATATCTATTTTGTAACTACTAAGAGTGAAGAGATAGATATATTCTATATTTTAGGGTATATGAACTCTAGTACTTTTTTACAATGGTTTAAGTATAACGGAAAAACAAAAGGGAAGAACTATGAATTTTACTCTACTCCACTAAAAGAAACACCGATATACTATCCTAATAATAAAGAAGAGATAGAGTATATAAGAAAATTAGTAAAAAATCAAATAAAAAATTATGATGACAGTGTACAAAAAGAAATAGACAGATATTTTGAAGAAATTTTTAGTAAGTGAGGTGAATTAGATGAATGATTCATCAAATAGGATAAAAAAAGTTGGATTACCTCCAGGAAGTATAATTTATACTGGAGAAAATCCACAGCATAAGATACATATAGATATTCTTGCTTACAATGACAGTGTAACAAAAAGGGAGCTTTTTGATGAAAGTAGTGATTTATCTGAGATAAGAAAAGATTTTAAAGGGATAACTTGGATAAATATAGATGGAATACATAATATCCCTCTTGTAAAAGAAATAGGCAAGTTATTTTGTCTAGATAACTTAGTTATGGAAGACTTAGTAAATAGTACTCAAAGAGCAAAGGTAGAAGAAAGAGAAGAATATCTTTTTATAGTAATGAAGATGTTAAAATTAAATCTAATTTCAAAGGATATTACTTATGAGCAAGTATCATTTATAGTAGGAGAGGATTATTTGCTTACATTTCAAGAAACTCCTGGAGATGTATTTGATTCTATTAGAGCTAGAATTGAGGCACCTAACTCTAGAATGAGAAAAAAAGTGTTGGGTATCTAACGTATACAATATTAGACAGTATAGTTGATAACTATTTTATGATACTTGATGAAGTGGAAATGGAGATAGATAGGCTTGAATCAAAAGTAATAAATAACTCTGAAAGAGAGGACTTACAAGCTATCATTACACTGAAACAGAAAGTTACTACATTAAAGAGAACAATAGGACCTATTAGAGAGTTAATCAGTAGATTACAAACTAATAGTGTAGCTGAATATTTGAATGATGATATAAAAATATATCTGACAGACTTATCAGACCATGGAATAATAGTACATGATACTTTGGATATTTTAAACAGTAGAGTTACAGAGTTAATACAATTATATCACTCTACAATTAGTAATGGAATGAATGAGATTATGCAAATTTTAGCAATTATATCTACAATATTTATGCCACTTAGTTTCTTAGCTAGCTTATATGGAATGAACTTTGAATATATGCCAGAATTACAGAGTAAATATGGTTATTTTATAATTTTGGGAATAATGTTTGTATTGGTATTAGCTATGCTTGCATATTTTAAAAGAAAAAAATGGATATAATTTAGTAGGGAGGATAAACATATGAAAAAATTGGGGTTATTTCTTTTATCACTTTTATTTGTATCATGTGGTGGAGGAGATAAAAAAACAGAAGTAGCTGAACAAGCACATAAAAAAGTTGTAGTAGCTCAAGCAACAAAGCCAAAAACTTTGGATCCACCATTAGCAAATCAGGTGGATTCTATGAAAGTAGCAAGACAGATTTTTAATACTTTGCTAGTTGTTGATGATGAGGGAAATCTCGTTCCAGAGATAGCAGAGAAGTGGGAATTCGAAACACCAACTTCTATTCTTTTTACAATTAGAAAAGGAATAAAATTTCATAATGGTGCAGAGTTAACTGTTGATGATGTTGCTTTTTCATTAGAAAGAATGAGAGGAAAAGCTGGGACAAGAATATTGGTAGAGAGTATAAGTGGAGTAGAGGTAGTAGATGATACTCATGTAAGAGTAACCATGTCAGAACCATTCTCACCACTACTATATAACTTAACACTTTCTCTTTGTGGAATCATAAATAAAGAGGATACTTTAAAAAGAGGAGAATCAGAGATAGCTGTAAAACCTAATGGAACAGGACTATTTAAATTAACTTATTGGAATAGTGGAGATATTGTAAAACTTGAACCGTTTGAAGATAGTTTTATGGGAAAACCAGAGATAGATGAATTGGAATTTAAAATTATTCCAGAAGGAAATAATAGACTTATAGCTTTAGAAACTGGAGAGGTAGATATAGCTTATAATATAAATCCATCTGATATAAAATTTATAGAGGAGAATAATGATTTAGTCTTAGTAAATAAACCCTCTATGAGAGCAGAGTATTTAGCTTTTAATTTAAATAAAGAGCCTTTAAACCAAAAAGAGTTTAGACAAGCTGTAAATATGGTATTAGATAGAAAGGGAATATTAGCTGCTATATATGATAATGCTGGAGAGTCAGCTACTTCTATGTTAAGTCCAGAAATGATAGGAGGAAAACCTACTGGAGATATAACTTTAAGAGTAGATGAGGCAAAAGAATTATTGAAAAAAGTAAAAAATGTTCCAAGTAAGTTGAGTATAATGACAGACTCTGTTCCTACAAATATTCAAACAGCTCAAATAATTCAATCAAATATAAAAGAGTTAGGGATAGAATTGGTAATAGAACCTGTTGAGTGGGGAACTTATTTAGAGAGAAGTGCTATGGGAGAGCATGAATTATTATTGGGAGGTTGGTTCCCAGGAACTAATGACTCTGATATAGTTCTATACCCATTGTATCACTCTAATGCTAAGGGAAGTGCTGGAAATAGAAGTTTCTATAGTAATCCAGAATACGATAAACTTGTAGAGATGGGAAGACAGGAAACAGATGTGGAAAAAAGAGCAGAGTTATATAGAGAGGCTCAAGCTATATTAGAAGAAGATTTACCAATTATTCCTATGTTAAGAAAAAATGAGGTTATAGGAATGAGAAAAAATATCTCTGGATTTATCTTCAGACCAAATGGACATCATGTATTGACTAAATTAAGAAAAGAGTAATTAATTTAATAAAATAATAAAGAGGGAGTATTACAAATTCTTAAATTGCAATACTCCCTTAAAATTTTAAATAATTATAGATTAAAATGTAATTTCTTGAATATTTTCTTCTGGTTTTTCATCTAATGGAAGAACTGTATATTTTACTGTAGAGAAATCTATTTTTTTCAAATCAACTTTTCTTATTTGACTATTATACATAGTTTTATAGTAGAACTCTCTGTCATTTAGACTACTAATCGCTGTCCATTGAGTTGCACTTGGTAAATCTTTAGGAATATAAGATTTATGTTCAGCTGGATACTCTACACCTATTGGTAAATCAAAATTATTTAAAATATGGAAAGCTTCATTGATAGCTTCTTTTGAAGTTTCAGCTGGCTTCATAGTATTTAAGAAATAAAAAGCTCTGACAAATCTTGATGGTGGAGTGATATCTCCAGGTAACCCCATAGCTCCTGTCCCAGCTCCAAATGAGAAAAATTCCTGTCCATTGACATTGAAATTTTTAGCATTTCCAGCATAAAGATTAATATAGTTATTAAGATTTTTTACATGCCACTGATAATCTGGGGAGTTAGTTAGTACCCCTATTTTATTATCATGGATTTTTACCTCTCCATTATTTACAATCTCTATGACGATATTTCCACCTTTAGAATCAGCTACTCTCCAATGAGCAGTAGGTAAAGGATTTCCTTTTTCATCATACCCAATATTTACAACTTTTATCTTTTTAAGTCCCTCTTTTACTTCATCAACAGTCGCAAAATTAGATAAAATCCAACTTACAACTTGCATATCAACTATAGATTTTTTTGATATTTTTTTATTATATTTAGTTAGACTACCATAGTGAGGAAAATAAAATAGTCCAGCATTAAGTCCAACTTCATTTATTCCCTCTCCAATAAACATATCAGTAATAAGACTGGCTCCCACATAACCATATTTACCTTTCCATTTATATCCAGCTAGTTTTCCATCTGGAGTAAGAGATTGATACTCTTTTCCTCTTGGAGATACTACAAGTTTACTATTAAGATTACTTTCTCCATATTCAATAGTTCTTCCTTGTACTATTTTATTATCCAAAGTTTTTATAGTAATACCTGTACAAGCAAGTGCTAGACTGGATAAGATTAAAAATAAACTGAGTGTTAGTTTAAAAATTTTTTTCATTATAACCTCCTAAGTTAACATTTATAGTATATTATACCATATAGATTAAATATCTCCAAATTTAAAACTAATAAAAAAAGCTATTACATTTTACTTGTAATAGCTTCTCTTAAACTTTTCTAATTAGAATAATCCAGGGATATTAATTCCACCAGTTACTTTTCCCATTTCTGCTTCAGCTAACTCATCAGCTTGTCTCATAGCTTCTCTTACAGCAGAAACGATTAAATCCTCTAACATTTCTTTATCATCAGCAGCTTCTTTAATGATATCATCAGTTAATTTAACTTCTAATAACTCTTTTTGTCCATTAACTTTAACAGTTACAGCTCCTCCCCCAACAGAAGAAGTTAATTCTTTCTCTTTAAGCCCCTCTTGAACTAGTAACATTTGTTGTTGCATAGCTTGAGCTTGTTTTAATATATTCATTTGGCTTCCTGCACCTTGTGATGTTTTTCCACCTTTTAATTTTCTTACCATTATAATTGTCCTCCTGATATTTTTCTTTCTAACTAACAGTGATTATATCACAAACCACTATATTTTTTCAACTCTTTTCTACATCTTATATGGAAAAAAATAGATTGGTTCAAAAAATAACTCTTTCTCTTCCTCTAAAAGTGATAAATTTTTCCAAAAAGTTTTAAAAGGAATATATTGTTTTAACATCACATCAAGTTTTTCCTTTTCTACTATCTCCACTACTTCATAACTATCTATTTTTAATTCTTTTGCAAGAGAGGAAATAGCATTTTCAATACCACCAATTTCATCAACTAAGTCTATCTCTTTTCCCTCTTCTCCTAACCATACCTTTCCTTGAGCTATTGAGTGTACATACTCTCTATTTAAATTTCTTCCTTGAGCTACTACATCTAAAAATTCATTGTATACCTTTACACTAGAAGCATATATTTTTTCTCTATCTTTTCCATTGAAATCTTTAGTTAAAGAGAATAGGTCAGAATACTCTCCCTTTTTTACACTCTCCACATTTACATCTATTTTTTTCATAAGCTCATTGAAGTTAGGAATAAGGCTAACAACTCCAATAGAACCAGTGATACTTTCATTATCAGCAAATATTTTTTGCCCAGCACTAGCCATATAATATCCACCAGAAGCAGCTACTCCACCTATTGAGACATATATCGGTTTTATCTTATTAGCCTCTTGTAGCTTATGATGGATAAGATTAGAAGCAAGAGCTGAGCCACCTGGAGAATTAAGTCTTAAAACTATTCCTTTTATATTGGGATTTTTTAAAGCTTTGTCAATTTCAGAATTGATTTTTTCAGGAGTAATAGAGTTTCCAATTCCTCCTCTCTCTCCATCTAGTAAGATATTACCTTCAGCATATATGATAGCTATTTTATTTTGAGAGTGTAGAATACTCTCTTGGTATTTTTCGATAGGAATTAATCTTTCACTTCCTATTATATCTTTTATTTGAGATTCATAAACTTTTTCATCTATCATATTAAATTTTTCCATTTGATATGGTTCAGAAAATACAAAATCTCCAGCTAGTATTCTATTATTAATTAAATTTTTATTAATCTTTCTCTTTTCAACTATTTTATTTAGAAAGTTATTATAAATCCTATCTTGTAATCTTATAATATTTTCCCTATACTCTTGTGACATCTGATTTTTAGTAAAATTCTCTCCATAAGATTTATAATCTCCCACATGTATTACATTAAATTTTATTCCTAACTTATCAGCCAATCCCTTATAGTAAGCTAATTCATTATAATATCCAGTAATATTTACATTAGCACTCATAGTAGGAGGCATAATTATTTTATCAGAAGCAAGAGCAAGAGAGTAATTTCTATTATTCATATTATTAGCATAGGCAAGAACCATCTTGTTATTTTTTCTAAGCTCTTCTAATTTGCCACTTAGCTCCTCAATTTGTCCTCTATCCAATGTCATATTATCCAGTTTTAGTAAAACTCCTTTTACTTTATTATCATTTTTAATAGAGTTTAGTTTTGTTAAAAGAGAATAAAAATTAATCTCCCCTTCAATTAAAAATTTAGGTAATCCCTCTAACTTTTCTTTGTACTCTTTCCCTAAATCTACTACTACAACACTATTTTCTTTCAATACTATTGTTTCATCTTTAGAGGAGTATTTGAGAATAGCTCCAATTACTCCAACTATTAAAATTAAAAATAGAGAAAATTTAATTATAAAAGAGAAGACTTCCTTTATAATAAATAAAATTGTTCCTAAAACTATTTTTTTAAAAAAAGTAAATATTTTCATAATAATTACCACCTTTTATTTTATCTTCATTAAATGATACCATATTTTAGAATATAGTCAAGTTAGATGAAATTTAGAAAATAAAATTATATTTTCTTTTTATTTATATAAAAGTGTTATATAATCATATTAGAATAGAATATTGAGGGAGGTTTTTATGAGATATTTAGGAGAGATTTTTGCACTTATTACAGCACTTGGTTGGGCTTTAAGTTCACTCTTTTTTGAACAAGCTTCTAAAAAAGCTGATAGTATTTCAGTAAATGTAATTAGATTAGTAATGGGAATTATATTTTTAGGAATATTTACTTGTATAGATAGAGGAGTTATCTTACCAGTGGATGCTACATCTTATAATTGGAAAATATTGGGGATATCTGGATTGATAGGATTATTTTTTGGAGATATGTTTTTATACGAAGCCTATGTTATGATAGGGGCTAGAATATGTATGTTATTTATGACAATGACTCCACTTGTAGTAGGAATATTTGGTTATCTTTTTTTAGGGGAAGCATTGACATTGATTCAAATTGTAGCTATGTTAATAACTTGTAGTGGAGTACTATTAGTAGTAATCAAACCTAAAAATAAAAATGATGAGAAAAAATTATCATCAAAAGGGATACTATTTATCTGCATAGCTACAATTTTAGAAGCAACAGGAATAGTATTTACTAAGATGGGTTCAATGGGATATGACCCGAGTTCATCTACTCAGATAAGAATGATTTGTGCTTTAGGTGTCTTTATAATTTTTCTTACTTACAAAAGATTGTGGAAAAAAGTTTTTAATGTGTTGAGGGATAGGAAAGTTATATTACTAATAATAGGTGGAACTATTACAGCTACAGCTGGAATAACTTTTTTAGTAGCAGCTCTTAATTTAGGGAATGCTGGTATTATATCTACAATTTCTTCTACCAGCCCAATTCTTATAATTCCCATATCATATTTAATATTTAAAGAGAAGATAAAGATAAAAGAGATAATAGGAGCTTGTATCTCTGTTTTTGGGATAGCTCTATTTTTCTTATAATAAATTGGAGGATAAAATGAGATATTTTATGCATAATAAGGAGTTATCTCCTAAATTAGAAAAAAGAATAAAAGATTATTTTAGAAAAATTAGAAAATTAGAATTAGAAGTAAAATTTTTAAATAAGAACTATTATGGAATAATAGATGTAGAAAGTTTTAGATGGTTAAGTAATTTTGATTGCTTTAATTGTCTAACAAATTGTTGTGTACAATTTCCTTATGAGTTTAATAAAAAGGCAAGAGAAGTTATATTAGAAAATTTAAAAGAGTATGACTCCTTAACTAAAGCTATTTCTATAATGAAAGAAGAGGGAATGACAGAGAAAGAGATAAAAAGCTCTATAGAAAATGATGCTATGCTGATACCAAAAGAGTTTGAAAATAGTGTCTTTGATAGATGTACTTGTTCATGTGTGTATATTGATAAGAGTCTTTGTGCAATACATAAAATTTGTATAGATAAAGGGATGAGCTTAGGAGAGATTATTGATACTAAGCCATTATGGTGTTCTTTATATCCTTTAGAATTGATAATTGAAGAAGAAAATTTATATATTTTTGTTCCAACAAGTGGGAATAATTATCTTTCTATGAATGATTGTGATTTTCCATGCATGAATATAGAGAAAGAAAAATCTCCTTATTTTAGAAGAGAAAATCCTATTGGATTTCAATTAGATGAATATAAACCATTTATAGAAAATTATTATAATGTTCTTTCTTATATTTTTGGCGAAAAATTCTGTAAGAGTATATTAGAAAGTTTGAATATAAAAATAAATAAAGATATAGATGAACAGTATATTAAGAAAAAATAAAAAAGTCAAAAAACGATAAAGAAGCCCCTTCGGCCTCAGGACTTCTTTATACGTAGAAATTAAAATGTAATTTAAGGAAATGTCTTATGACAATATTATTATAGCATATAATTTGATATTGTCAATAAATATTTTGTAATTCTAAATATTTTTTATGTAAGATATAAGATTAAATATATTTAAAAGATATAAAAAATATATTGTACAAGAAGTATAAACTAGAGTATACTAATAAAAAAGCAAGATAGAGGTGCAAAGGACAAGAGTAAAAATATCTAGCTTGGCAGGCGTTATGATATTTTGAAAGGGGAATTTGCCGAAATAAAAGAGAGAGCTGAACTCTTTTGTTGGCAGTGTGGAGAATATCTACAATGTTGTCATTGAAAAATTTCAATGGAGAGCTATCTGTGAAAACTATAGAGGGATTGATTTATCTTTTTTGTAATTTATCACAGTTGAGTCAGCTGTGATTTTTTTATTTTGCTAAAATTTTTAGGAGGTATAAAATATGATTAATGCAATTTGGTGTGGACTTATAGTGATAGGAATATTGGTGGGGATATTTACAGGAAATGTACAAGCAGTTACAGATTCGGCTATTGAATCAGCAGGTACAGCTGTAACTTTATCTTTAGAGATGATAGGGGTAATGGCTCTATGGCTTGGACTTATGAAGATAGCTGAAGAGGCAGGAATGGTAAAAGCAATGGGAAATTTAATGAAACCACTTTTAGTAAAATTATTTCCTGAGATACCAGCTGATCACCCGGCTATGGGAAGTATAGTAGCTAATATGGCAGCTAACTTTTTTGGATTAGGAAATGCAGCTACTCCACTTGGAATAAAGGCTATGCAAGAGTTACAACTTTTAAATGATAATAAAGATGAGGCATCAAATTCTATGGTAATGTTTTTAGCTATTAATACTTCATCTGTAACTTTAATTTCATCTAGTACAATAGCATATAGAGTAGCAGCTGGTTCAGCTAATGCTACTGAAATAATAGCTCCAACAATAGTAGCAACAATTATGTCAACAGCTGTAGCTATAATTTCCTGTAAGTTTTTAGAAAAGTTACCTAAATATAAAAGAGAAAAAATAGAAATAAAAAAATAAAAGTAAGAAAAAAGTTAGTTATTGAAATAATAAGAAATTTTTAGTAAAATTTAGGAGGAAGAAATATGTTCGTAAGAATAATGGAAAATATATCACTTTATGCCATACCTTTAATTATATTAGTAATAGTAGGATACGCTTATTTTGTAAAGAAAATAAAAGTTTATGAAGTATTTTGTGAAGGAGCAAAAGAGGGATTTAATACAGCTATTAGAATCATTCCTTTTTTAGTAGCTATGTTAGTGGCAATAGGTATTTTTAGGGCTTCTGGTTGTATAGATATTATGATGAAAATATTAGACCCAGTTTTCTCATTAATAGGAATGCCAGGAGAAGTGTTGCCAATGGCTATACTAAGACCTCTATCTGGAGGAGGAGCTACTGGAGTAATGAATGATTTAATGCTTACATATGGGCCAGATTCTTTAATAGGAAGAATAGCTTCTACTATGATGGGTTCAACAGAAACAACTTTCTATGTTCTTGCAGTATATTTTGGAGCAGTGAGCATAAGAAAAACAAGACATGCAGTAGCAGCTGGGCTATTAGCTGACTTAGCTGGACTTTTAACAGCTGTATGGATTTGTAGAATTATGTTTGCTTAAAAACTATAATTTGGAGAAGAGAATGAAAAAATTAAGAATACTTGTATTAGCTTTGGTTATTTTATCAAGTTGTACTAATAATGAGATAAAAGATACCACTATAAAAACTGAAAATAAAATAAAAGAAGAAGTAAGAACTGAAGAGGTAATAACTCCAAGTGAAATTTTAAAAAGCTTGGAACAAGAGATTGGTGTAAAAGAAGATATTGATGAAAATAGAGAAGAGATAGATGAAACAGCTTCAGAAAAGATTGAAAATACAGTTGAGGAAGATGTAATTAAAGAAAAAATAGAGGAGAAACAACCAGCTCAAAAAGAGGAGAAAAAAAATATCTCTTCAGAAAAAATTGCCTCACTTAAAAGTAAGGGAGAAAAGGCAATAAAAAGCTTTAGTAATCTAGAAATGTTAGAGCATAGTAATATTGGTATAGAGGTAAGAGAGATAGAGAGTGGAGAGATAATAGCTCAGTATAATAAAGGAGTTGCAATAACTCCAGCTTCTATAATGAAGGTAATTACTTCAGCTACTGCTTTAGAAGTTTTAGGGGCTGATACAAGATTAGAAACAAAAGTTGTATATGATGGGAAAATAGATAGTGAAGGTACTCTTACAGGAGATATATATATTATCGGTGGTGGAGACCCAACTTTAGGTTCTGATGGAATAAAAAAAGAGCAGACTGCTTTTATAACAGAGTGGATAAGTAAGGTAAAATCCTCTGGAATAAAAAAGATAAAGGGAGATATCATTGTAATAGATAATCTTTTTGGTTATGTAGGAGTAGAGGAAAAATGGTTATGGGAAGATTTTGGTACTAACTATGGACAAGGAACTTATGGAATAAGTGTATTTGATAATTTATATACTTTGTATCTATCTTCAACTGATAAAAAAATTGATATATTAGGAACAAAACCTGAGATTGATGGATTGAAATTTGAGAATAGACTGAAAATATCTCCTAGAGGCAGAAGAGATTTCTCAGTAAGAGGGTTACCTTTTGAGAATAAAAGAGTATTAAATGGAGAGGTTCCAGCTAATCTGAAAAAAATTGTAACAAAGAGTGATATTCCAAATCCAGCTTTATTTTTAGGACAATATTTTAAGAAAAATTTAAAAAATTCAGGAGTATCAGTTAGTGGAGATATAAAGACCTCAAGAAATAGTAATAAGAGACCAAAAAATCCTAAGACTTTAGCTATAACAAAATCAGCCACAATAGAAGAGATGGTAAGAGTATTACTAAAAAGAAGTGATAATCATTATACAGAGCATCTATATCAACTTTTAAAACTTAAGGATGTAAAAATTTCTGAATTTTGGAAAGAGAAAGGGATAGATACTAAAGCTTTAGTTATGCTTGATGGAAGTGGATTATCTCGTGGAGATTATGTATCAGCTAGTATCTTAACAGATATATTAGCTTATATGAATGAAAACTACCCAGAGTTTGAAAAATTACTTCCAAGAGGTGGATATGAGGGAACTGTTTCAGATTTTTTAGAACCTAAAGTTTTTGATGGTATAGTAAGAGTAAAAAGTGGAAGTATGAGTGGAATACAATCTTATACTGGATATATAGAAAAAGATGGAACGAAATTAGCTTTTACAATAATTGTAAACCATTGGAATGGAAGTAGAAATAGATTAAAAGATGAAATGGAGAAATTTATCAATAACTTATTTTAGGAGTAAGAGATGTTAGGAAAAGTTTTAAAAAAAGGGGATACTATTGGAATAATAGCTCCTGCTAGTTGCAGTAGTTATGAAAAAGTATTAGAAGCTAAGAAAAATATAGGGAATATGGGGTATAAAGTAGTATTAGGAGAGTGTACA
Organism: Fusobacterium mortiferum ATCC 9817; assembly: GCF_000158195.2. Classification (NCBI taxonomy): domain Bacteria; kingdom Fusobacteriati; phylum Fusobacteriota; class Fusobacteriia; order Fusobacteriales; family Fusobacteriaceae; genus Fusobacterium; species Fusobacterium mortiferum. Next base: position 919,463 of record NZ_GL987988.1, read on the forward strand.
CAAAAACAGTGGTACTCTTATGCTGGAGAAGATGAAGAAAGAGCAAGAGAGATAAATAACTTTTTTTCTGATAAAGCTATTGATGCTATTCTCTGTATGAGAGGAGGTTATGGGTGTAATAGACTTATAGAACTTATAGATTTTGAAATAATAAAAAATAATCCTAAAATCTTTGTAGGATATAGTGATATTACAACTTTACATATGGCAATAAATGAAAAAACAGGATTGATAACTTTTCATGGACCTATGGCAGTAAGTAATTTTACTGGAAATTATAATATAGATACATATAATAATTTTATTGAAATTTTATCTAATCCTTTAGATCAAAGAGTAATAAATAATTTTTCTAAAGAGTTAGAGGTAATAAGTGAAGGAAAAGCTAAAGGAAAGTTAGTAGGAGGGAATTTAGCAACTCTTGTAGCTACTCTTGGAACAAAATATGACTTAGATTATAGAGAAAAAATACTTTTTCTTGAAGAGATAGGAGAAAAGACTTATAAGGTAGATAGATTTTTAAATCAATTGAAGAAACATGGAGTTTTTGAAAAGATAGAGGGAATTGTTTTAGGAGATTTTAAAAATTGTCCTCCAGATTCAGAAAAAGATATGTCACTAATAGAAGTTTTTCAAGACTATTTTAGAGATTTAAAGAAACCAGTGATATATAATTTAGAGAGTGGGCATAGTGAGCCTATGTTAACTCTTCCACTTGGAGCTATGTGTGGAATAGATAGTTATGAGAAAAAAATTACAATACTAGAGAAGGTAGTTAAATAAAATTTATAGTTTAAGGGATATTACAAAATTTTAAGTTGTAATATCCCTTTTATATTAAATATTTATTTTTATTTGATAAATAAATTCTAAAAATGTGAATAATAATTTTTTAAAAACATAATAAAATTTATATTTAAATAAAAAAATATGAACAAAAAATAAAAATAATTGATAGATAGGAAGTGAAGAATAAAGTTGTTATAATCTTATTTAGATAGAATTTCTATAAGCCTGCCATTATAAAATAGAAATTTAAAAAAATATTGAATTAAAACAAAAAAAGTATTAAAATAAAAGGGTTAAATAATAAAAATCTGGAGGGGTTTCATGAAAAAAGAAACTGTGGCAGATAATCTTAAACTTTTACAAAAAGGAAGTGGAAAGTTATATCTGCTATGTATTATTGTGGGAGCTTTGACAGGATTTATAGTTTCTCTGTATAGATGGGCACTTAACTATGCTAATCATTTTAGAGAATTTATAGTAAAAAATTCTTTGTCAGAAGGAACACTAACTATTTTTTTTATTTGGATATCTTTTATTTTAATTGGACTTATTGTAGACTATATTTCAAAAAAATATCCGAAAATTTCAGGGAGTGGAATACCACAAGTAAAAGGGATACTTTTAAGAAAGTTAGACTATGTAAATTGGCTTCAAGAGTTAATAGCTAAATTTATAGCTGGGCTTATGAGTATAGGAGCTGGACTTTCATTAGGAAGAGAGGGACCTTCTGTACAGCTAGGTTCATATATAGGTTTTGGGATTACCAAAATTTTTAAAAAAGATAGTATTGAGAAAAAATATTTAGTAACAAGTGGTTCTAGTGCTGGGCTTGCTGGTGCTTTTGGGGCACCTCTTTCAGGAGTAATGTTTGCTTTGGAAGAGTTACATAAATATATTTCAGCAAAACTTTTGATTTGTACATTTCTAGCAAGTATAGCTTCTGATTTTGTAGGAAGACGTATGTTTGGAATGGAGACATCTTTTAATTTAATAGCTAATTATCCTAAAAATATAAATCCTTATTATCAATTTATCCTTTATATAATTTTAGGAATAGTAATAGCTTTCTTTGGTAAATTATTTACTTTAACTTTAATTAAAGTGCAAGATAAATTTAAAGAATTAAAAATTTCAAGATGGATAAAAATATCTTTTGTAATGTCTACTTCACTACTATTTTGTTATTTTTTACCAGAAGTAACAGGGGGTGGACATGAATTAGTAGAGGAGATGGCTGGAGGAAATAGAACAATACAATTATTGATTATAATTTTTCTAGCAAAACTTTTTTTTACTGCTCTATGTTATGCAACTGGATTTGCTGGTGGAATATTTTTACCAATGTTAGTATTAGGAGCTATTATAGGGAAAATTTATGGACTAACACTTATTAAATATTTAGGTGTTGGATTAGATTTTGTTCCTCATTTTATGGTATTAGGAATGGCTGGATATTTTGTTGCCGTAGTAAGAGCACCTATTACAGGGGCTGTTCTCATATTAGAGATGACAGGAAATTTTGACCATTTACTTGCGTTGGTTACAGTATCAGTAGTAGCTTACTATGTAACAGAGCTTTTAGGATTAGAGCCTATCTATGAAATTTTATTTAAACGTATGCCAAAAGATACTCCTATGAAAGAGGAAGATTCTGGAAAAAAGACAATAATAACAGTACCTGTGATGGCTGAATCTGAATTAGATGGCAAAACTATTTCTGAGATAAAATGGGCTGAAGATGTTTTAGTGGTAGCAATATGTAGAAATGAACATGAGATAATTCCTAAAGGAAATAGTGTGATAGAGAGTGGAGATGTTCTTACACTATTACTTCCAGAAGCTAAGGTATATGAAATGAAAGAGCTATTATATAAACAAGGTGGGAACTAATTATTCCCACCTTTTATATTATTTTAGTAAATTTATAAAAAAGGTTATAATAGCAGCATTAAAAAAATCTATAAATAAAGCTCCAACTATAGGAATAACAAAGAAAGCTTTTGGTGAAGGAAGATACTTTTCAGTAAGAGCTTCCATATTAGCTAGAGCTTTTGGAGTAGTCCCAAACCCGCAACCGCAGTGTCCACCAGTCATAATTGCAGCATCATAATCTTTTCCAGTAAGGGTAAAGGTTATAAAATAGGCAAAGACTCCCATAAGAATAGTTTGTCCAATTAACATAATAATTAAAGGTAGAGCCAATTCTTTTAGCTCCCATAATTTAAAATTCATAAGTATCATTGATAAAAACATAGTAAGTGTAAAGTTTCCAATAACAGAGACTACTTCTAAATCAATAGAAAATAATTTAGTTTCATCAGCTAAATTTCTCATAATTGAAGCAGCAAACATAGTACCAATATATGGAGGTAAAACTAGTCCTAAACTATTTAAAAAGTTTGATATTAAACTACCTATTCCCATAGCAATAATAATTTGAAATCCAGTAGGGACAACATTTTTTAATTCTAAAGTAACAGACTTATCATCAAATGATTGAAACTCTTCTAAAGTAACTCTTTTTTGAATAAGATTTTTCTTTTCTATAAGTCTTTTACAAATAGGACCAGCAATTATGCTTCCAGCGATAAGAGCATAAGTAGCTGTTGCCATAGCTACCATTGTAGCTCCAGGGGTTCCAAAGCTTTCCATAATTGGACCAAAAGCTCCTGCTGTACCAGGTCCACCTGTAGTAGCTAGAGAGCCTGTAGCAATACCTATCATTGGACTAACTCCTAAAATTTTTGCCATTCCTACTCCAACAACATTTTGCAAAATGGCAAGAAGAATAGCAGCTATTAAAAACATTAGAACAGGAAGGCCAGCTTTTTTAAGAAGTTTTATGCTAGCAGAAAAACCAACAGTAGTAAAAAATGCTATCATAAAAATATCTTTAATAGAGTCTTCAAAAATAAAAGAGAAACTTCCAGTTTCATGTCCTAATAAGATAAAGAAAGAGAATAAAGTTCCTCCAGTAACTGAATCTGGAATACAATTATTTTTAAGAAATTTAAATTTATTATTTAAAAACTTTCCAAGATAAAATACTATAACTGCTAAAGCCATAGTTTGTATAGTTGAAAAATGGACAATCATAAAAACCTCCTACAATTATTCATATTATAAATAAAAAATATTTATTATTAAAATACATATAAAATATATCATATAGTATTGTAATATTACAAATATAAAAAATAAATAATTATTATATTTTTATTTTAAAAATATTAATATAATAAAAAACGTAATAAAAAAGAAATAAAAGTAATAAAAATAACCGCAATAAGTTTTTAGTAAATTGTAGAAAAAAAATAATTTTTTAGTTAAAATATTTAAAAGAATAGAGTATAATATAATTAACTTATAAAATAATATGGAGGAAACAACTATGGAAAAAAATTATTTAGGTTATTACAAAATGTGGTTAGAATCAAAAAATATAACTGAAGAAGATAGAAAAGAACTTTTAGAAATAAAAGATGATGATAAAGAGATTGAAAATAGATTTTATACAGATTTAAGTTTTGGAACTGCTGGAATGAGAGGAGTAAGAGGAGTAGGAAGAAATAGAATCAATAACTACAATATCAGAAAAGCAACTCAAGGATTAGCTAACTATATTCTAGCAACAACTGGAGAAGAGGGAGCAAAAAGAGGAGTAACTATAGCTTATGATTGTAGAATAGGTTCTACTGAATATGCTTTAAATACAGCTCTTGTACTTGCAGGAAATGGAATAAAGGCATATCTATTTGAATCTCTAAGATCAACACCAGAGCTATCATTTGCAACTAGAGAGTTAAAAGCTCAAGCAGGTGTAATGGTAACAGCTTCTCATAACCCTCAAGAGTACAATGGATATAAAGTATATTGGGAAGATGGGGCTCAAATAGTTGAACCACAAGCTAGTGGAGTAGTAAATGCTGTAAATTCAGTAGATATTTTCAATGATATAAAAATGATAACTGAAGAGGAAGCAAAAGCTAAAGGATTATTAGAATATATAGGAAAAGCAGTTGATGATAGATTTATAGAAGAAGTAGAAAAACAAGCTATAAATAGAGATTTGCCAAATAAAAAAGATTTTAAAATAGTTTATTCTCCATTACATGGAACAGGAAGAGTAGCTGTTCAAAGAGTTTTAAAAGAGATGGGATATGAATCTGTGTACACAGTGCCTGAGCAAGAGATGCCAGATGGAATGTTCCCAACTTGTTCATATGCTAACCCAGAAGATAAGTCAGTATTTAAATTAAGTACAGAGTTAGCTGATAAAATAGGAGCAAATATTTGTTTAGCTAATGATCCAGATGCTGATAGAACAGGTATAGCTATAAAAGATGATAATGGAGATTGGTATTATCCTAATGGAAACCAATTAGGAATTTTATTAATGAATTATTTATTAGAGATGAATAAAAATCTTCCAGCTAATGGAGCAGTAATATCTACAATAGTTTCTACTCCTATGTTAGATGTAATAGCTAAAGATAAGAATGTAAAATTATACAGAACTTTAACAGGATTTAAATATATAGGGGAAAAGATTAGACAGTTTGAAAATAAAGAATTAGATGGAACATATTTGTTTGGATTTGAAGAGTCTATTGGATACTTAGTAGGAACACATGTAAGAGATAAGGATGCTGTGGTATCTTCGTTATTAATTACAGAGATGGCATGCTATTATGATAGTATAGGTTCTACTCTTTATAAAGAATTAAATAAACTATATGAAAAATATGGTTGGTATAAAGAAGAGACAGTTTCTATAACTAAGACAGGAAAATCTGGATTAGAAGAAATTGGAAAAATAATGGAAAATATGAGAAAGAAAGAGCATACAGAAATCTGTGGTAAAAAAGTAGTAGTGTGTAGAGATTATAAATTACAAGTAGAAAAAGATTGTGTAACAGGGGAAACTAGAAAAATAGATTTACCAAAATCTGATGTTATTCAATTTGTATTAGAAGATAAAACTTATATTACTGTTAGACCATCAGGAACAGAGCCAAAAATCAAATATTATTTATGTGTAGTAGGTTCGGGAGATAAAGAGGCAAATGAAAAATTAGCATATGTAAAATCTGAGTTTTTAAAATATGTAGATACTCTATAAGAAGTAATACAGGAGGAAAAATGGTAGATGGAATATATATACATATTCCTTTCTGCATGAATAAATGTAATTATTGTGATTTTTTATCTTTTAAATCTAATGAAGAAGAAAGAAAAAAATATGTAGATTACATTTTAAAAGAGATAGACTTATATCCTAAATATGAGTATGATACAGTTTATTTGGGAGGGGGAACTCCCTCCCTTTTAAATTGTGAAGATGTAGAGAGGATAATAAAAAAATTAAATATAAAAGCTGGGGCAGAGATTACTTTAGAAGTAAATCCTAAAACTGTAAATTTAGAAAAGTTAAAAGGCTTTAAAAAAGCTGGAATAAATAGAGTAAGCATAGGAATACAGACATTTGATGAAAAAATGTTACAAGTTTTAGGAAGAATGCATAACTCCAATGAAGGTATTGAAACTTATTATCAAGCTAGAGAGGCTGGTTTTGATAATATTAGCTTAGATTTAATGTTTTCACTCCCTAATCAAAGCATAGAAAAAGTAAAACAGGATTTAGAAAGATTGTTAGAGCTAAGACCTGAACATTTTTCTATATACTCACTTATTTGGGAAGAGGGGACAGCTTTTTTTAAAAAATTAGAAGAGGAAGTATATAGAGAAACTGATAATGATTTAGAAGCTCAGATGTTTGAATATATAATAGATAGAGCTACTGAAGCTGGGTATATTCACTATGAGATATCTAATTTTTGTTTACCTAGCAAAGAGGCAAGGCATAATTCGAAATATTGGGAAAATAGAGAGTATTTAGGTATTGGATTAGGGGCTTCTGGTTATATTGGAGTAAAAAGATATAAAAATCAGGTGCAATTTTCTAAATATTATGATAATATAGAAAGAGGAATATTACCTATATTAGAAGAGGAGATAGTCACTGCTGAAACTAAAGAGGAATATAAGTATATGTTAGGTTTTAGATTGCTTAATAAAGGTGTGATTCCTAGTGGAAAATATTTAGAAAAATGTATCTCATTAGAAGAGCAAGGTTTTCTAAAAAGAAATGGAGAGGCTTATATTTTAACTAGAAAAGGAATAATGCTTGCTAATGATGTTTTAGATGAGTTTATTTAAATGGAGTTGAGAAGAATGAGTAACATAAAAAATAATATTGAAGAGATTCAAAAAGATATAAAAGATTACTCTATTTATCCTGAAAAAGTAAAGTTTATAGCTGTAACAAAATATGTAGATGCTGAAGTTATGAATAGTATATTAGATTGTGGAGTAAAAGTTTTTGGAGAGAACAAAGCCCAAGTTATCAAAGAGAAGTATGAAAAATATCTTTCTGAGGGAAGAAAAGATATAGAGTGGCACTTTATAGGTAATCTTCAAAAAAACAAGGTAAAATATATAGCTCCTTTTGTAAAGCTTATACACTCTGTAAATAAACTATCTCTTGCTCAAGAGATAGATAAGAGAGCACTACAAAATAATAGAGTGATAGATGTACTTTTAGAAATAAATATTGCTGGAGAAGAGAGTAAAGAGGGGTATGAATTAGAAGAGTTATACAAAGAATTACCTCAACTTTTAGAATTAAAAAATATAAATATAATAGGTCTTATGACTATGGCTCCTTTTGTAGATGATGAGACTCTTGTTAGAGGTGTATTTAGAAGGCTTAGAGAGATTAAAGATGAGTTAAACAAAAAGACTTTCAATGGGAAACTTACAGAGCTTTCAATGGGAATGACAAATGATTATAAAATAGCATTAGAAGAGGGAGCTACTATTATAAGAGTAGGGAGAAAGATATATCAATAATATATTGTACAAGGAGGAATAATAATGAATAAAAATCCATTAGATAAAATAAAAGTTTTGTTTGGTTTAGATAATCCAGATGGAGCAGGAACAGATAGTGATATAGATTTTGAAGAGAGTGGAATAACTGATATAGAAATAGTAGAGAATAAAAATGAAGCTGAACCAGTAGTACAAAACCATATATTATCTAAGCAAAAAACAAAACAAGTATCAACTTTAGAAACTGAAATGGGAGGAACTAGTTATCAAACTATTTTCTTAGACCCTAAAACTTATTCAGATTGTAAAAAAATAGTTGATTATATAAGAGCGGATAAAATGGTCACTTTAAATTTAGAATACCTAGATGAACAAACTGCTGTAAGGCTTATGAATTTTTTATCTGGAGCTATGACTGTAAAAGATGCTAATTATCTTATGATAAGTAAAAAGGTTTATACTGTTGTACCTAAGAGTATGAAAGTATATTATGAGGATAAGAAGATTATAAGTCCAAAAATATTTAAAGGATTTGGAGAAGAGAGGTAATTGTGGAGAAAAAAAGAAGAGCGTTAGCACTATTTTCTGGTGGATTAGATAGTGCTTTAGCAATTAAAGTTATAAAGGATCAAGGGATTGATGTAATAGCATTGAATTTTGTATCACATTTTTTTGGTGGAAAAAATGAAAAAGCTGAAAAAATGGCTGAGCAATTGGGAATAAAAGTAGAGTATGTACATTTTGAAAAAAGACATACAGAAGTGGTAAAAAATCCTGTATATGGTAGAGGGAAAAATATGAATCCTTGTATAGATTGTCACTCTCTTATGTTTAAAGTTGCAGGAGAACTATTAGAAAAATATGATGCAGACTTTGTGATTTCTGGAGAGGTACTGGGGCAAAGACCTATGTCTCAAAACTCAGCTGCATTAGAAAAAGTAAAAAAACTTTCTGGGATGGATGAATTAATAGTAAGACCCCTATCTGCTAAATTATTACCACCAAGTAAACCAGAGTTAGAAGGATGGATAGATAGAGAAAAACTTTTAGATATTCAAGGGAGAAGTAGGCATATCCAAATGGAATTAATGGAAAAATATGGTTTAGTAGAATATCCTAGTCCAGGGGGAGGTTGTCTATTGACAGATCCAGCTTTTTCTGATAGACTATCTATATTGGAAAAAGATGGTTATCTTGAAGAGAAATACTCTTTTCTTTTTCACTTAATAAAGAAAAGCAGATTTTATAGACTAGAAAAAGGAAAATATTTATTTGTAGGAAGAGACCAAGAGGGAAATGAGAGAATAGCTAGCTATAAAGAGTTGGGAAGTTTTTATCTGTGTGGACATAGGGTTCCAGGACCACATATGTTAGGTTTTGGAGAGTTTAATGAAGAGGATATGAACTTAGTAAAAGAGCTATTTTCAAGATATTCTAAATGTAAAGGTAAAGAGGAGATAGAGGTAAGAATTAATGGACAGATCTCTAAAGTACCAGTAGTAGATGTAGAAAAAGTAGAAGAGTTTATGAAAAAATATCAAATAGTAGGATAGTAGAATTGTAGTAAAATATGTAAAGTAAGGCGACTGAATTAATTTAATTTGGAGTTATTCTTTTTATGGGACAATTCTAAGATTATTTATTTTAGTCGTTTTTTTATTATAATAATATTTAGTAAGGAGAAAAATTTTATGAATTGGTTTGAAAACTTAGTAAACATAATCAATGGAATTATGTGGAACAAAAATTTATTAGTAATACTTTTAGTAGTAAGTGGAATTATTTTTACTATTAGAACAAGGGGAGTACAATTTAGATTATTTACTCATATGTGTCAACTTTTAACTGAAAAATCTAAGGCGGGAAAAGATGAAGTTTCTTCATTCCAGGCTTTTTGTATAAGTACAGCATCAAGAGTAGGAGTAGGAAATCTTGCTGGAGTAGTAGCAGCTGTATCAGTAGGAGGACCTGGGTCTGTATTTTGGATGTGGGTAGTAGCTTTACTTAACTCTTCAACAGCTTTTATTGAATCGACTATAGCTATACTATATAGAGAAAAAGATCCAAAAGGGGGATATAGAGGAGGAGCACCATACTTTTTAACAAAAGGACTTAATCAAAGGTGGCTAGGAATATTATTTGTAATCTTTGCTCTTATATGCTGGGGAGGAGTTTTCCAAGTAATCTCAAACTCTGTTACAGAATCTTTTAATACAGCTTTTGGAATTAACACAAGTATGACTTCTTTGATTTTAGTAATATTGTCTGCTGGAGTACTTTTTGGAAATAGAAATAAAATAGTAAAAGTTTTAGATAAGATGGTTCCTTTTATGGCAGCTTTATATTTAATAGTTGTTTTTTATATAATTGTAAAAAATATAGGACTTATGGGTACAACTATGGTAGATATATTTGAACATGCATTTGGAGTTAAACAATTTTTAGGAGGAACATTTGGTAGTGTTGTTATGGAAGGAGTAAAGAGAGGACTTTTCTCTAATGAAGCAGGGTCTGGTTCTGCTCCATGTGCAGCAGCAGCAGCAGAAGTAGAACATCCAGCCAAACAAGGATTAATTCAAGCTCTAGGAGTATTAGTAGATACAGTTGTGATTTGTAGTGCTACAGCTTTTGTTATTTTATTATCTAAAGGACACGTACAAGAGGGATTAGGTGGAATGACTTTATTACAAGAAGCTTTTAGATACCATGTAGGAGAATGGGGAGTTGTTTTTACAGCGGTAATTTTATTCCTTTTCTCATTTAGTACAATTTTAGGTATTAGTTTCTATGCAAAACCTAATTTATATTTTCTATGTGAAAAAGAATGGCCACAAGAAGCTTTTAAAATATTTACACTGATTATGTTATACTGGGGAGGAGTTAGACAAAATTTCTTAGTATGGAGTTTAGCTGATTTAGGATTAGGACTTATGACAATAGTAAATATGATTGGAGTATTTCCTCTAGTTTCAAAAGCTCTTGAGAGTTTAAAAGAGTATGAAGTTAAATTTTTTAATAAATAGTATAGAGTAAAAATAATATTTCGAAAGACTATTATGGTATTGAGGTTATAATAGTCTTTTTTATTTAGAAAATAAATTTTAATTATATTAAATTTAAATTTAAAAAAAATAACAATTTCTTTTATTTAATAAAGAAATATGATACTATAAAATTAAGAAAAATATAAAAAATAAAACAAGAAGGTGAATTTTTTATGGGGTTTTTATCTACGAATGTTGAAAAACGTCGTGAAATGATTTTAAATAGAAATATTCTTAACACATTATTGTTTCTTTCTTTTCCAACTTTATTGATGGGGATGGTTCAATCTCTTATTCCTCTATCTGATGGGTTATTTTTAAATAGAACCTCAGGATATTTAGTAGCTGCTGCTGTTGGATTTGGGCAACCTATTATAAATATAATAAATGCCTTATCTCAAGGACTGGGAGTTGCTTCTATGGCAATAGTTGGACAAATAAATGGAACAGGAGATTTGGAGGAAGTAAAAAAAGTTTCGACTCAGATAATGGTATTTTCTTTTATAATTGGATTAGTGGTGGCTCCCACATCAATTATTTTTGCTTCAGTGGTTTCTAAAAGTATTAGTCCAGAGATAGCTTATGATGTTTTTCTATACTTGAGCCTTTATGCTATTGTTATTCCAATGCTTTTTATGGCGGCTATTTTTAATGCTATAAAAAATGCAACTGGACAACCAGAGGCTACACTTATAAGAATGATAATTTTACTTTTATTAAAAATAATTTTTAATAGTATTTTTTTGGCTGTACTTCATTGGGGAGTTATTGGAGCGGTGATGGCGTCTCTTTGTTCTTATATAGTAATTGCAATTTGGATGTATTATGACCTTTTTATAAAAGAGAGTATGACAAAATTAGATTTGAGGGGTTTTAGTTTTGACTTTAAACTTTTAAAAAGGTTATTAAAATTAGCTCTTCCTACAATGTTAACATATTCTTTAATAAATTTTGGATTTTTCTTAATAAATATGGAAGTAGAAAGATATGGTGCTTATGTATTAACAGCACAAACAATAGCAAGTAATATTAATGCTATGTGTTTTAACTTACCATCTTCAATAGGAACAACAGTAACAACTATGGTAAGTATGAATATAGGGGCAAGAAAACCTAGAAATGCTAAAAAATCTTTCATATATGGTTGTAGAGTGAGTGTAATAATATCTTTAATTATAATTGTTTTATTTTTACCAAGTAGTAATTATTTAGTTAGATTATTTCAAGATAATGAAACAATAGTAAACTTAGCAGACCACTCATTAAAAATATATACATTTTCAATTATAGGATTTGGAATATATATGGTATCTCAAGGAGCTTTTATAGGATTAGGAAGAACAAGATTACCATTATCTATGGGAATTTTAAGAGTTTGGTTTATAAGATACATATTTATTCTTATAACAAAAAGATGGCTAGGAGTAGATTCTGTTTTCTGGGGAAATCTTGTATCTAACTATATAGCTGGTTTTTTATTTTATTATATTGTGACAAAAACACCTTGGAAGTCAGTATTAAAAAGATAAAAAAAGGGGCTGTAACAATTTGTTAACAGCTCCTAATTTTTTTAATCTTTTAAGAGTTTACAATTATGATATTCGTTTTTAGAAGAATTTTTATAAGTACAAGTACCAGTTATTTTTTTACATTTAATAGATATATGTCCATCGTAATCTATTCCAATAGAGTGTTCACACTCAAGAACAGGATAATCTTTTAAATATTTCTCTTTTTCAGTTTTACTAATCAAGTATTTTTCCATTATATTCTCCTATTATTTTTTATATATTGTTCTACCATCAGCTTGATTATTACAAACAAGTGTAATTTCAGCTACATGTACATTGGCTGGTAAATTAGCAATATAAGCTACAGTTTCAGCTATATCATCAGGAGTAAGAGGCTCTATTCCTTGATAAACTTTTTTAGCTCTTTCTACGTCTCCTTTAAATCTAACTAAACTGAAATCTGTTTCAACAAGTCCAGGTTTTACATCAGTTACTTTTATCTTAGTATCAACTAAATCAATTCTAAGTCCATCTGATAATATTTTTACAGCTGCTTTAGTAGCACAATAAACAGCTCCACCAGCATAAGCTGCGTCTCCAGCAACTGAACCCATATTGATAATAGTTGTAGGAACATCTCTTTCTATCATATGTGGAACTATAGCATTAGTAACATAAAGAAGCCCTTTTATATTTGTATCTATGACAGTAGAAATATCTTCTGATGAATTTAAATAAAGCTTATCTAACCCATATGCTAATCCAGCATTATTGATAAGTATATCAATATCTTTCCATTCAGTAGGAAGATTGGCTATTTTTTCAGCTACTTCTTGAGCATTTCTTACATCTAGTTGAAGTGGTAAAACTTTAACAGAATAATTTTTTTCTAATTCATTTTTTAATTCATTTAAAAGATGCTCTCTTCTTCCAGTGATAATGACATTCATTCCTAATTTAGCTAAAGATATAGCACAAGATTTTCCTATTCCGCTAGTTGCTCCTGTAATAAAAGCTATTTTTCCCATTACTCTACTTTCATTGTACATAATATCACTCCCTTTATTTTAACTTTCGATATAGGCTTTTTTTATTTTTTCAGCAGTGTCATACATATTGCTGTTAATATCAATTTTTATGCTAAAATCACTAGATATTTTGTAAAGTAATTCTCTTTTTTGATATAATTCTTGGATTTTTTCAAACATATTATCAACATTTAGAAGAGGACGAGTTTTACTATTTTTTACTCTTTCATAGATACACTCTATTGTACAATCAAGATAAACAATAAATGAAGTTTCTTTAAGATTTTTAATATTTTCATTATCTATGATAACTCCACCACCAGTGGCTATAACAATATTATTATTGAGAGATTCCTCTAAAACAATTTCCCTTTCTAATTTTCTAAAATATTGTTCACCTTTTTCAGAAAAAATTTCTGGAATAGTTTTTTTTTCTCTAGCTGCAATAAGTTTATCTATATCAATAAATTTCATATCCATATATTTAGCAAGTATTCTTCCTATGGTACTTTTCCCACTTCCCATAAATCCTATCAGTGCAATATTATCTTTCATTTTTCCTCCTCAAAGATATTATAACATGTAAACTAAGCAAATAAAAGAAAGAAATTTTATATTTTTTAAAAATTATGTTGATTTTATTTTAAACTTAAAGTATAATTTTATTGAACTAAACATTTTAATTATATATTTTTAGTTCAAAAAAAGAATGAAAAAAATGGTATTTAGGAGGAAGTATGGAGAAAGAAAAAAGTGTAAAAAAAGGATTTGTTAACAAATTTCTAGATTTTATTGAAGTAGGAGGAAATAAACTTCCACATCCAGTAACTCTATTTTTCTTATTTTGTGTGGCTATTATTTTAATTTCTGGAATAGCAGCAAAAATGGGAGCATCAGTTACTTATGAAGCTTTAAATAAAGCAACTGGAAATTTTGAAGAAACAACAGTTAAAGTAAAATCTCTAATGACAGGTGATGGAATTAGATATATATTTAACTCTATGATTAAAAACTTTACTGGTTTTGCACCATTAGGAACAGTTTTAATAGGGGTTATAGGTATTGGAGTATGTGAAGGTAGTGGACTTATGTCAGCTCTTATTAAAAAAATAGTAACTTCTACACCTAAAAGAGCTATCACAGCTGTTGTTGTTTTTGCTGGAGTTATGTCAAATATTGCTTCAGATGCAGGTTATGTTGTATTAGTTCCATTAGGAGCAGTAATATTTTTATCATTTGGAAGACATCCGCTTGCAGGACTTGCAGCAGCATTTGCAGGAGTATCTGGTGGATTTTCAGCTAATCTTTTATTAGGAACAACAGATCCATTACTAGGAGGAATTACTACAGAGGCAGCAAGATTATTAGATCATAACTATTTTGTAGATGCTACAGCTAACTACTATTTTATGTTTGTTTCAACATTTTTAATTACAGCATTTGGAACATTTATAACTGAAAAAATTATTGAACCAAGATTAGGAAAATATGAAGGTGAAAATGAAATAGATATGACTACTATTTCTGAAGAGGAGAAAAAAGGATTAAAAGCAGCTTTTCTTGTAATGATAATATTTGTTGCTATAATGGCTTTTTGTACTATTCCATCAAATGCAGTATTTAGAGAAAATGGGACACTTAAAGCTTGGACATCAAATGGACTTATTACTTCGATGATGTTATTTTTCTTATTACCTGGTATTGTTTATGGATATGTAGCAGGAACTATAAAAAGTGATAAAGATGTAGCTAAATTAATGGCTAAGGCGTTAGCTGGTATGGGTGGATATATGGCTATTGTATTTACAGCATCTCAGTTTATAGCATATTTTGGATATACAAATTTAGGAACAGTAATTGCTGTAAGTGGAGCATCTGCTCTTAAGTCTATTGGATTTACAGGACTGCCATTAATAGTAGCATTTGTATTTTTAACAGGATTTATTAATTTGTTTATGGGTTCAGCTTCAGCAAAATGGGCAATTATGGCTCCAGTATTTGTACCTATGCTTATGCAATTAGGATATACTCCAGAATTTACTCAATTAGCATATAGAATAGGAGATTCATCTACAAATATAATTTCTCCACTTATGTCTTATTTTGCTATGGCAGTAGCATTTATGCAAAAGTATAAAAAAGATGGTGGAATGGGAACTCTTATTTCTTTGATGTTACCATATTCAATGTGTTTCTTAATTGGATGGACAATGCTTATGATAGTTTGGTTCTTAATAGGTTTACCAATAGGACCAGGAATTTCTATCCACCTATAATATAAACTAATTTAAAAGGAGAAGTTAAGTTGCTTCTCCTTTTTATTTAATTACAAAGTTAATGCTAAAGCTCCTAATAATCCAGCGTTATCTCCTAACTTTGGATATACTATATAATTATCTATATTTTCAAGAATTTCTTTTGTCTGAACATATCCTTTTAGTAACTCTATTACATTTGCTCTAATTTTTGGGAAAAGTTGAGATTGTTTCATTACTCCACCACCTAAAATTATTTTTTCTGGAGATAAAGTAAGAATGAAATTAACTAATCCTTGAGCTATATAGTAAGCTTCTATATCCCATGCAACATGGTCTAATGGTAACTCATGTCCTTTTATTCCCCATCTAGCTTCGATAGCTGGTCCTGCTGCCATTCCCTCTAAACAATCTTTATGGAAAGGACATTTTCCTTCGTATTTATCTTCGGGATGTCTTTTAACTAAGATGTGTCCCATCTCAGGGTGTAACATTCCATGAACTAGTTTTCCAGAAACTAAAGCTCCACCACCTATTCCTGTTCCTATAGTCATATATAAACAGTTATCTAATCCTTTAGCTGCTCCCCATGTAGCTTCTCCTAAAGCAGCTCCATTTACATCTGTATCAAAGTACATAGGGATATCAAAATATTTTTTTAAATATCCTACTACATCACAATCTGTCCAAGCTAACTTAGGAGTTTTTGTTATATATCCATAAGTTTTTGATTTAGGATTTACATCAATTGGTCCAAAAGATCCTATTCCAAGTCTTTCTATATTTTTATCTTTGAAAAATTCTACTACTTTTGCTAGGGTAATTTCAGGTGTTTCAGTAGGAAAACTTACTCTTTCAAATATCTCTCCCTTTTCATTTCCCACACCACAAACAAATTTTGTTCCTCCAGCTTCAACTGCTCCTATTATCATCTGTTTCTAATCTCCTTTATTCTAATATAGTAATTATCTACTATAATACAATTTTTATTTTAAAATTTCAAATTTTTTTATCTCGTAACCTTTAAATTCTTTTAATTTATACTCTCCACTGAGATTTACTCTATTTTCTAAAATCTCACAATAACATCTACTTGTAAAAACTTCCTCTCCAGAGTTGACAAAAATCTCAATAGAGCTATTATCTAGAAATATATTTAAACTTTCCAGTTTCTCTAATCTTACACTTCTTTCATCTCTACCAAGACCACATTTTTCAAGATTTAAAGTTAAAATTCCAGCTCTATATATAATTTTTATGCTCTCTCTTAAAAGAAGTTCAATCTCTTTACAACTTTCAAAATCAAAGATTAATTCTATATTTTCAAAAGTAGATATATTTTCTTGTTCAACTCTTAATTTTTTAAACTCCTCTAAAGGAAGTTGAATAATTTTTCCATCTTTTACCTTTAACTCTCTAGGAAGGGTTAAAGCATGTTGCCACCCATTTTTTACTGTTTCCTCATTAGTGTATGAAGCATCTGGTAATCCCATCCAACCAATTAAAATCTTTCTTCCTTTTTCATCAGTAAAAGTTTGAGGAGCATATATATCAAATCCTCTATCTAATTCTACAAATTTTCCTAAAGCATACTCTTTCCCCTCAAAATCTATATCTATAGGAAAATATCCACATTGGTAGATATTGGCATAATCTATTCCAACTTGCTCCACCCCTTGAGGACAACAAATTAAAAACATCTTTCCAGAGATCTCTATTAAATTAGGGCACTCCCACATATATCCAAACTTTTCTTGTGAATCTATTCTCATATGATAAGACCAGTTTTCTAAATCTTTTGAACTATATATTAAGACACAGCCTCTATCCTCTAAATCTCTTGCTCCTAATACCATATAAAAAACTCCATCTCTCTCTATTATTTGAGGGTCTCTTACATGGCAACTCATATTAGGGTAGTCACTATTTTTTAAAATTGTTCTTTTCTCATCGTAGGTAAATCCATCTTTAGATCTTACCATTATGGTATTTTGCTCTCTTCCAGCAGAGATATAATCATATTTTTTATCGGTGTATTTTACATTACCTGTATAATAAAAATAGATTTCATCATCTTTTATAAAAGCTGAACCACTATATACCCCATCTCTATCATCTTTTACATCTGAAAAAAGAAATGGTTCATACTCTTTGTAGGTTATCCAATCTTCTGTTGTATAATGTCCCCATAACTTCATACCCCAAGTAGCATCAAAAGGTGTATATTGATAGTAAATATGATTTATCCCTTTAAACTGACAAAGTCCATTTGGATCATTTAGCCAACCACTAGGTGGAATTAGATGAAAGTTAAGTAAATATCTATCTCTACTCATCATCTCTTGTAGTTTTTTCTGTTCATTTAAACGATTTATATACTCTTTTTTATCCATTCTTACCTCAAATTAATTTTTCTTAACTAAAATTTTTGTTACTCCCATAGCTACTCCCATACTTATAGCAATCATAGATAAATAACCAAATAGATTGTTTCCTAAATAAGCTGGAATAGCTGGGATAAATGTTACTCCCATAACAGAAGGAGCTATATCAAATAAAACTGCAAATATTCCTCCAACAGCTCCACCTATCATACCTGATATAAATACTTTTGAATTTGTTAAAGTTACTCCAAATAGTAATGGTTCTGTTATTCCAAAGAAACAAGGAACTATTGAAGAGAATTTTAAAGCTCTTTCTTCCTTATTTTTTATACTCATAGCGAAAGCTATAGCTGCTCCAGCTTGTCCAGCCATAGAAGCTGTTCCTAAAGCATTTAATGGATTTCTTCCTAAAGTACTTAAATAACTTGTTTCAACAATCATTAATGAATGATGTAATCCTGTTACTGTCAATACTTGTTGGAAAGCACCATATAAACCACCACCTATTCCTAATGGTAGCCCTATTATTCCTTGAATTGCAGTCATAACTAAATCTTCTATTGTTGTAAATATAGGTCCTACAACTAAGAAAGCTAATATCATTCCTATAACTATTGTTAAAAATGGAGTAAATACTAAATCTACTACACTTGGCATCCAAGATTTTACCCATTTTTCGATATATGATCCAACTATACCAACAATAAGAGCAGGGAGGATTGTACCTTGGAATCCTTCAATCCTAAAAATTCCTAATTGTAAAGGTTTTACAGCACCACTAGCAACTTCCCAAGCATTAGGTAACATAGGGGCTATCAACATAAGTCCTAAGACCATTCCTATTACAGGAGTTCCACCAAACCTCTTAAAAGTAGACCAAACTACAAGAGCAGGTAAAAATATAAATACTGTATCAGTTACAACTTGTGTCATAGTTAAAACTTCGGGAGAAAGTGTTACCCCTAATTGTAATACAAAACCTCTGAGTCCCATACAAAGTCCAGTAGCAACAAGTACTGGTATAAGTGGAATAAAAACATCTGCTAAAGCTCTTAATCCTTTTTGGAATGGATTTAAATTAGCATAAGCTTCCTGTTTTGCTCCCTCTGTCTTTATATCTCCTTGAGAATTTATAATAGCAAAAACCTTATTTACCTTTCCAGTTCCAATTATTATCTGATGCTGACCAGATTGGAAAAAGTATCCCCCTATTCCTTGAATAGATTTTAAACCTTCTACTGAAACCTTGTCATTATCTTTGGCAACAATTCTAAGCCTAGTAGCACAATGCTCCATTACAGCTATATTTTCTTTTCCACCAATATTTTTTACAACTTCTTGTGCAATTTTATTAAAGTCCATACTCTCCTCCTCTTACTTTTTAATTCTAAATTTATGTTCCCTCTCTCAAACTTAAGGGAACGTTCCCATATATTTAAGATAATATATTTTTTTAAATTTGTCAATAATATTTTTTAAAAATATTTCACTAATAACTCTTATAGCTCTTTTTTTCCTGTTTTAATACAAAAATATTTTTTGTTAGTGTTTTTACAAAATTTATTGTATAATAGAAAATATAATATATTTACGTGAGGTTACAAACTTTTATGAGTAAAAAAATAACGATTTTAGATATAGCAAAACTTTCTGGAGTGGGAAAGAGTACTGTTTCAAGATTTTTTAATAATGGATATGTAAGTGAAGAGGTCAGAGAAAAAATTCAAAGGGTCATTGATGAACATGGATATGCTCCTAATCTTTTTGCTAGAGGAATTAAAACTAAAAATAATAAGTTTATAGGAGTTATTGTTCCATGTTTTGATTCTACTACTACATCAACTATTTTAATGAACTTAGATACAAAATTAAGGGGAGAGGGGTATATTCCTCTTATTATAAATACTAATCATGATATTGAATTAGAAAAGGCAAATCTTGACAATCTTTGGCGTTTAAATGTCGAAGGTATAATTATTTTAGCCACTCAAATTACTCCTGAGCATAAAAACTTTGTAAAGAGAACTCAGCTTCCAACTCTTTTTGTAGGGCAAATTTGTTCAAATGGGTACTCTATAATTAACAATGAAAATGAAGCTGGAAAAAAGATTGGAAATAAGGTTTTAAAAGCAAATTTAAAAAAGATTCTTTATATTGGAGTAGATGAAAAAGATATTACTGTAGGGGTTACTAGAAGAGAGGCTGTTTTTAAAATTTTAAGGAAATCTCCTGATATTGAAATTACTGAAATAAAAAGTGATTTCTCTCTTGAGAAAACTGAGATTTTAGTAGATGAGTATTTAAAAAATAATAGCCCTGATTGTATAGTATCTGCTACTGATAATATGGCTTTTGGAGCTATGAAAGCGATCTATAGACATGGATATAAAATTCCAGAAGATATATCTATTTTAGGTTTTGGTGGATATAAAATTTCAGATGTAGTTACTCCTAGATTGACAACAATAAAATATAACAATGAAATGACAGGAAAATTAGCTGCTGAAACTATAATAAAATTAATTAGAAATGAAGAAGTTCCTAAAATTCAAAAAATAGATTATGAGTTTTTAGATAGGGAGAGTGTAAAATAAATAAGTGGCTAGGAGTTCCTAACCACTTTTTTATATATAAGGAAATTATAATTTGACTTTTTAAGAGAAAAATAAGGAATTAGTTAATATTTCTATTAGAAGTTTAATAAAATAAGAAAAAATAAATATTTTTGTAACACAAAAAAGCTGATTTTAATCAGCGCTACCAACAATATTCTTTCCAACAAATGGAGCCTTTTGATATATTAAAATATGAAATTCTTCTTACTTTCATTTTAATTTTACAATTAAAACAATAGAAAGGATTTATTCCAAATGTTTTCCAGATTTCTAGTTGATAAAATGTAGTTTTAGTATATTGTAATTTATATTTTTTTATTTTAGAGATAATAAATTTAAGTTCTTTTTTTAT
>NZ_GL987988.1:940434-1029877 GCF_000158195.2 Fusobacterium mortiferum ATCC 9817
TTACAAGAAATTTTAAATTTATGAGCGCTACCGCACAGAGGGCATTGATAAACAATGAAAGCTTTATCAATTGAACAAGCAAGAAATTTTTGAATAGTCTCTTCAATGTAAAGAAAATGATTATAGTAAAAATATTTTTTGACATGAGTTAAAAGATTTGATATATTAATATCAGAGAATATGTGTTTTAAAAGCATGTATATCTCCTTTTGTATATTTTGTTTGGCGACTATATTATACAAAAAAAGAGAGCTGAGTAAAGCATTTTTTTAATGCTACTCAGCTTTTTTTAATTGATTATTTTTTTAATAAAACTCTCATAATAAGGTCTCCAACCTTAACATCTTTTCCTTTTGCTACTACTTCTATTTTTTCAACAGCATCCATATTATTAATGATAACAGGAGTTTTTACAGATGGAGCTTTTTCTTTTATAAAAGCTAAATCGTACTCTACTAACTTATCTCCAACTTTTACTGTGTCAGAAGTAGCAACTCTATTAAATCCTTCACCTTTTAAAGTAACAGTATCTATTCCAAAGTGAACTATCATTTCTAATCCATTTGGAGTTTCAAAGCTTACAGCATGGTTAGTTTCAAATATATCTATATCTCCAGCAACTGGTGCACAGATAACCCCTTCTGCAGGATCAATAGCACATCCATCTCCTACCATTTTTTGTGCAAAAGCATCATCAGGAACCTCTGATAAATCAATTACTTTACCATTTAATGGAGAGTAAATCTCAAACCATTCCTCATTTGTTTTTTTTCTTAAAAAAATCAAATAATCCCATACGAATCCTCCCTACATTGAAATCAATATTGCAAATATATTATTTCATATTTTTTATAATAAATCAATTAATTTTTTTCTTTTTCTTGAAAAAAATATTTTTAAAAATTTTGTATGAAAATAGTTGACAAAAAACTTTTTATGTTCTATAATCAAAATATAAAATAATTAGCACTCAATATGATGTAGTGCTAACAATTCGGAGGAGGTCGTTTTTTATGAATCAAAACAAATTTACTGAAAACTCATTACTTGCTTTACAAGAGGCTCAAACTCTTACTTTAAAAGCAAAACAACAATCTATAAAACCTGAGTTTCTAGCTTTGGCTCTCCTTAAAAATAATGAAGGGCTTATTCCTAGAATTGTTGAAAAATTAGATTTAAATTTAAACTATATTATCGGACAGTTGGAAAATGAAATTTCAAAATTTTCAAGAATAGAGGGAAATAATTTAGGGGATGTAACTTTAGACCAAGGAACTCATAGAGTACTTATAGAAGCTGAAAGTATAATGGAGAAAATGGGAGATTCTTACATAAGTGTAGAACATCTTTTCTGGGCACTTATTAGACATCTGCCTATATTAAAAAGATTAGGGCTTGATGAAAAGAAATATGAAGAGGCTGTAAAAGAGATAAGAGGAAATCAAAAGGTAGATTCTCAAAATCCAGAAGCTAATTATGAAGTATTAGAAAAATATGCAAAAAATTTAGTTGAACTTGCAAGACAAGGTAAGATTGACCCTATTATAGGTAGAGACAGTGAAATAAGAAGAACAATTCAAATTATTTCAAGAAGAACTAAGAATAATCCTATATTAATAGGAGAACCAGGAGTAGGTAAAACTGCTATTGCTGAAGGACTTGCTCAAAGAATATTAAATGGAGATGTGCCTGAATCACTAAAAGGAAAAACTATTTATTCTCTAGATATGGGTGCTTTAATTGCTGGTGCAAAATTTAGAGGAGAATTTGAAGAGAGACTAAAAGGTGTACTTAAAGAGGTAGAAAATTCAAATGGAAATATTATTCTATTTATAGATGAAATCCATACTATAGTAGGAGCAGGAAAAACTGATGGAGCTATGGATGCTGGTAATATTTTAAAACCTATGCTTGCTAGAGGAGAGGTAAGAGTAATAGGAGCAACTACTATTGATGAATATAGAAAATATATTGAGAAAGACCCAGCTCTTGAAAGAAGATTCCAAATTGTCTTAGTAAATGAACCAACTGTAGAAGATACTGTATCAATACTAAGAGGACTTAAAGAAAAATTTGAAATGTATCACGGAGTTAGAATATCAGATGGAGCTATTGTAGCTGCTGCTACTTTAAGTAATAGATACATAGCAGATAGACAGTTACCAGATAAAGCTATTGACTTAATAGATGAGGCTGCTGCAATGATTAGAACAGAGATAGATTCTATGCCAGCAGAGTTAGATGAATTAACAAGAAAGAGTATGCAACTTGAAATCGAAAGAGAAGCTTTGAAAAAAGAAACAGATACAGCATCTAAAGAGAGATTAGAAAATCTTGAAAAAGAATTAGCTGAAGTAAACTCTAAAAAATCTTTATTGAAATCTCAATGGGAATTAGAGAAAAAAGATATTACTAAAGTAAAAGAAATAAAAGAAGAGATTGAAAAAGTAAAACTTGAAATGGAACAAGCTGAAAGAAATTATGATTTAACTAAACTTTCAGAATTGAAATATGGAAAACTTGGAACTTTAGAAAAACAATTGAAAGAGCAACAAGATAGATTAGATGCTGCTTATGGAAGTAGTGGACTTCTAAAACAAGAGGTAACTTCTGATGAGATAGCTGATATAGTATCAAAATGGACAGGAATACCTGTATCAAAATTAGCAGAAACAGAAAAAGAGAAAATTTTAAATCTTGAAAATTCTTTAAAAGAGAGGGTAAAAGGTCAAGACGAAGCAGTTAAAGCTGTTGCAGATACTATGATTAGGTCAAGAGCGGGACTTAAAGATACTAATAGACCTATGGGATCATTTATATTCTTAGGACCTACAGGAGTAGGTAAAACTTATCTAGCAAAATCTCTAGCTTATAACTTATTTGATAGTGAAGACTCTGTAATTAGAATAGATATGAGTGAGTATATGGATAAATTTTCAACTACTAGATTAATTGGTGCACCTCCAGGATATGTTGGATATGAAGAAGGAGGACAACTTACAGAAGCTGTGAGAACAAAACCTTACTCTGTAATATTATTTGATGAAATTGAAAAAGCTCATCCAGATGTATTTAATATTCTTTTACAAGTCCTTGATGATGGAAGACTTACAGATGGACAAGGTAGAGTTGTAGACTTTAAAAATACTTTGATTATAATGACATCAAATATAGGAAGTAGCCTAATTCTTGATGATATAAACTTAAGTGAAGCTACAAAAGAAAGAGTACTAGATCAATTAAAAGCAAACTTTAGACCAGAATTTTTAAATAGAGTAGATGAGATTATTACATTTAAAGCTCTTGATTTAGCTTCTATCAAAGATATAGTAAGACTTGCTTTAAAATCAGTAGAAGAAAAATTAAAAGATAGATATATCCAACTTGATTTTTCTGAAGATGTTATAAAATATCTAGCTGAAAATGCTTATGAGCCACAATATGGTGCAAGACCACTTAGAAGATATATTCAAAAAGAGTTAGAAACATCTCTTGCTAAACTTATACTTTCAAATGAAATTAAAGAGAGAGATAAAGTTGATGTGGTTCTTGAGAATGATGAAATTAAATTTAAGGTAAAAAATAAAAATTAAAAATTCAAATAAAAGATAAAATAAAGAGAAGAGTTAATATAATTTTTAACTTTTCTCTTTTTTTTATATATGAAAGAAATTAAAATTTATTTTTTATTCTGAGAGAATTTTTATTTAACTAAGGAGTTGTAAAATTTCACCAAATAATGTATAATGTTAAGATAGAAAAAATTAGGAAAGGGAAAAAATGGAAGTAGATATAATTAAAGAGTACTTAAAAAAGCTTTCACCTTCAAGAAAGTTAATATTAGGTTTTTTGTTAGCAATAATAGTAGGAACATTTTTATTGATGATGCCATTTTCATTAAATGAAGGAAAGGAGTTAAGTTTTCTATCTTCATTATTTACTATTGTTTCAGCAATATGTGTAACAGGGCTTACTGTAGTAGATACAGCAACTGTATTTTCTCCAATAGGAACTACCATTATAATATTTTTTATACAATTAGGTGGTTTAGGGGTAATGACATTTTCTTCTATTCTATTTTTAGCTACTGGGAAAAAAATGACTTTTTATGAAAGAGAGCTACTAAAAGAGGAGAGGAATGCTGATAATAGTGGGGAGATAGGAGAGTTTATAAAAAAATTACTTTTTGTTGTCTTTACGATAGAAAGTATAGGTGCAATTATTTTAACAACTCAATTTATGGATAAAATGAGTTTGGGAAAAGCTATATATTTTGGAATTTTCCATTCTATTTCAGCATTTTGTAATGCTGGATTTGCACTATTTTCTAATAATTTAGAAGGTTTTTCTTCAAATGTTGTGGTAAATTTAACAGTGGGTTATTTAATAACTTTAGGAGGAATAGGATTTGCTGTAATAACTTCATTTATCGTTGTTATAAGAAATGGTATTGATAGATTCAATCTTACTTCAAAAATGGCAATCCTTATTTCTATAATACTTACTTTGGGAGGAATGATACTATTTTTAATATTAGAATATTCTAATCCAAATACAATTGGAGATTTAAATTTCTTTGAAAAAATATTAGCTTCTTATTTCCAAAGTGTAACTTTACGTACAGCAGGATTTAATACTGTTCCATTGGGAAGTTTAAGAGATGCAACAATATTCATTAGTTGTATATTGATGTTTATAGGAGCTTCTCCTGGGTCTACAGGTGGGGGAATAAAAACTACTACTTTTGGAGTAATAATGTTCTATGTTATAGGGATAGCAAAGAAAAAAGGAAATATAGAAGTTTTTAACAGAAGAATAGATTGGGAAATTTTAAATAGAGCTTTAGCAATATTAGTAATTGCTATTACATATGTAGCTTTTATTATTACTTGCATTTTGGTAATAGAAGATTTTACTATGGAGCAAGTAGTATTTGAAGTTATTTCAGCTTTTGGAACAGTGGGTCTTACATTAGGAATTACTCCACAACTAAGTGTTCTTTCAAAACTTCTTATAATAATAACTATGTTTATAGGAAGATTAGGGCCTCTTACTTTTGCATTAGCAATAGGAGAAACTAAGAAAAAAGCTATTTCAAAATATCCAAAAGAGAATATATTAGTAGGTTAATTTTAAGGAGATAAAAGATTATGAAACAATATTTAGTAATTGGTTTAGGAAGATTTGGAACGAGTGTAGCACAGACGTTATATGAATCAAATGAAGAGGTTTTAGCTATAGATAGTGATGAAGAAATTGTACAAGATTGTATAAATGAAAATATAGTAGATAATGCCATAATGATGGATGCTACAGATGTAAAAAGCTTAAAAGAGTTAGGGATAAATAACTATGATATAGCTTTTGTATGTGTAGGTGATATAGAACCAAGTATTATGATAACTCTTAATTTAAAGGAGTTAGGGGTAAAGAAAATTATAGCTAAAGCAGTTACAAAAAGTCATGGAAAAGTTTTAGCTAAAATAGGTGCAAATAAAGTAATATATCCTGAAGAGTATATGGGAAGAAGAGTTGCTCAATTAGCTATGGAGCCAAATTTAGTAGAGCACTTAAGATTTTCAGCAGATTTCTTATTGTTAGAAGTAAAAGCTCCATCTATATTTTGGGGAAAAAGCATAATTGAATTAGATATTAGAAAAAAATATAATTCAAATGTAGTAGGAATAAAAAAAGAAGACCAAAGTTTCAATCCAAATCCACTGGCAACTACTGTAATAGAAAAAGGAGATGTTCTTTTAGTAATTACAGATAGTAAAACAGCAGATTTTTTTGAGAATTTAAAGTAGTTTTAGGAGGAGAAAATGCATAATTTTGATGTTATTGTAGTTGGAGCTGGACATGCAGGGTGTGAAGCAGCACTTAGTTCAGCTAGAATGGGAGCTAAAACAGCTATTTTTACAATTACATTAGATAATATAGGTGTGATGTCATGTAATCCATCAATTGGCGGACCAGCTAAATCTCACTTAGTAAAAGAGATAGATGCTTTAGGTGGAGAGATGGGAAGAAATATAGATAAAACTTTTGTTCAAATAAGAGTTTTAAATACTAAAAAAGGACCAGCAGTTAGAGCTTTAAGAGCTCAAGCAGATAAAGTAAAATATGCTAAAGAGATGAAAAAAACTCTTGAAAATTGCCCTAATCTTAGTACAATTCAAGGAATGGTAACTGATTTAGTAATAGAAGATGGAAAAATTATAGGAGTAAAAATAAGAGAAGGTGTTGAGTATAGAGCTAAAATGGTAATTTTAGCAACAGGTACTTTCATGAGAGGATTAATCCATATAGGACAAAATCACTTTAGCGGTGGAAGAATGGGAGAGTTATCTTCTGATGATTTACCTTTATCTCTTGAAAAAGCTGGAATTAAATTGGGAAGATTTAAAACTGGGACACCATCAAGAATAGATGCCAGAACTATAGATTTTTCAAAGGTAGAGGAACAACCAGGAGATGAAGAGCTATTAAAGTTTTCAAGTAGAACAAGTGATGAAGAGATAAAAAATAGAGAACAAATCTCTTGTTATATAGCTCATACTAATGAAAAAGTTCATGAGATAATAAAAAGCAATAAACATAGATCTCCATTATTTAATGGAACAATTCAAGGAACAGGACCAAGATATTGTCCATCAATAGAAGATAAGGTATTTAGATATGAAGATAAAAATCAACACCATCTTTTCTTAGAGAGAGAAGGTAGTGAAACAAATGAGATATATTTAGGAGGATTATCTTCATCGTTACCAACAGATGTACAAGAGGGAATGTTAAAAAATATCTCTGGACTAGAAGATGCTCATATAATGAGATATGCTTATGCTATAGAATATGACTATATTCCACCTCAAGAGATAAAATATTCCTTAGAGAGTAGAACAGTAGAAAACCTTTTCTTAGCTGGACAGATAAATGGAACATCAGGTTATGAAGAGGCAGGAGCTCAAGGACTTATGGCTGGAATCAATGCAGTAAGAAAATTACAAGGAAAAGAGCCAGTAATTCTAGATAGAGCTGATTCATATATAGGAACTTTAATAGATGATTTAGTAACTAAAGGAACAAATGAACCTTATAGAATGTTTACAGCTAGAAGTGAGTATAGACTATTACTTAGAGAGGATAATGCTGACTTAAGACTTTCTAAGATAGGATATGAAATAGGACTATTACCAGAAGAAGAGTATAGAAGAGTACAAAAGAAAGAAAAAGATGTAGAAGAGATAAAAGCTAAGTTAATGGAAAATTATGTAGGACCAAGTAATCCTAGAGTAAATGAAGTATTAGAAAAAAGAGGAGAGACACCTTTAAAAGATGGAGTTACATATTTTGAATTACTTAGAAGACCAAGTGTAACTTTCCAAGATATAAAATATATATCTGAACTTAGTGATATGAAAATAGAGGATTATTGTAGAGATACTGAGTACCAAGTAGAAGTTCAAGTTAAATACTCTGGATATATAGAAAGATCTATGAAAATGATAGAGAAGCATAAGAGCTTAGAAAATAAAAAAATACCAGCTGATTTAGATTATGATACATTAGAAAATATACCTAAAGAAGCTAAAGATAAATTAAAAGCTGCTAGACCACTTAATATAGGACAAGCTTCAAGAATATCAGGAGTATCTCCAGCAGATATACAGGTATTACTAATCTATTTGAAAGCAAGGGGGAATTAAGATGAGAGAGTTCTTAATTTCAGGACTAAAAGAGATAGGTGTAGAATATACAGAGAAAAAAGTTGATAATTTATTAAAATATCTTTCACTGTTATTAGAGTATAATTCTCATACAAATCTAACAGCTATGAGAGATGAAAAATTAATAATAGAGAAACATTTTTTAGATTCATTACTTTTACAAAATCTAATAAAATGGGATATGAAAAGTGCTATAGATGTAGGAACAGGAGCAGGATTTCCTGGAATGGTATTAGCTATATTTAATGAAAATATAAGATTTACACTTATGGATTCAATTGGTAAGAAGACTAAATTTTTACAAATGGTAAAAGATGAGCTAGGACTTGAAAATGTAGAGATAGTAACTTCTAGAGCTGAAGATTTTATATCTGATGAGAAAAGAGAGAGTTATGATTTAGGACTTTGTAGAGGAGTTTCAAAGCTTAGTACAATACTAGAATATATAATTCCATTTCTTAAAGAGGAAGGAATATTTCTTTCTCAAAAAATGGAGGGAACTGGAGAAGAAGCTGAAGCTGAAAATGCTCTTACTATTTTAAAATCTGAAATTGTAGAGATTTTTAATTTTAACTTACCTTTCTCAAAAGATTCTAGAGTAGTAATAGAAATTAGAAAAAAAGAAAAAACAGATAAAAAATATCCTAGAAGGGCAGGAATACCTTTAAAAAGACCTTTATAGGAGAAAGGAAGAGAGGAAAATGACAGATTTTTTTAAGAAACATAGAAAAAAAACGATATTTGTTACTTTCCTCTTTTTATTGTTTTTTGGTGGATGGTGGACAGTAAAGTATAATTTACCAAAAACAGTAGAAGTGGTAGTAAGATTATTTTTAGGACCTACTTTTAAAAGTAGTGATATTATTTTTGAAAAAAATAAAGTTATAGTAAAGGATTTTGTATTAGCTGATGGGGACGAAGTCATAATAGATACTCCACAAGTAGATATTTTATATTCAGAAGAATCATTAAAAAAATTAAGAATAGAAGAGATAATAATAAATGGTGGAATAGCTAATATAACTAGAAGAAAAAATGGAGATATCAATATTGTAGCAGCTTTTACTGGTAGTAGTGAAGAGGAAACAGAAACAACTCAAGAAAAAAAATCAGAAAAGGAAAAACCTTATGAGCCTGGAATTTCTATTCCAATTGATAGAATTACAGGAAAAAATGTAACTACTGTTTTCAGAGATTTAGGATATAGGTTGCCAATAGAGCAGACTGCTTTTGATACAAATGGGTATTTGACATTTAGTAAAACAGAGGGAATAGCTTTACATTTTGTAGGAAATAATAAAGAGGAAATATATGATTTTGCTTTTTCTACTGCAAAAGAACCATATTCGATGACTATAAAACTTTCTAATATCAATGTAAAAACAGAGTTAGCACAATATGGATATGATGGAAAAGAGGTTTCATATGAAGGTGGACTTCTCAATATGGATTTGACTATTGCTTCTAGTGGAATGTCAGGTTGGATAGCTTTTGATGGAGTCGATGTAAAATATATTGATTTAGATGACACTATAAAAGAAGCAAAGGGAAGAGTAGAGTTTAAACCAGAAGGGATATTTTTAAATGCTAAGGCTTTAGTGTTTGATAAACCAGAAGAATTTTTTCTTTCATTTAAAGATGGAGAGTTAAATATAGATTTTGATTTAGCAAATATAAAGAAAAAAAATCTAGAAAAATTATCATATCTAAAAGGGGTAGATTTACCTTTTGAAGAATTAAATGTAGATAGAGTAAAGTTTAATCTCAATATGAAAGAAGAATTAAAGGTAAATATAGATACTTTTATAAAAAGGGTTGAGATTGAAAATTTAAACTTAATTGATACAAAGGTAAATTTTTTATATGATAAAGATGGAATACATCTACCTAAAATCTATACTGTTTTAAATCAGCTAAATGAAAAAAAAGAGATAGCTCTTTCTGAAGAGATAAATGGAGCATTAAATTTTTGGGAAGGCAAAGGAGATTTATCTTTAAATATAAAAAATATTAATAATAAAAATTACATTCCAAATTTTGACGGGAAATTAGAGTTTCAAATTTTAGAAAAAGAGATAAAATTAAAATTAAACTCTAATATAATAAATTTGATGGGACAATACTTAAGTGAAGAGAAAAAATTTCAATTAGATAAAGAAAAAGAGTACTTTTTAGAATATGACTTAAATAGTAAAAAACTTACAACTGGAGAAGGAGAGATAAAATTTTCTTTATTTAATAACAACTTTTTATTAGATTATTCAGTCTATAATAATGGGATAAATTTAAAGAGTTTTTCTTTGCTAGAAAATAATAAAAAAGAATTGGATATAACTGGAAACATATATTTAGATACTTTTGTTTATGACTTGAAGATAAAAGGTGAAGACCTACATTTTAAAGAGTTATTAGGAGAAAAAAATGCAGAGTTAACTGGGAATTTTTCTGGAAATATTATAGGAGAAAAGGATAAGTTTAATGGAGAGCTAAATATAGAGAGTATTTCTGGAAAATATTTTGGTGTTCTTAAAGATTTAAGTGGAAAGTTGATTTTTTCAAAAGAAAAAAATCTCTTTTTGGAGTTTAATGGTGAAATAGGAAAAGTTTCTTATGATGATTACGAACTAAATGGATTGAATTTAGTAGCTAGATTAAAAGATAATATTTTTGAAATAAAAAACTTTAATAACCAGTTATTAGATATTTCAGGAAATATAAATTTAAATAATGAAACTATAAACTTAAATACCAAAATTCAAGATTTATCTTTAAAGAAATTTAAAATTGAAAAACCAGAGATAAGAATAAATGATGTCATTGGAAAAATTGAAGGAAAGTTAAGTAATCCCAAGGGAAAATTATTTTTAAATGACATAGAGATAATTTTAGAGAATAATGAAAAAATAGGTGTTAATGGTGAATTAGGATATTCAAATAACAACTTATTTATAAAGCAATTAAAAGTAAATAATAATATTATAAAGGGAAATTATTCTTTAAAAGATAATAGTTATAATGCTACTATAAATCTAATAGAGGAAAATATTGGTAGATATTATGGAAATAGTAGTTTAAAATATAGAGTGATAGGAACAGCAAAGATACGAG
The DNA here is from genome assembly GCF_000158195.2 of Fusobacterium mortiferum ATCC 9817. Lineage (NCBI taxonomy): Bacteria > Fusobacteriati > Fusobacteriota > Fusobacteriia > Fusobacteriales > Fusobacteriaceae > Fusobacterium > Fusobacterium mortiferum. The sequence goes on from NZ_GL987988.1 coordinate 951,270, forward strand.
GAAAAGAAAAAAATATTTCAGCATCTTTAAAATCTACTGTTGATAAAGTTTATATTTCAGGAAATAGGCTACCCAATATATATATAGAAAGTGAATATACTGCTGAAAACTTAACAGATGGAATAGTTAAAATTAAGGAAGTAACATTAAGCAATCAAAAATTAGAAAACCTAGTTACAATAGTAGGAGATTATGATATAGTTAATTCAAACTTAGATAGTAGAATAAAAAAGCAGATTTTACCATTGGATAAATTACAAGAGTATATTCCAATTGAAAATTTAGAGGGAGAGCTATTATTAGAAGGAAGATTTGGTGGAAAGATTGATGAATTGAGTTACCAGTTAAATATCCTAAGTAATAAGTTAGGAGTAAAGGGAATATTTTTTAATAATTTAAAAGTTTTATTAGATGGAGATTTAGAAAAGTTAAATTTAAATGAATTTTCTTTTAAATATTTAGATAATCTCTTTTATTCTAAAGGATATTATGATATATTAAATAATAAGTACTTGTATGATGCAGAAGCTAATGATATAAATTTAGACTTTTTAAATATTTTCTTAGAAGGATATGGAATTAGAAACGTTCAAGGTTTTTCAACTTTTAAAATAAGAGTAAGAGAGAATGAAAATAGAGGATTTTTGAGAATAAGAAATTTTAATTTAGAAAATAAAGATTTGTTCTTGAAATTAGAAGAGTTTAACAGTACAATAAAATTAGAAGGAAATAATTTATTTATTGATAATTTTCAAGGAAAATTAAATGAAGGAAATATAAAATTAACTGGAGAGTTTAATATTCCTACTTTGAAAGAAGTTTCAGAAAATCCATACTATAAAGAGGAGTTAAAATATGAATTTAATTTAAAATTAGATAAGATAAAATATAAGTATGGAAATATGTTTGGAGTAAATTTTAATACTGATATAAGTGTAGTTGGTAATAAAATTTTTGGAGACATTGAGATAATTGATGGAGTAGTAAATGAGATACCAAATACATCAAAAAGTTTATTTCAAAAAATTAAAGAGTTTTTATTTAAATCCTCATCAGAAACAGTGGTTCAAAGTGAAGATTTAGGTTCAGATTTTAAAATTGAAACTGTTTTTGAAAACTCTTTAGAAATAAATTTAGGTGTAAAAATTAAAAATGGAATAAAACTGGATATTCAAACATTAAATTCTTTTGTAGGAGATATTAAAGGAAATGTTTTAGGAAATGGAGTTTTAAGTGGAAAGAGTGGAAAATATAGTTTCTTAGGAAATATAGAAGTAATTGGTGGAAGTTTGAATGTAAATGATAATACTTTTTACCTAGATAGAGCATTAGTGATGTTTAATGACCAAAAGACTTATCTTCCTAAAGTAAATCCAAACCTTTTAATAGATGCTAAGGTAGATGTTCAAGATGAGCAATTAGGTTTAAGTTTAAATGGCAATTTAGATAATTTGAGATTTAATATAAGTTCAAAAAATGGAAGTAGTAGTGGAAACTTAAACTCTCTTTTAACAGATACAAATAGTTTAGAGGGTGAAAATGGAGCTACAACTACTCTTATAACTAATGTAATTGGAGGACAGTTAACTCAGGTATTAAAACCTGTTTCTAACCTTATAAAAAATACTTTAAATATTTCAAAATTTAGAATTAGTTCAAATCTTCTAAGCGAACAAAACAAAGGAGAAAATACTAATGAAGAAGCCCAGAGTAGGTTAAGATTAGGAGCTGTTTTGGAGGCAGAAGATAATATATATAAAGATAAAATATGGTGGGTGGCAAAAGGGACACTGTTGGAGGATGATAATACAGAGAGCGAGAAAAGAAGTAATGATAGTGGGGCATTAAAAGAGTATGATTTTTCCCTAGAGTATAGATTTGATACAACAAAATCTATAGGGATAGGTGTAGGAAAGCTCCCAGAGGACAGAAAAAAATCATCAGATAAAGATTCTAAAGAGGGATTAAATTATCATATAGACTTTAAATTTGAAAAGAAATATGATAGCCTAATAGACATCTTTATAAATAAATAGTGGAGGTAAAGATGAGAAAGCAAATAGCAGTTTTACTAGTTTTTCTATTGAGTATTATCTCATTTGCTGATGTTACAGGGTATGATATCAAAAAAATAGAGATAATTAACAATAGAGAGATTCCTTATGAAGTAATACTTGATAGTATGAAGTCTAAAGAGGGGCAAAAATATGCAACAGAAAATATGATAGTTGATTATAAAGCTATCAAAGATTTAGAATATGTGGCAGAGGTATCAATATATCCTACTGTATATGACAATGGAATAAAATTAACAGTGGATATTACAGAGAAAAAAGATACAAAAGCTTTATTAGAAGAAAAAGGGATAATACCTTTATCTGAAAGAGAAAAGGTAGATACAACTCTTGTTATCACTGATATAGAGATAATGGGAAATACTCACGTAACTACTAAAGAGATAAAAGATATGATACCTATTCAAACAGGTGGATATTTTTCAAGAAATAGAGTTATAGAGGGACATAAAAACCTTATAGAGAGTGGATACTTCAGAGATGTAATTCCTGATGTTGTAAAAACAGGAAAAGGTGTAAAAGTAATATATAGTGTCTTAGAAAATCCAATTATCAATGGAATAAATATAATAGGAAATACTGTATATACAACAGATGAATTGATGCAAGTTATCCAAACTGAACCTGGAAAAATATTTAACATCAATACTATCAGAGGAGATAGAGATAGAATAATTCAAAAATATCAAGATGGTGGATATGTTCTTGCAGAAGTTACAGATATTGGTCTTAATGGAAATCTTGAATTAGAAATATATCTAAGTGAAGGAGTAGTTAGAAATATAGAGTTCAAGAAAATGGTTACAAAACAAAAAGGTGCAAGAAGAAAAGCTACTGATGATGTTTTAAAAACAAAAGATTATGTTATAGCTAGAGAGGTAGAATTTAAAGAAAATGAAATTTTCAACTCAAAGGCTTATGATGAAACTGTACAAAACTTAATGAGACTTGGACATTTTAAAAATGTAAAATATGAAGTAAGAGATATACCTGGAGACCCAGATGGAAAAAATATAGTTCTATTACTTGATGAAGAGAGAACAGCTATATTACAAGGAGCTATTTCTTATGGTTCTGAGATTGGATTATTAGGAACTATCTCTATAAAGGATACTAACTGGAAAGGAAAAGGACAAGAGTTAGGATTTACATTTGAAAAATCAGATGAGGATTATACAAGTTTCTCTATTAATTTCTATGACCCATGGATAAAAGATACAGATAGAATTTCTTGGGGATGGAGTATTTATAAAAACTCATATGAAGATGACGATAGTGCAATCTTTAATGAGATAGATACAATAGGGGCTAAATTTAATGTAGGTAAAGGAATTACAAAAAATATTAGACTTAGCTTAGGTACAAAATTAGAGTATGTAGAGGAGACTTCAGATCATTCTAAATTTGAAAATGGATATTGGAAAAATCCTTCTGGAGTAAAAGCTGAAGGACTAGATGATAAATACTATATTTGGAGTTTATTCCCATCTATTACTTATGATACAAGAAATCATTTCTGGAATCCAACTGCTGGAGAGTATGCAAGACTTCAATTAGAAGGTGGATATGCAAGTGGATATGAAGGAGATATGTTTGGAAATATAACTCTTGAATTGAGAAAATATCATGCAGGATTCTTTAAGAAAAATACATTTGCTTACAGAGTTGTAGGAGGAATAATGACTGACTCTACTAAAGAGGGACAAAGATTCTGGGTAGGTGGAGGAAGTACACTTAGAGGATATGATGGTGGATTCTATAAGGGAACTAAAAAATTAGTTGGTACTATTGAAAATAGAACTCAATTAAATGATATTTTAGGATTTGTAGTGTTCTTTGATGCTGGAAGAGCTTGGGATTATAGAGGAAGAGACTTATCGTATCAACACGATGATAGTTTTGCAAATGATATAGCTATGGCAGCAGGAGTTGGACTTAGAATCAATACACCTATTGGTCCATTAAGATTTGACTTTGGATGGCCAATAAGAAATGATGATACAAGTGGAATGGAGTTCTATTTCAATATGGGACAATCATTCTAATAAATATAGATAAATACTTACGGAGGTAACATAATGAAAAAAGTAGCAATAACATTAATAGCATTAACTCTATCAGTATCAGCTTTAGCTGAGAAAATAGGTTTTGTAAACTCACAAGAGGCTTTTGCAAAATACTCACAAACAAAAGTAATTCAAGAGAATTTAAACAAAGAGAAAAATAGATTAGAAAATGAAATAAAACAAAAAGAAGTAGCTCTTCAAAAAGCTCAATTAGAATTACAATCTAAAGGAGATAAAATAACTGATAAAGAGAAGCAAGAATTTCAAAAACAAGTAGAAGCTTTTCAAAAGTTTGTAAGAGATTCTCAAACTAAACTAAGTAAAGAAGAATATACAAGAATGCAGGAAATAGAAAAGACAATGTCAACAGCTATTCAATCAGTAGCTAAAGCAGGAAAGTATGACTATGTACTAGAAGCAGGAGCAGTAAAATTTGGTGGTACTGATATTACAGCTGATGTTTTAAAAGCTATGGAGAAAGCTAAAAAATAATTAAAATCAAGGAGGATATTATGAAGTATAGTATTAAAGACTTAGTAAACCTCCTTGGGTGTGAAATAAAGGGAGATTTAAGTCTAGGATATGTTTCTGGACTTGCTCCCTTTTTTCAAGCTCAAGAGGAAAATGTTACATTTGCTTCAGATGAAAAATTTTTAAAAAAATTAAATGAAACAAAGGCTAAAGTTATTTTAGTGCCAGATATTCCATTACCAAATATTGGAAAAATGTATCTAGTGGTAAAAGAAAATCCAAGAACTCTTATGCCAAAACTTTTAAATTTCTTTAAAAGAGAGACAAAACCTTTTGAAAAAATGATAGAAGATTCTAGTAAAATAGGAAAAAATGTAAGATTAGCTCCTAATGTATATATTGGACATGATACTATTATAGGAGATAATGTAGTAATCTATCCAAATGTAACAATAGGAGAAGGGGTAACAATAGGAGAAGGAACTATTATCTATTCTAATGTTACTGTAAGAGAGTTCTGTAAAATAGGAAAAAATTGTGTAATTCAACCTGGAGCAGTAATTGGTTCAGATGGTTTTGGTTTTGTAAAAGTAAATGGTAATAACACTAAGATAGACCAAATAGGAAGTGTTATCATAGAAGATAATGTAGAAATAGGAGCTAATACAACAGTAGACAGGGGAGCAATAGGGGATACAATTATTAAAAAATATACTAAGATAGATAACTTAGTACAGATTGCTCATAATGATATAATAGGAGAAAATTGTTTGATAATTTCTCAAGTAGGGATAGCAGGAAGTGTAGAAGTAGGAAATAATACTACATTAGCTGGACAAGTAGGAGTAGCTGGGCATTTAAAAATAGGAAACAATGTAGTAATAGCTGCAAAATCTGGAGTAGCAGGAAATGTAGCAGATAATCAAATTCTTTCTGGATATCCACTTATGGACCATAGAGAAGATTTAAAAGTAAAAATCTCTATGAAAAAAGTACCAGAATTAATTAAAAAAGTAAGAGAATTAGAGAAAAAATTACAGGAAAGATAAAAAGGTATTTGAAATTTTTCTAGAAAGTGGTAAAATATAAAAATCAAATAAGAATATAAGATGAGGTAGGAATGAAAAAAAGAGTTTATTTTGACAAATATGGAGAAATGAAGTTTATATCCCACCTGGACTTATTAAGATTTTTTGAAAGACTTTTCAACAAGGCAGAAATTCCTGTAAAGTATAGTGAAGGTTTTCATCCTAGACCAAAGATGTCCTTTGGAAGTCCTATATCCTTAGGAACTGAGGCATATAATGAGATTATGGACTTTGAAACTGATGTAGAAATTTCTAATGAAGAGGTAGTAAAAAGACTTAATGAGAGTGCTGTGTTGGGATTTAAAGTTAATAAAGTTGAAGAGGTACCTAGAAAATCCTCGATAATGGAAGAGTTTACAAATATGCTCTATACAGTTGAAGGAAGCCAAGAGGATATGGATAAGTTTGAGGAGTTGTTTAATCGTAATGAGATTTTAGAAGTAAGAGAGAAAAAAGGAAAAATTGTTACTAGAAATCTAAAAGAAAGATTAAAAACTTTTTCAAGAGAGGGAAATAAAATATCTATGGAGATAATAAATACTTCTCCAAATTCATATCTTGAAATGTTAGGTATTGAGCAACAAGATGTTCAAATAAAAAGATTAGGTTATAAAATAAATAATTAAAATATATTTTGAGAGGAGAAATTAGTATGTTAGAATTAAAATTCATACGTGAAAACAGAGAAAAAGTTGAAGAGATGCTAAAAAATAGAAATAGCAACTTAACTCTTGATGAGTTTTTTCAACTAGATGATGAAAGAAGAGAGATTTTAGGAGAGGTAGAAGCTTTAAAACAAAAAAGAAACTCTGAATCAGCAGAAATTGCGAGATTAAAAAAAGAGAAACAAGATGCTACTGCTCTTATTGAAGAGATGGGAAAAGTTTCAGCTCAAATAAAAGAATTAGATACAAAATTAGCTGAAGTAGAAGAAAAGTTAACTTATATTCAAATGACTATTCCTAATATGTATCAAGAGGGAACTCCAGTAGGAGAAGATGAGAATTCAAACGTAGAAATTAGAAGATGGGGAACTCCTAGAGAGTTTACATTTGAACCAAAAGCTCACTGGGATATTGGAGAAGATTTAGGAATACTAGATTTTGAAAGAGGAGCAAAACTTGGAGGTTCAAGATTTGTATTATATAGAGGATTAGGAGCTAGAGTAGAGAGAGCATTAATTAACTTTATGCTAGATTTACATACTTTAGAGCATGGATATACTGAGCATATCACTCCATTTATGGTAAAAAGAGAAATTTGTGAAGGAACAGGACAACTTCCTAAATTTGAAGATGATATGTATAGAACAACTGATGATATGTTTTTAATCTCAACTTCTGAAATAACTATGACAAATATTCATAGAAAAGAGATTTTAGATGAGAAAGAATTACCTAAATATTATACTGCTTATTCACCATGTTTTAGAAGAGAAGCAGGTTCTTATGGTAAAGATGTAAAGGGAATTATAAGACTTCACCAATTCAATAAAGTAGAGATGGTAAAAATAACTAATCAAGAATCATCTTATGATGAATTAGAAAAAATGGTAAACAATGCTGAAGAAGTATTACAAAGATTAGAGTTACCATATAGAGTAATTCAATTATGTACTGGAGACTTAGGATTTGGAGCAGCTAAAACTTATGATATAGAAGTATGGTTACCATCACAAAAGAAATATAGAGAAATTTCTTCATGTTCTAACTGTGAAGGATTCCAAGCAAGAAGAATGGGACTTAAATATAGACCAAATGGAAGCTCTAAGAGTGAATATTGCCATACATTAAATGGTTCTGGATTAGCAGTAGGAAGAACATTAGTTGCTATTATGGAAAACTATCAACAAGAAGATGGATCATTCTTAATACCAAAAGCTTTAGTACCATATATGGGAGGAATAGAAGTTGTTAAGAAGTAGTCTATTTATACTACTATTACTTAATATCTTCTTAAATAATTTACTTTATATAGGAGTAACTACAATTATTTTATTCCTATTGAACTTGAAATATAATAAAAATTTAAGAGAAAATATTGGAAGAGTAAAATTTTTATTCTTCCTCTATTTTATAACTTGTTTTTTACAAATATTTTATACTCAAGAGGGAGAAGTTTTATTTAAGATTTCAAAGTTTTATGTTACAAAAGAGGGAATGTATAACTTTTTTCTTAATTTTATGAGGGTTTTCAATCTTCTATTACTTTCGTGGTTAGTAGTTGCTCAAAAGTTAATTAATACAAAATTTAATAAATATCAAAAAATAATAGAAACTGTGATAGAACTAGTTCCTCAAGCTATTTTGTTAATCAGAAAAAGAATGAGAATAAAATGGTTTTTTAGATATATTTTAAAACAAATAAGAGTAAAAAACTAACCTAAATTAAAATGTTAACATTCTTTTAATTGATTTTATTTTAAATATCTGATAGAATTAAAATATATGATTTTTTAGGAGGGAAAAAATGGGATACAATTATAAAGATTTAGGTCTTTCAAACACAAAAGAGATGTTTGCAAAAGCAAATGCAAATGGATATGCTGTACCAGCTTTCAACTTTAACAATATGGAAATGGCTTTAGCAATAGTTGAAGCTTGTGCTGAAATGGGATCACCAGTTATATTACAATGTTCTAAAGGAGCTTTATCATATATGGGACCAGAAGTAACTCCATTACTAGCTAAAGCAGCTGTAGATAGAGCAAGAAGTATGGGGTCTGATATTCCAGTAGCTTTACACCTTGACCACGGACCAGATTTAGCAACTGTAAAGACTTGTATAGAAGCAGGATTCTCTTCTGTAATGATAGATGGTTCTCACTATGATTTTGCTAAAAATATAGAAGTTTCTAAAGAGGTTGTAGAATTTGCTCATGCAAAAGATGTTACTGTAGAAGCTGAATTAGGAGTTTTAGCTGGAATAGAAGATGATGTAAAAGCTGAATCTCATACATATACAAATCCAGATGAAGTTGAAGAGTTTGTAACAAAAACAGGAGTAGACTCATTAGCAATAGCTATCGGAACTTCTCACGGAGCTCATAAATTTAAACCAGGAGAAGATCCTAAATTAAGACTAGATATATTAGAGGAAATCGAAAGAAGAATACCAGGATTCCCTATCGTATTACACGGTTCATCTGCTGTACCTCAACAATATACTACAATGATAAAAGAATTTGGAGGAGAAGTTAAAGACGCTATTGGAATTCCAGATTCTGAGTTAAGAAAAGCAGCTAAATCAGCAGTAGCTAAAATAAACGTAGATACTGATGGAAGATTAGCTTTCACAGCAGCTATCAGAAGAGTACTAGGAACTACTCCAAAAGAGTTTGACCCTAGAAAATATTTAGGAGCAGCTAAAGAGGAAATGAAAGCTTACTACAAAACAAAAATAGTTGATGTTTTTGGTTCTGAAGGAGCTTATAAAAAAGGAACTAAATAGTTTTTTAAGAGCAGAGTAATCTGCTCTTTTTTTTTATTAAAATAATACCAGATAGAGAATTATAAAAAAAGAGGAAAATAGTTCAGTATAGTTACTGTTATTTTCCTCTTATAATTTTATCTATAAAGTAATAGTTATAGATTAGTTCATTTTTTCTACTAAAGTTTTTCCAGCTTTAAATTTAACTGTTTTCTTAGCTGGGATTACAATTTCTTCTCCAGTTTTTGGATTTCTTCCTACTCTTTCAGCTTTTTCTACTACTTCAAATTTTCCCCATCCGATAATGTTTAATTCATCTCCAGCTTTTAAAGTTTCTTCAATAGTATTTAAGATTACCTCAAATTTTCTTTCAGCTTCAGCTTTAGATGAGAATACTCCCTTTTCAAATAGTACTTTTGTAAAATCTTTTTTTGTCATTTTATGAATCCTCCTAAAATCTATATAAAACACATAAGTTTCTATTTTATATCATATATTTTAAATAATTTCAATAGTTTTTATAAAATTTTGCTAAATTTTTTTTTTAGTGTAAAATAGTAAAAAAAGAGGAGGTAGATATACGTGAAAAAATATTCAAAAGTGTTAATATTACTAGTGTTATTGTTAAGTTCATGTACTTCCATCAATTATAGTATTGATAATAAAAAATTTTCATCTAAAGGGCAGAACGAAAGAATAAAATATATTATAATTCATTATACTGCTACCACAGATGAAGTTAGTGTAAGAGCTCTTACAAAAGGGAATGTAAGCTCACATTATCTAATTACTTCTAAAGATGAGGAACCGATATATAATTTAGTTTCATTGGATAAAAGAGCATGGCATGCTGGATTAAGTGAATTTGGAGATAGAAGAAATTTAAATGATACTTCTATTGGAATAGAGATAGTCAATTTAGGAATAAAAAGCTATGATGAGACTGAAAAAAAATATGGATTTTTTATTCCAGAAGATAAATATATAGAGTTTGAAGAGGGACAAATAAAAAAATTAGCTTTTTTATTAAAAGAATTGATAAAAAAATATAATATAAAACCAAAAGATATTTTAGGACATTCAGATATAGCACCCACTAGAAAGATTGATCCAGGAGCAAAATTTCCATGGGAAAGATTATATAAAGAGTATGGGATAGGAGCTTGGTATGATGAAAAGGATAAAATATTTTTTATGAATGAAAAGCTTTACTTAGTAACTCCCATTTCAGAAATAAAAAAAGATCTTAGAAAATATGGATATAAGATAAATAATACAGATGAATGGGATGAAGAAAGCAGAAGAGTTGTATATAGTTTTCAAGCTCATTTTAATTCTAAAAATTTATCTGGTATGATGGATTTAGAAACTTTTGCTATTCTAAAGGCTCTAAATAGGAAGTATAGATAAAAAATAACTTGTATAAATTTATAATTAATGTTATAATACTACTAGAGAAGAAAACAATTTGATAAATAAAACACTAACTTTTTTTCACGTTTCAAATGTTAATAATCACGTTTCAAAAATTTTAGGGTTTGTTTTTTCTATTTTGGTTTCATCTAAAATTTTTGGAGGTGCATTTTAATGCTAAAAGGAACAGTAAAATGGTTTAACAAAGACAAAGGATTTGGATTTATTTCTGGAGAAGATGGAAATGATTATTTCGTACACTACTCTAATATAAATGCAAAAGGATTCAGAAGCTTAGAAGAAGGACAAGCAGTATCTTTTGAGGTAACTGAAGGAGCAAAAGGTCCAGTAGCTTCTAATGTAACAGTAGCTTAGTTATTGGAAAACATTTGGGGTACTGTAATGTACCCCATTTTTATGTAATTTTTTGGAGGAGAAAATGAAAAAAAATAGTAAAATAAAACTCCAGTGGTTTGTCAATACGATAGTAAAATTATTTTTGTTCCCATTATTTATAGTAGGAATTTTATTAAGAGTTTATGATAGCATTTTCAAAAAAAATCAAAAAATGAAAAAAAGAGTGTCATATAATTTATGGTATTAAAATATGCATGGGTGGCGGAATGGTAGACGCGTAAGGTTGAGGTCCTTATAGGTGTTTTCCTGTGAGAGTTCAAGTCTCTTCCCATGCACCAGTTGATAATTCGAGAGGATATAGTTATCCTCTTTATTTTTTTAGTTATAGGAGTGAGAAAAATAAAAAATATAAAATCACAAGCGTATTACAATAAAATAGTTATATTTAAGAATAAAATAAAAATAGAATTACCTACAATACTTATCTCTCTTTTTCTATTTTTAACATTATGGATTTTCTTTGGTAAATATAATGTAATATTACCTCCATTTTTAACACTTTTTTTAAGATAAAACATGCTCAAGATTTTAGAGCAAATGAATTAATTAAAAATTATTTACTATTTTTATTTATAGCTTTAATGTCTTTTTTAGCAGGACAAACATTAATTTTATGTATAGTGTTAAATTTATTTATTTCTTTTTTCATAGTTTATTTTTTAACAAATAAATTTACACCTAAATCATATTTTGTATATGGAATGGCTTTTGTTTTTATGCAGTTAATGCCTATTTCAATTAAAGATTTACCATTAAGAATAGGAGCTCTGCTATATAGTTTTGGAGTAATAACTATAGGGTTGCATTTATATTCTAAATATGTAAGAAGGAAAAAAGTCTATGAAAAATTAAAAGAAAAATTTTTGCTTCTTCCGTTGCAATTAAAAAAAGTTATTTTAGGAAAAGATATTTCTCAAGAAAGAGTAGAGATAAGAAAAACTATTCCAGCGATGAATCAGCTTATATATTCAACTAGAAATCTTAAATATCTCGCTACTGAATATGGAAAAGTTTTATATTGGTTTATGATGATATTTCAAAGATTTGATTACTTTATATCTAGTTATGATAAAAATATAGAAATTTCAAAAGAGGAAGAAAAGTATTTAGTAAAATTAGCAGAACTTTTAGAATTTATAGGAGAAAAATTAAGTATTGAAGGAAATAAGGAATCAATATTAAAAATAGAAAAATTTCAAATGGAAGAAAAAAATATATCTTTAAATTTAAAAGAGGGGATAGGAGAGATTTTAAATCTCTTAAAATTAGCACTTTCGCAAATGAAAACAAAAGGTTACCATAAACATGAAAAAAATGGAAAATACCTAAAGAGGAAGAAAAAATAAAAAATCTCTATAAAATTCTTCAACTGGATATATTTCAGGTAAGATTTGCTCTTAGACTTTCAGTTGTACTTTGTATAACTTTTACATTTACTTATGTTAGTAAACTAGAACATGCTTATTGGTTGCCAATGAGTTCTTTTCTTATGCTTATGCCATATGCTGAAGAAAGTAAGATGAAGATAACTAATAGAGTTTTAGGAACAATTTTTGGTATAGTTATCTGTTGGTTATTAATTAGCTTAAATCAAACTCATTTATATAGATTTTTATAATTGTAGTTATGACTATCCTTATGTATACAGCACCAATTACTTCTTGGACAATGACCATGTATACAACTTGTTATGGAATGATTTTAGCTACTATGACTTTGAGACTGGGAAGTGCTACTATATTAAGATTTTCTTATGTAGGAATGGCAGTAGTTATAACCTGGTTAGCCGATCACTATATATTTCCAAATACAGCAAAAAGAGAGTTTAAAAATAGTATTAAAGAGCTATTTGAAATTGATAGAAAAATGTTATCTGAAGTAAAAAAAGTTATACTAGTCAAGGAGATATAAATAGATTTAGACATCTATTTATGGAGATGAATATGCTTGTGAGTGATATGAAGGGATATATTGGAAGAAATCTACCAGAGCGAGAAAGAAATTTTTTTACTCAAATGTTGGATATCAATCAAACTTTAGTAGTAGAGATGGAGCAATTAAACTCTTATTTCTATTATGGAGAAAATAATAATAAAATAAGAGAAGGAAATATTTTTATAGAGATATTTGAAAATTTAGAAGATGCATTAAAGAGAATATATTTAAGCTATACTACAGATGAGTTAGTAAGTTTTATGAATACGGAAAATAAAAATGAAATTTTTGGAAAGTTGAAGGAAGAGCTGTATTTTAACAATATAGTATTGAATTGTATGGAAACTGTAAATGAGTTAGAAAAGCTGCATAAGCAATCAACAATAGATGTACATAAATCTTTCATATAAAGAATATAAAAAAATAGAGCATTATTTTTAAAAATGTGATAAAATAAGAGATAATAATAGGGAAAGATATCTGAAATAGGAAAAGGAGATACAATGAAGCTGACAAAAAAAGAAAAAATTATCATAATATGTTCGTTAACAGTAATTTGTTTTAGTTTGTACACTTTTAATAAGAGAGATATTTTAATTGAGAGATTAGCTAACAATCAACTTCTATCAAAATCTTATCAAGAGAGTAGAGGAAAAAGATTTGAGAAAGAGATAGAGAGAAAGTTAAATAGCCATACCCTAAAAAATGAGATAAAAAATCTGTCAGTTGAAAAATTGGAGATTATGAATACAACTTTAAATAATGATAATCTTTTACAAGTTTTAAATGCAAAAAGTAAGGAGAAATACAGTTCTGAAAAATATTTTTCTGGAGATATAAGTTATAATGAGGCAATTTCTCTATATAATGCAAGTAAAGGTTTCAAAGAATTAGCCTTACTTTCTGGAAAAATTAGAGAACATTTGATAAAAAGCTTTCCAAATTTAGATTATAATAAAGTTGTAGAAGATGAAGGAAAAGTTCCAGAATTGATATTAACTAAAGAAAAATTATTAAAGCTTACTTCTAATAAAGAGTTAAAAGAGATAATAAAAACTCTTAATAAAGAGCAACTAGATAAGCTTAATACTATTATAAGTGGAGATAATGGCATAGTAGAATTTTTTAATCTTAATCCAGAATTTATTTCAAATATTACAGAAAATTGCAATAAACTACTTACTTCTGGATTACCACTTGGAACATTAGAGAGATTAGTTGCATTTAGTAAGAAAATAGATGAAATTTCAAATCTTACCCCAAGTTTTAAAAATTTTATAACCGATAATATGAAAGGTATAGATTTCAGAAAAATATATCTATACGGAGATTTTTATCTTGCTGATAAAAATAGTAATATAGAGTTAGAGAAAGAGTATAGAAAAAAAATATATACATTTGATGAGCCTTTTATTAAACTAAATCCATATGGCAGAACCCCTCTTACAGCTTTAGTAAAAGTAGATAATAGCTTAGCTGATAAAAAAGTAAGTATTTTAGTAAGAGGAGCTTTTGGAAGTGAAGATTATTCATATAGTACTAGAATAAATTCTTTAGGAGAGCTACCAATAGTTGGACTTTTTCCTAAATGTGAAAATAGAATAAAAATATCTTTAGAAGATGGAAGAATAAAAGAGCTTTCAATAAATACAGGAGCTTTAGATGATATACTTCCTGCAATAGTAATTGAAAAGAAGATTGCTAATAGAATGGAAGATGGAATGAATTTAGTTTCATTTAATACAAAAGAAAAAGCAATGCCATTTGTATTTGATATAAATGGGAATATTAGATATGTATTAGATATTTCATCTACTATAAATAAAGCATATGTAGGAAAAGAAGATAATAGTTGGATAGTAGCTAATGACAAAGCTGTATTTACTTTTGATATATTGGGAAAAGTTTTGAGTACAAGAGAGCCTAAATATTATGCTGAGAATGAAAATTGGAAAAATGGTGTACTATTTAGAGAGATACAATATCTTCCTAAGATGAATAATCAACTAGCAGTATATGGTTTTAGTGATAAGTTAACATATCCTAGTGGTGTTTTTTCAGAATTAGGAATAGATAGTAAACAGGAGCTATTTAAAGCGAGACTTTATTTTGATAGAAATAGCTTTGAAGAGAATAATATCTTATCTGGTAGAAGAATAGAACTTTTTTAGGAGTAGGAGAGTAAAATGGAACAGGAAAAGGGAACAGTTTTAAATACAGTATATATTATATTATTGGGGCTGGTATTTTATTTAGGAAAATATATTTTTGTATCTGATGAAAATCTATTTTCTCTTTACTCTATTATAGGGTTTTTTATAATGATGTTAGGAGCTTATGTAACAGATAACATGAAGTTCCAAAGATATAAATACAAAATAAGAAGCTATATTTTTGTTGTTATAATAGATATAATCTGTTTTATGACTTGGTTTTTTTATAGTTGGGATTTATCTTTAATTATTTTTATGCTAATCTTTATAGCTACTCAAGTGTTACTAACTGTGCTTATAAGTATAGCAGTTTTTAAATTGAGATATGTAACTATATATGGTAGTGGAGAGATGAAAAACAGAGTTTTACAAAGTATAGAGCATTTTCCAGATTACAAATATATAGATTTTTCAGGAAAAGAGGAAGATTTTTCAAAATTTGTCAAAGCAAATAATATATCTTTAATAATTTTATGTAAAGAAAAGTTAGAAAGTAATGAGATAAGAGATATCTTAGCTATGAAATTAAGTGGAATTGAAGTAAAAAGTTACTTTGATTATATGATAGAGAACGAAGGGAAAATAGAAGTAGAGTTTATATCAGAAGAATGGTTATTACAAGCTTATGGTTTTAAAATTTTACGTAGTCAAATTCAAAATAATATTAAGAGATTATTTGATATTATAATGGCTATTATAATTGGAATAATGACTCTACCTGTTATGCTTGTTGCAGCTATAATAGTAAGATTAGAGAGTCCAGGGCCTATAATATATAGTCAAGATAGAGTTGGAGAAAATGGAAAAGAGTTTAAAGTTCATAAATTTAGAAGTATGAGAAATGACGCTGAAAAAGATGGAGCAAAGTGGGCACAGGTAAATGACCCCAGAGTTACTAAATTTGGAAACTTTATGAGAAAGACAAGAATAGATGAATTACCACAACTTGTAAATGTTTTAAAGGGACAAATGAGTTTCATAGGACCTAGACCAGAGAGAATGGTATTTATAAAAGAGTTAGAAAAAGAGATACCATATTATAATTTAAGACATATGGTAAAACCAGGGCTTACAGGTTGGGCTCAAGTTATGTATCCATATGGAGCTAGTGTAGAAGATGCTAGAAGAAAGTTAGAGTATGATCTATATTATATAAAACATCATAGCTTGTATTTAGATATGATGATAATGTTTATGACTTTTAAAACAGTTGTATTTGGAAAAGGTAGATAATTATGTTGACAATTTTTACTCCTGTATATAATAGAATAGATACATTAGAAAGATTGTATGAGAGTTTACTTAGGCAAACTTCTAAAGAGTTTCAGTGGATAGTAGTAGATGATGGCTCTACTGATGGAGGTGGAGAGTTAATTAAAAAATTTCAAAAAAATTCTCACTTTGAACTCATATATAAGTATGTAGAAAATGGTGGAAAGATGAGAGCTATAAATGAAGGGGTAGCTTTAGCTAATGGAGAGTTTTTTCTGATAGTAGATAGCGATGATTATATAACTGATGACTGTGTAGAAAAAGTTTTAAGTTATGGAAAAAATCTTCCTAATTCTATGGGGGGAATGATATTTAGAAAAATGGATATAGCAACTAAAAAAATTACTGGGAAGCCATATCCTAAAAATATTATTGATTCTTCTCCTATTGAGATAGTATATGAGTATGGAATAGATGGAGATAAAGCTGAAGTTTTTAGAACTGAGTTATTAAGAGAAAATCCTTTTAATGTCTATGAAGGAGAAAAATTTATTCCAGAGGCAATAGTGTGGGTAAAAATTGGGGAAAAATATAAGATGAGATATATAGACGAAGGAATATATTATTTTGAATATCTTGAGGACGGTTATACTAGAAATTTTCAAAAGCTAATGAGAAATAATCCTAAAGGGTTTAGAGAGTACTATAGTTTTATGCTCTCTTATTCACTGCCTTTAAAAAATAAGATTAAATTTTTAATTAGATATTTACAGGCAAACTATTATACTCTCATAGCTAGGGGAGGAAAAAGTTGAAGATACTTCATATAATAACATCACTTGAATTAGGTGGAGCAGAGAGATTACTTACAGAGTTAGTACCTTATCAAAAATCTAAAGGGCATTTTGTAAAGGTAATGATACTAAGTGATAGAGGAGCAGTTTTTAAAAAAGAGTTAGAAGATAGAGAAATAGAGATTGTTGTAGCAAAAAACAACTCCATTAAATCTTTTTCAAATATATTTTCTATTGTAAATGAGATAAAAAAGGAAAATTACGATATAGTACATGCTCACTTAGTACATGCTCAATATTGGACTAGATTAGCCAAACTATTAGATGGTAAGAAAAGAAAATATATAACTACTGAACACAGTACATCTAATAGAAGAAGAGATTCAAAATTGATGAGAGGAATAGATAAATTTATATTCTCTGGGTTTGATAAGATAGTAAGTATATCTGAAGCTACACAAAAAAGTTTACAAGAGTGGTTAGAAAGAGATGATAATTCTTTTGAAATAATATATAATGGAATAGATATCAAAGAGTTCCAATTATCAGAGCCTTATGATAAAAATGAGTTGGGAATAAAGGAAGATGACTATTTAGTAATGATGGTATCTAGATTTCATCAGTCTAAAAATCAACTAGGAGTAGCTGAGGCTTTGATGTGGCTTCCAGTAAAATATAAGCTTGTTTTTGTTGGAGATGGAAAATTAGAAGAAGATGTGAAAAAATACTGTCAAAATAATAATCTTATGAGTAGAGTAAAATTTTTAGGAATGAGAAAAGATATCCCAAGATTATTAAAAACAGCTGATATAGTAGTACAGTACTCATTTTTTGAAGGATTTGGTATAACAGCAATAGAGGCTATGGCAAGTGAAAAACCAGTGATAGCTAGTAATGTTCCAGGGCTTAGCCAAGTAGTAGAGGGAGCTGGAATTTTAGTAGATGCAAAAGATTCTAAAGAGTTAGCTAAGGGGATACTTTCTCTAAGAAATGAGGAGTTATATAAAGAGGTATCTAAAAAGTGTTTAGAAAGAAGTAAAAAGTATACAATAGAGTGGTGTGCAAATAATTACTTAGAGCTATATGAAAGGGAGTTAAAATGTTAATTTATTTTGGAATAATTAGCTTTTTAGGCTTAGGAGTTATAATTGAAAAAATAAGTGAGAGAAAAAGGATAGGGGAAAGTTTTTTTATATTTTCCCTTCTCCTTTTAATTTTATTTTTTGGGCTAAGAGGGTATATAGGATATGACTGGTACTCATATAAACCTAATTTTGATAAAATGGTTACAATAGGGGAGTTATTGAAAGGAAATACTCAAGTATTGCACTCAGGTTATGAATTAGGATTTCAAATTTATACATCTTTTATAAAAACTCTTACTAATAATTATTTCATATATAATTTTATAAATGTTTCAGTAGATTTTATAATACTCTATTTTGTAATAAAAAGATTTTCAAAATATCCTATTCTATCTCTCCTACTTTTCTTTAGTATCTATGGAGTTGCTTTAGAGATAGATATGATTAGAAATGCTAAAAGTATAATGTTATTTTTACTTTCTATAAAATATATAGAGGAGAGAAAAATTTTAAATTTTGGAGCTTTAAATATTTTAGGTATTCTTTTTCATTATAGTTCTATATTTTATCTTCCTATGTATTTTATTTTAAATATAAAATGGAATAAGAAATTTATCCTATTTTTATTTATCTTAGGAAATATCTATTATCTTTCAGATATTAGAATTGTAATGAGAATAATAAAAGAGTATAATACATTTTTACCAACAGGAATAGGAGCAAAACTTTCTGGATATTTTAGTATAATACCCTTAGATTTTCCATTGGGATTCTCTTTATATTACTTTGAAAGAGTTATTATGTTTTTACTTTGTTGGTTTGTAAGTGATAATCTTAAGAATAAAAAATATGGAAATATAATATTAAATTCTCTTTATATATCAATATTTTTCTTCTTGTATCTATCAGAATTTTCAATAGTAGCTATAAGATTTGGGTTATTATTTATTTATTCATATTGGTTTATACTTCCTATGCTTTTAGAGATTTATCCTAAGTTGCCAATATTTATAGTAGCTATTGCTATATCATTATTTAGATTGAATAATCAGATAAATTTTGTAGGAAATAGAGAGGTATATTCTTACCAAAATATTTTAATCAATGGGGATAGTGAAGAGAATCAAAGAAAAAAAGTAGAAGATGCTAGTAAGTATAAGATAGAGGGACACGGGAAAGAGATATCATTACTTTTTTAAGGAGATATAAATATGAAAATAATGTTTGTAGCTAACTACATGTGGGATATATATATTTTTAGAGCTGGGGTACTAAGAGCTTTGGTGGAAGATGGACATGAGGTAATAGCAGTAGCTCCAGATGATGGAAGAATAGATATGGAAAAGGCTATTCCAGGCCTTAGAGCAATTTCAATAAATTTGAATAAAAGAGGAATAAATCCAATAGAGGATTTAAAATTAGTAAAAGAGTTGCATAGTTTATATAAAAAAGAAAATCCAGATTTGATATTTCACTACACAATAAAACCAAATATCTATGGTACAATAGCAGCAAAACTAGCAGGTAAAAAATCTATCGCTATACTTACAGGACTAGGATATTCATTTATTCAAAAATCTCTTGTATCTAAAATAGCTGTAGGACTTTATAAGTTTTCTTTAAGATTTTCTAAAGAGATTTGGGTTCTCAATGAAGATGATAAAAATACACTAATTTCTAAAGGGATAGGAGATAGAGAAAAAATTTTTATACTTCCTGGAGAGGGAACAGATTGTGAGAGATTTAAGCCACTTCCTATGGAGAGAAAGGATGAAAAAACTATTTTCTTAATGATAGCTAGAGCTTTTATAGATAAAGGATTTAAAGAGTATGAGGAAAGTGCTAGAAGGCTTAGAAGAAAATATGGAGAGAGAGTAGAGTTTTGGTATCTAGGGGCATTGGGAGAAAATGCTGTATCAGGTATAACTAAAGAGTATATGGATAATTTAGTAAAAGAGGGTGTTTTAAATTATCTAGGAATAACTGATAAACCAGAACTTGTAATAAAAGAGTGTGATGCAATAGTTTTACCATCATATAGAGAGGGAATATCTAAAACTTTGTTAGAGGGAGGGGCTATGGGAAAACCTATAATAGCTTCTAATGTAACTGGTTGTAAAGAGATAGTAGATGATGGAAAAAGTGGTTATCTAGCAGAGGTAAAAAATATAGATGACTTAGTAGAGAAGATGGAAAAATTTATAAAACTTTCAATAGATGAGAAAAGAGAGATGGGAAAGGCAGGAAGAGAAAAGATACTAAAAGAGTTTGATGAGAAAATAATAATTGAGATTTACAGAAAGAAAATATCGGCTACGATTTAAACTATCAAAGAATTGTTAATTTTTTAAAATGAAGAGCAGTTCTTTAATTTTCCAAAGATAAGGAGTAAAATTATGGATTTAAGTATTATAGTTCCAATTTACAATGTAGAAGAATACTTAGCTGAATGCTTAAAAAGTCTATATAAAATAAGCAATCTAAGATATGAAGTTATCTTAGTAAATGATGGTTCCAAAGATAATAGTTATCAAATAATGGAAGAATTTAAAAGACTTTATCCTAAACAAACTGTGATAGTAAATAAGGAGAATGGAGGATTATCTTCAGCTAGAAATGCAGGACTAAAAATAGCAAAAGGAAAATATATATCGTTTATAGATAGTGATGACTTTATAGATACAGATGAGTTTGAAAAGTTTGTAATAGAGGGAATAAAGTCAAGAGTAGATATAGCAGTAGGAAATATGAGATACTATGTCCCTGGAAGAATAGGAGAACCTCTTTTTAGGTCAAGACTTGTAAAAGATAGTGGAGTAGTTACAGGAATAGATTTTTTATGGAGAGTTTTTCAAGCACCTAAATGTTATAGAGAAGAGGTAGTAGATGATATTTAT
Organism: Fusobacterium mortiferum ATCC 9817; assembly: GCF_000158195.2. Taxonomy (NCBI): domain Bacteria; kingdom Fusobacteriati; phylum Fusobacteriota; class Fusobacteriia; order Fusobacteriales; family Fusobacteriaceae; genus Fusobacterium; species Fusobacterium mortiferum. Next base: position 972,365 of record NZ_GL987988.1, read on the forward strand.
AGAAAGGATTTTCTAATAAAAAATAAACTTTTTTTCAATGAAGAGATAGTACATGAGGATAGTGAGTTCACTACTTTTGCATATTTAAAAGCTAAAAAAGTAAAATATATAGATAAGGCATTTTATTTTTATAGACAAAGAGAGGGAAGTATAATGAATAAGGTATCTGAAAAAAGTATGCTTTCCTTAGAAAAAATTTGTGAAAAACTGTTTAATGAGTTTAAAAATTTAGATGATAGTAAAGGAAAAGAAGCTTTATCTTCTCTTATATTAAGTTTTTATTCCACAGTATTATATAAGAGATACAATGGTGGTGGAGATTACAAAAGAGTATATAGAAGATATAAAGAACTATATAAAGAGTTAAGAAAGGATGCTCAATCAAATATAGAACAAAGGTTATTATCTTTCTCTATCTTCATACCAAATACATTGAGAAAACTTTTGGGAAAAGAGATAAGTAATGTACAAAAGATTCCAAAGTTTTAAGGAGGAAAGATGATACCTAAAAAAATTCATTATATTTGGTTAGGAAAAAACTCTTATCCCAATCTTATGGATATATGTATAAACTCTTGGAGAGAAAAACTCCCTGATTATGAGATTATAGAGTGGAATGAAGAAAATTTAAATTTTTATGAAGAGATAGAGAAAAATAGATTTTTAAAAGAGTGTTATAATAGAAAACTTTGGGCTTTTCTTTCAGATTATTTTAGAATAAAGGTTCTCTACGAAGAGGGGGGAGTTTATTTAGATACTGATATGCAGATAATAAAAAATATAGATAAACTTCTCTCAAATGATTTCTTTATAGGAGCAGAGAGTGAAAAAGTAATTAGTGCTGGGATAATAGGAGTTATTCCAAAGCATCCACTTATGAAAAAAATTTTAGAGTTCTACAGTGTGGCTATTTGGAATGAACCAATATTTACAATTCCAGATATAATAACTAGAGTAATCAATAGAGAGTATGATTTTCAAATAAATGAAGATATTACTAAAATAACAGGTAGTATGGTAATATACCCACCTAGATATTTTTATCCCTATCATTTTACAGAGGAGTTCAAAAGAGAGTGTATAAAAGATGATACCTATGGAATACACTGGTGGGGGAAAAGTTGGACACAAAAGAAAAATCTTTCTAAATTATATTTTTTGGAGTTTAAACACTATAGAGGTTATAAAAAAATTCTAGTTGAGATATTGATAGCAACAGGACTTATGAGATTTGTAAAAAACTCTAAATTTTTAGTGGACTTGAGTAAAAGGATATAATCTATGATAAAAAAAATAAAATATTTATTAACAGATAGACTGATTATAAATTTTTTACATATATTTGGAGGAGATGCCTTTGCTTCTTTGCTTTCTATCTTTTCTATATCTTTTATTACTAAAGGTATAGGATTAGAAAAGTATGGTTTTATTGTTTTAATCCAAGGAATAGTATCTCTTATAGATGGAATTTTCAATTTTCAATCTTGGCAGGGAGTTATTAAATTTTTTCCCCAAGTGAGAGAGGAGAAACAAAAACTAAAAGCTTTGATAAAATTTAGTTATATTTTAGATTTTTTTACAGCTTTAATAGCTTTTATCATAATTTTTTTATCTAGTTTTTGGATAGGAAAGTTTTATAATTTTCAATCCTATGAAGTATATCTTTTAATGTTTTTTTCAATCTATATTATTTTCAATATTCAAGGAACGCCTATTGGCATTTTGAGAAGTTTTGATAGATTTGACTATCTAAGAAATCAAAGAGTGATAGTAGCACTATTTAATTTTATATTTTTAGGTATAGGATATTTTTTAAAACTTAAAATCAATTATTTTATTTTAATATATCTTTTAACAAATATATTAAATGCTATTCTTCTAAATTTTTATGCTTTAAGAGAGTTAAAAAGAAGAAAGATATATGGAGTATTTAAAGAGAGATTAGAGTTCAATAAAGAGTTCTTTAAATTTACCTGTTTAACTAATATAAATTCTAGCTTAGATATTCCAGTTCAATATTTTGATAATCTTTTGGTAGGGAAGATGTTATCATTAGAACAGTTAGGAGCATATAAGATATGTAAGACAATTGCTATTGTTTTAGATAAAGTGGGGACACCTCTTTATCAGACCTTATATCCATATTTTTGTGAGAAGGTAGCAGAAAAAAATTATAGAGAGATATTTAGAAGAGGAATAAAAATATCAGGAATACTCAGTATAGCTTGTATTATAATTATTTTTGGTATGAATATTATTGGGTTTGAAATTTTATCTAAGTTTTTTTCTCAAGGATTAGAAAAATATAGATTGGAGATAAATCTTTATATAGTTATGAAATCACTAGCAACTATATGTATAGTAATTCATCCACTATTTTTAGCAATGGGGTATATAAAGAAAGAAACTAAGATAATATTTATAGCTAATATTTTATATTTAGGAATTTTATTTGTTTTAATAAAAACATTTGCTTTAATAGGAGTAATATTAGCCTACGGAGTACAGGTATTTTTAATTGTAGCACTGAAGGGGATAGTTATCTTAAAAGAAAAATGGGATGTTAGAGATTCTTAAATTGAAATCAAAAAATAAAAATATGTAATAAAAGAAAAGGAAAAAATTTTACTTCCAATCGCTAGTGCTTACACAATGCTCATTACAGTAAATTTTTTCCTTTTCTTTTACTCTTACTTTATCCCGATTTCAATTTAAGAAATTTACTAGGGAAAGTAATAAAATTTAAGAATGATAATATTATATTGATAAAGAACTCTTGAAATATGGAACAATTCTTAATTTTTTTAATAAAAGAACTAATCAAATTGGTTAATATTTTTTCATTCTTTCAATAGCTAATTCTAGCAAAGAGATATCTACAGTAAGAGCTATTCTAATATAGTTTTCAACTCCAAAGGAGATTCCTGGAACTACTGCTACTTGAGTTTTTCTCAATAAATCTAAAGCAAAGTCTAAGGAATTTAAGGTTGAAATTTTAGAGTAATTAGCAAAAATATAAAAAGCACCTTGAGTTGTAATTACATCAAATCCTAATTTTTTTAATTCACTACTCATAAATTCTGCTCTTTTTCTATATTCTTCTGATAGTTCTTTTCTATTTTCAAATTTTGTAAGAGCTATCTCTCCCCCTTTTAAAGAAAGGGTTACAGGAGAGCTAACAGTATAGAAGCTTGTGTTTAGAAAAAACTTTCTATATTGTTCTGGGCAGATAGTATATCCTAATCTCCAACCTGTCATTGAATGAGATTTAGAAAAGCCATTTATTATAATTAATTTATCTTTTATATTTTTAAATTCAGCAAAAGAGTGAAACTCATAAAAAGAAAGAGAACTATATATTTCATCAGAAATTAGAAAAATTTCTCTTTCCTCTATAAATTTTGTTATCTCTTCCATCTCTTCATAACTTAAGACTTTTCCTGTTGGATTACATGGATTACTTAAAAGAAGAGCTTTTGTTTTAGATGTAGCATATTTTTCTAATAACTCTTTAGTAAGAGTAAAATTATTTTTAGAAATATCTATTAATACAGGTTTTCCATAACAAAGATTTATCATAGGAGGATAACCTGGATAGAAAGGTACAGTTAATAATACTTCATCATCAGGATTTAATACTGTTCTAAGTGCAGAAGAGAGAGCTTCTGAAGCTCCAATATTCATAATGACATTTTTTTCACTGTACTCTCCTTTATAATTTTTATTGTAATATTCAGCAACTAATGCTCCTATTTTTTCTCCACCACCAGAAGGAGCATATTTCAATTGATGATTTTTTCCATACTCCATTGCCTCTTCTATAAGTCCTTTAGGAGTACCTATATCAGGTTCTCCTATTGTTAAATCTATAGAGTTAGGATATTTAGTTGCTTCATTTTTTAAAACTCTAATTAAAGAGTATTGTAAATTTTCTACTGCACTATTGAACTTCATACCTATCTCTCCTTTTATTTTCTTAAGTCATCTACTAGTTGAGTTTTGCTAAGTGTTTTATCATCAACTTTCTTTATAATTTTAGCTGGATTTCCAGTAACTACAGCTCCAGCAGGAACATCTTCTATTACCACAGCCCCAGCTCCAACTACTGCCCCAGCACCTATTCTAACTCCTTCTATGATGACAGCATTAGCTCCTACCAATACTCCATCTTCTATTACTACTGGCTTAGCAGAAGGAGGTTCTATTACTCCAGCTAGAACAGCTCCAGCTCCAATATGACAATTTTTTCCAACTGTGGCTCTTCCTCCTAAAACAGCTCCCATATCTATCATACTGTTATCTCCAATAACAGCTCCTATATTGATAACAGCCCCCATCATAATGACAGCATTATCTCCAATAGTTACTTTATCCCTTATAATAGCTCCAGGCTCTATTCTTGCATTTATATTTCTTAAATCTAAAGTAGGAACTCCAGAATTTCTTCTATCGTTTTCAATATAATAATTTTCAATTTTTTCACTATATTTATTTAAAATATTCTCAATCTCACAATTATCTCCAATGATAATGTAAGAGTTATCTCCCTTAAAAACTTGGGCAGAAGTTTCTAATCCACTCAAATCTCCATTGACATATAGTTTAACTGGAGTTTTTTTAGTAGAATTTTTTATATATGCTATTAATTCCTCAGCTGTATTTAGTTTGTTCATTGCATCAACTCCTTAACGATTAAATATATCTTTCATAGTATAAAGTCCAGATTTTTTATCTAGTAAAAATTTTGCTCCCTGTATAGCTCCTTCAGCAAATATTTTTTTAGAAAGAGCTGTATGTTTTATCTCTATTATCTCATCATTTCCACAATATAAGACAGAGTGTTCCCCTACAATAGTTCCTCCTCTTACAGCATGTATTCCTATCTCATTTTTTTCTCTTTTCTCCATTCCCTCTCTTCCATAAACTTTTTTTAGCTCAGTTGAGATAGAGTTTTCAATCACTTCTACTAAAGTTTTAGCTGTTCCACTAGGGGAATCTAATTTTTTATTATGATGTTTTTCTATTAATTCTATATCATAATTACCATAAAGTAGAGGTGTAATTCTCTCTAAAATATCTTGTAATAAATTTATACCAAGAGAGGTATTAGAAGATAGAAGAATAGGAATTTTCTTACTAGCTTCTTCAATTTGTGATAAAATTTCTTTTGAATATCCAGTAGTAGCTATAACTAAAGGAGTATGATTTTGTGTAGCATAATTAAGTAAAGTTTCTAACCTAGAAAAATGAGAAAAATCTATAATTACATCTCCTTTTTCATTAGATAATTCATCGGCAAAACCTGTAATGGTAATATTTTTATTTTGAGCACACTCTTTTAAAATACTTCCCATAGTTCCTGTTCCATGTATAATTAGCTCCATGCTTTCACCTCATGAGAATCAATAACAGAATGAAGTTTAATTTTATTTTCCTCTTTCATCTCTCCTAAAGGAAGTCTGCAATGTCCAACATTGTATCCTAAATAATTCATAGCTTCTTTAATAGGGACAGGATTTACCTCTATAAAGAGAGAATCTACTAAATCGTTATATTTTAATTGTAAATTTTTAGCTTCAACTATATTATTTTCTAAAAAGCTCATACACATATTATGAACAGTTTCAGGAATAATATTAGCTGAAACAGATATTACTCCAATTCCGCCATAAGACATAAGAGGAATAGTCATATCATCATTTCCAGAATAGATATCCAACTTAGGAACCTCTCTAGCTATCTCTCCAACATAAGATATATTTCCACTAGCTTCTTTTATAGCTACAATATTTTTTATCTCTGCTAATTTTTTTAATAGTGATATAGAAAGATTTACACCAGTTCTTGAAGGAACGTTATATAATATGATTGGACAATTTACATTTTCAGCTATAAGCTTATAATGTTCATAGATTCCATTTTCATTTCCTTTGTTATAATATGGAGTAACTACTAGTAATCCATCTACTCCTAGAGCCTCAGCTTTTTTACTTAATTCCACCGCATGTTTTGTGTTGTTAGAACCTGTTCCTGCTATTACAGGAATTCTTCCATTTACTCTCTTTACACTATATTTTATGATTTCATACTTTTCTTCATCAGTGAGAGTTGCACTCTCTCCAGTAGTACCATTGATAATGATAGCATCAGTTTTATTTTTTATATGGTACTCTAATAATTCTCCTAATTTTTCAAAATCTACACTATCATCTTTTGTAAATGGAGTAATTAAAGCTATTCCAGAACCTTTAAATATGCTCATAGTTACCTCCTAAATATTTTTACAAAATAGTTCAGCTATTTGTACAGCATTAGTAGCTGCCCCTTTTCTTATATTATCAGCTACTGTCCATAAATTCAAGCCATATTTTACACTGTTATCTCTTCTGACTCTTCCTACAAATACCTCGTCTTTTCCAGTAGCGTCATTAGCTAAAGGATATATGTTTTTATTACTATCATCTAATAGAACTATTCCTTTATACTCAGCTAATTCCTTTTTTACTGTTTCTAAGTCAAAGTCTTTTTCAAGTTCTACGTTAATAGAAACAGAGTGAGAATTGATAACAGGTACTCTAACACAAGTAGCTGTAACAGGAAGATTAGGTAAGCCTAAGATTTTTCTTGTCTCATCTACCATTTTTTTCTCTTCCTTAGTGTATCCATCTTCTAAAAATACATCAATATGAGGTAGGCAGTTATTAACTATTTGATGTGGATAAGTTTTAGGAGGATTTCCTTTAAGTCCCTCTTCTAAATCAATAACTCCTTTATATCCAGTTCCAGATACAGCTTGATATGTGCTATACACTACTCTTTTAATCCCATATTTTTCTAAAACTTTTAAAGGAGCCATACACTGAATTGTAGAGCAATTAGGATTAGCAATTATTCCTTTGTGTTTAAAAGCTTCTTCTGGGTTTACTTCAGGGACTACTAGTGGAACCTCTTTATCCATCCTCCAAGCTGAAGAGTTATCAATTACTAATACTCCCTCTTTTGCTGCTAATGGAGCATATTTTAAACTAGTACCTCCACCAGCAGAGAAAAGAGCTATATCTATATCTCTATTTTTAAAACTATTTTCATTTAATTCTTCTACTGTATACTCTTTCCCTCTAAAATTTATTTTTTTCCCAGCACTTCTACTACTTGCAAAAAGAAGTAAATCAGTTATTCCTAAATCTCTTTCTTCTAATACTTTTAAAAAAGTTCCTCCAACTAAACCTGTTGCACCAACTATTGCTACTCTCATTTTTCTTTCCCCCTATAATGAAAATTCTTCAGCTACTAAATTTACAGCTTTTTCTATATTCTCTCTATCTATACTACAAGAGATACTTATTTCAGAAGTTGTAACTTGATAAAAATTTATATTTCCTTTACTAAGTGAAGTAAAAAACTTTCCAGCAATACCAGAGTTGTTAATCATTCCTACTCCAACAATGGAAAGCATTCCTAAATTTTCATTTAATTCTATATCACAAGTAGAAAACTTAGCTCTAATTTTTTCTACAACTTGCTCTAAAAGATATTTTTCAGAAGCTTGACAACTAAAAGATATCTCTACTCTCATATATCTATTTATATTTTGTGTAATCATATTGATATTTAAACCACACTCATCTATTGTAGAAAATATTTCAGCTATATTTTCACTAGAAAAAGGTACATTAGAGATATTAGTTACGATAATCTCCTTTGTGACACTTATTCCTGTTATTAATTTATCTTCTAATGCTATATCTTTTTCCATAATATATGTTCCCCCTGTATAACTTAAACTTTTACCTACAAAAATAGGAATGTTATATTTTTTTCCTAGTTCTACTGCTCTTGTTTCCATAACACCAGCTCCAAGATTAGCCATTTCCATCATCTCTTCATAGGAGATTTTTTCTAAAAATTTTGCTTTTGGGTATAATCTTGGGTCAACACTGTATATTCCTTCCACATCAGTATATATTCTACACTCACAATTTAAAGCTACAGTCAGTGCCACAGCACTAGTATCTGAACCTCCTCTTCCTAGAGTTGTAATATCTCCTGAATTATTAATTCCTTGAAATCCAGTGATAATAACAATATTTCCCTCTCTTAAAAGAGTTTCTATCCTTTCAGAAGAGATATTTGCTATTTTATTTTTAGTATGTACACCAGAAGTTTTTATTCCTGCTTGAAATCCTGTAAGGGAGATAGCTTTTTGTCCCTTGGCTGTAAGAGCCATAGCTATTAGAGTAACTGTTTGCTGTTCTCCAATAGACATTAGCGAGTCTAGTTCCCTTTGATTTGGATTAGAAGTAATCTCCTTAGCTAGTTTTATGAGTCCATCTGTAGTTTTTCCCATAGCAGATGCCACTACTACAATTTCGTCATACTCTTTTTTTAATTCAATTAAGTAATCAGCTATTTTTTGAATTTTTTCTACTGTAGCTACACTAGAGCCACCATACTTTAAAACAATTCTCATTCCTCCACCTCTGTAATAAAAATTTTGTAAAAAAAAAACAGCAGAGGCTTCTGCTGGTGTAAAATACTACAAAAAAACTGTAAATATTTATAATTTTACTCCACAGAAAGCACAACATTGAATTTCTCAATGACAGTTATATAGATATTATCCATATACCCAGCAAAAATTTTCTCCAGAGAAAATTTTCACTTCGGCAGTTTTACCTTTCATATTTAATCTTAGCTCTGGAAGCTCATAAATATTACTCTTATCGACTGCTCCTCAATCTGTTTTATTAACTTGTGTGTATTTTACATTAAAACTCTAAAAAATAAAAATATATAAATTAAATATTTTATATTTTAAAAATATATTTTACTTTTTTGCAAAGAGAGAATAAAATAATTCAAAAACATATTATTGTCCTAGGAGGAAAGATGGATACTAGAAAAATATTTAATGATATAGAAATAAATAATCAATGGTTTATAAATACCAGAAGAGAGTTACATAAGATACCTGAATTAGATTTTCAATTACCTAAAACAGTAGCTTATGTAATATCACTTTTAAAAGAGATGGGAATTCCATATAAAGAGGGAATAGGAAAAAGTGGAATAGTAGCAGATATAGAGGGACAAAATAAAAAAATAACAATAGCCTTGAGAGCTGATATGGATGCATTACCTATTTTAGAGTGTGGAAATAAAGAATATACTTCAACTATACCTGGGCATATGCATGCTTGTGGACATGATGTGCATACTGCTATTCTTTTAGGAGTTGCAAAGATATTATCGGAAAATAAAGATTCACTTCCATGTAATGTAAGACTTGTATTTCAACCAGCAGAAGAAACAAATGGTGGAGCAGTACCTATGATAGAAGATGGATGTTTAGAAGGGGTAGATGCTATATTTGGATTACATGTAGATCCTACAATAGAGTGTGGAGTAGTAGGAGTAAAATATGGTGCTTATTGTGCTTCATCTACTGATGTGGTAATAGAAATAGAGGGAAGAAGTTGCCATGGTGCTTATCCTAGCCAAGGAGTAGATGCTATTGTTACAGCTTGTGGAATAGTGACTACCCTTCAAAGTGTAATAAGTAGAAATATAGATTCAAGAGATTCGGCTGTTCTTAGCTTTGGAAAAATAGTAGGAGGAGAAAAAGAGAATATTGTAGCTCAAAAAGTTATAATTTCTGGAACATTAAGAACTTTATCTAATGAGGTAAAAAATAGAGTAAAAGAAAGAGTAAAAGAGATGGTGGAGAATACAGCTAAAGGGTATGGGGCTACTGGAAAAGTAACTTATACAGATGGGTATACTGCTTTAATAAACCATGATGAATATATAGATATAATAAAAGAAAATAGTAAAAATCTATTAGGAGAAAAGGGAGTATATGTAAAGGCCTTAGCTAATATGGGAGTAGAAGATTTTGCTTACTATATTGAAAAAGTTCCGGGAGCATTTTTTAACTTAGGTGTAGGAAATAAGGCTAAGGGAATAACTGCCCCTCTTCATAATGATAAATTTGATATAGATGAGGAGAGTTTAGCTATTGGAGTAAAGCTTCAAATTATGAATATACTATTTGCCTATGAAAAATTAATAAAAAATAACTAGGAATTATCCTAGTTATTTTTGTTATTAAGAGCTTTAAATCCTTCACCTAGAACTTCTGAAACATCAGAGATAGTTAGAAAAGCAAAAGAATCAGTTTCTTTTACAATTGTTTTTACTTTAGTTACTTCAAATTTGCTAACAACACAGAAAAGTAGATCTATTTCATTTCCTGTAAATCCACCTTCTCCTTTTATGATAGTTGTACCTCTTCCAGTTTCATTCATAATTCTTTCTTTTATCTCTTCAGATTTAGATGAAATAATAGTGATGCCTTTTGCCTTTGTATAACCATCTTGAAAATAATCTATTGCTTTGGAAACAATTGTCATTGAGATAAGAGTATACATTACTATCTCTTTACCAAAAAATATAGCAGCTATTCCTAATATAACTACATCTAAGATGAGCATTGTCCTTCCTAGAGGAATATCAAAATATCTATTTAAGATACGAGCAACTACATCAGTTCCACCAGTAGAGCCATTTACCATAAAAATAAGTCCAAGGCCTATTCCTATAAGAACACCACCATATATAGAACCTAACATAATATCATTAGATGGACCTTTCCAAGTTTCAGTAAGAGTTATTAAAAAAGAAAGGCAGCTTGTTCCATATAAAGTTTTAAATAGAAAATCTCTTCCAACTAATTTCCAACCCATTATAAGTAGTGGAATATTTATTACAAAATACATAATTCCTACTGGTAGTTTAAAAAGGTAAAATAAAATTAAACAAATTCCTGCAACTCCACCTTCTGCAAGATGATTACTGATAAAAAAATAATTGATAGAAACAGCATAGAAAAAACAACCAACTGTAATTATCAAATACTCTTTTAAGTATTTTAGAATCTTATTATTCACTGTATCTTTCCTCCTAGTTCAAAATTTTAGTATATTATATTTAATTAGTTTTTTCTTTTATCTTCAATTTTCCTTCAAAGGCAGAACCAATATGATAACCTAGGTTTTCTATTTTTTCTTTTCCCTCTCTAAAAAGACTTTTCATTAATTTTTTTTGTCCATTTTTATCTATGTAAAAAGAGGTATCATCTATTCTCACTAAAGCTAAATCATTTTTAAAATCATATGCCTCATCAAAGTTAAATCCTATTTTTACATTTCCTTCTGTATCAATATATCCCCATTTATTATTCAATTTAACAGCAGCTAAACCTTCAGAAAAGTTTTCAGCTTCATCATATATAATAGGAATTTGCAATTCTCCTTTATAGTTGATATAACCATATTTATGTCTTGGCATCTCATTTATATACACAATAAAAAACTCTTTTTCCCTATTATTTTCAGCCTCTTTGTACATATTTGAATATTTTTCTTTAAAGTTATACTCTCCAATTTTTGCTATCCATTTTCCATCAGTTGTCATAAGTCCTTCTTTATAATCTTTTGTAACTAGATAGATATGATTTTTTTGGACAGAAATAAGAATATTATCTGTTTGAGTTAACAGGTTTCCTTTTGAATCAATTATGCTATACAAGCCAATATTTTCTCCTTCTAACATCCTTATAATATATATATCATTGAGATGTTGCTTTATAGGAAGGATTTCATAATTACTCTGTGAAAAAATAATTGATGAAAAAATTAACATCAATGTGATAACTAATCTTTTCATATATACCACCTCATATTCTTGTATTATCCTTATCTCTATAATATATTATACTTTATTTTTTTAAAATAAGAAAGAGGAAGTAAGAAAAAAGAGAGAAATTACTACCTTTTAGATAATATTTTCTCTCTAAATAGATTAATTATTAGTCTGGATTAATTACATATTCTGTTAATTCATTTACAAAGTTAACAGTTTTATTATTTTTATCATTTACTGGGTTAAATTCTACTATATCAACTGAAGTTACAAAGTAGTTTTTAAATAAGAATTTGAAAGTTTGGAATACTTCGTCAGTAGTAAATCCGTTTCTAACAGGAGTACTTACTCCAGGAGCTAACTCTGGATTTACAGAGTCAACGTCAAAACTGATATGAAGATTGTCTACTTTTAAGTATTCGTGAATTTCTTCTAATACTCTATCTAATCCTTTTTGTAAAACTTCATCATGGTAGATTACTTTAACACCTAATTGATCAATAACTTCTCTCTCTTTGAAATCTAAATCTCTAGCACCAAGTATAACTACATTTTTACTATCGATTTTAGCTCCCTCATAGAAACAGTTAACTAAATCTCTATCTCCAGCACCTTGTAATAGAGCTAATGGCATTCCGTGAATATTTCCAGAAATAGTAGATTCATCAGTATTCATATCTCCATGGGCATCTATCCATACTACTCCTATCTCTTTTTCTAATGAAACTCCAGAAATACTTCCAAGGGCTATTGAGTGATCTCCTCCAATTACTATTGGTCTATATCCATCTCTTACAGCTTCATTTACAGAAACAGCAAGCTTTTCACAAGTATGAAGTATAGTATTTTTATATTTTAAGTTCCACTCATTAAAGTTTTCTTTTTGTTTTTCAACATCAATGATTTCAATTTCATCAAATGTATCAGGATAAGTTTCACATAGTACATCAATACCAAATTCGATTCCAGCTTTGTTTGCTCCAAGATTGATAGGTACTCCAAACATTTTGCTCTTCATCTTCTCTGTATATAAATATACAGCGTCTTCTTCTTCAATTACATTGATAGTTACAAGTTCAGGATCTTCCGTACCTTGTACATGAAGTTCAGCTTCTCTTAAATCATTTATATAATCTATAATTTCAGCAGAGATTCTTTCTCCAGGAGTGATTACAGGTATTCCAGGTGGATAAGCCATAATCATCTCACCACATATTTTTCCTTCACTCTCTGAGAATAAAACTTTATTCTTTTCACTGTAAAAAGCTTCCCTTGGATTTAATACTTGCTCAGGAATAGGAGGCATTTTTAAGAATTCTCTTTTTAATTTATTTCCTTTTCCATAATATTTTTCACTGATATCTTTTAATGCATTGATAAGTTTATCAACACTTTCATCAGTATCTCCGATAGTTATAAGTCCTAATACATTGTAAAAATCAGATAACTCCATTTGTATATTGTAATCTTCAGTTAAGATAGTTTCTAGCTCTGCACCAGTAAGTCCTAGTTCTTTAGCAGTAATAGTTATCTTAGTAGGATCAAAAGCAAATACTCCCTCTCTTCCAACTATTTCTTCTCCAAAACAAGACATTCCTGGGATTCTATTTACTTCTGTTCTAAAACGTTTAGCTAGTTTTATAGCTTTGTCTAGTAGTTCTTGTCCTTCAGTAGCAATCTGTCTTCTAGCACAGTCTAATGAAGCCATTAATGGATATGATGGAGATGTAGTATGAAGTAAACTTAAAATTTGTTTTACTCTGTTTACATCTACTCTATCAGAATTTACATGAAGTAATGACATTTGAGTCATTGCACCTATTATTTTATGTGTACTTTGAGTACAGATATCAGCTCCACAATCAACAGCAGATATTGGTAAATCATCATGGAAGTGTAAATGAGGTCCATGAGCTTCATCTACTATTAATGGAATATCATAACTATGAACTATATCAGCTATTTTTTTAATATCTGTTGCTACTCCATAATAAGTAGGATTAATTATAAGAACAGCTTTGATATCAGGGTGTTGTTTTAACATATTCTCAACAGTTTGAGGTCTTACGCCATGAGCTATTCCTAACTCCTCATCTACTTCTGGGTTCATATATATAGGCTCAGAACCACTTAATATAATTCCAGCAGATACTGATTTATGTACATTTCTTGGGACTAATATTTTTTCTCCTGCTTTTATAACAGACATAATCATAGCTTGGATAGCTCCAGATGTTCCGTTAACAGCAAAGAAACTTTGTTTTACACCATAAGCATCAGCAGCTAACTCTTGAGCTTCTTTGATACAACTTTTTGGTTGGTGTAATCCATCTACCATCTTAAAAATAGTAACGTCAATGGAAAAAGGTCCATTACCCATAAAATCATAAAATTCTTTGTCTACTCCTTTTCCTCTCTTATGTCCAGGTACATGAAATGGAAGTATATCTCTTCCTGCATATACATCTTTTAACACAGAAAATAGTGGAGTTTTGCTTTGGTCTAGCTTTGACATCTTACCTCCTTTGGTTATTGTTTTTTTTATTTATATATTGTATAATTCTTTTGTACTGATGTATTGTAAAGCTTTTTAATAAAATAGTCAATAACTTTTATTTTTTTTAGGAGAAAATTATGAAGAAAATATTTTTGCTTATCTCACAAGGCACTGAAATTCTTGAGGTAGCACCCTTTATTGATATTTTTGGTTGGAATAGTATTGTTGGAAAAAAGAACATAATTTTAAAAACAGGAGGATTTCATTCAATAATTTCTAATACTTGGAACTTGAAAATAGTTCCAGAAATAGATTTAAAAAGTACTTCAATCGATATAGATGAATATGAAGCCTTAGTTATCCCTGGTGGCTTTGGTTTTAAAGGGTTCTTTGAAGATATGAAAAAAGAAAAATTTAAAGAGATAGTTCAAAGCTTTTATGAAAAAGATAAAATAGTTGTAGGAATATGTACAGGAGTTATTTCTTTAGGAGAAGCTGGTATTTTAAAAGAAAGAAAAGCTACTACTTATTTATATGATAATAATAGATATTTTAATCAATTAGAAAAATATGGAGCTATACCTATAAGAGAAGAGATTGTGATAGATAAAAATATCATTACCTGTTCAGCTCCTAAAAATGCTATTGAAGTTGGATTTTTACTTCTTTCTTTATTAAGTGATGAAGAAAATATGAAAAAAGTAAAATATAATATGGGTTTTTTATAAAAAAATAGACATACTTAAAAAAGTATGGTATTCTTTAAGTAGAAACTATTATATATTAAGAGGTGAAAATATGAAAGTTGTAAAAGGTAATGTTATAACTCTTGAATTCAAAGTTTATGACAACGATACTAACGAGCTTTTAGAAGATACAAAAGATGTAGGACCATTTTTCTACATTCACGGAGAAGGACAATTTGTACCAAAAGTAGAGGAGATATTAGAAGGAAAAGAGAAAGGATTCTCTACTACTATAATGATCTCTCCAGAAGAAGGATATGGAGAATATGACGAAGAACTTATCGAAGAGATGAATAAAGAAGATTTTGTAGAGTTTGATGATATCTATGAAGGTATGGAATTTATAGCTGATATGGATGATGGAACAGAACAACAATATGTAATTACATCTATAGAAGATGAGGTAGTAACTGCTGATGGAAACCATCCATTTGCTGGTAAAAATTTAAGATTTGAAGTAGAAGTAGCAGGAGTAAGAGAGGCTACAGCTGAAGAATTAGAGCATGGACATGTACATTTCCATGGGTTTGATGACGAAGAGTAATTTAACTATGGGACTGGCTTAAGTCAGTCCTTTTGTATGAAAATATTAAAAAATTTTGAGGTGAAGAAATGAAAATAGCTTTAGGTGCTGACCATGGTGGATTTGAATTAAAGGAGAAAATAAAATCTCATTTATTAGAAAAAGGATATGAGGTTTTAGATTTAGGAACTAACTCAACAGCTTCTGTTGATTATCCAAAGTTTGGACATGCAGTAGGGCATGCAGTAGTAAACAAAGATGCAGATTATGGAATAGTAGTATGTGGAACAGGAATAGGAATCTCTATTGCTGCTAATAAAGTTCCAGGAGTTAGAGCAGCTCTTTGCACAAATACAACTATGGCAAGACTTACAAGAGAACATAATGATGCTAATGTATTAGCTATGGGAGGAAGAATAGTAGGAGATGTTCTTGCTCTTGAGATGGTAGATATTTTCCTTTCAACTAAATTTGAAGGTGGAAGACATACTAATAGAATAAATTCTATTGAAACTATCTAATGGAGATGATATTATGGCAACTATTTTTACAAAAATAATAAATAGAGAGATACCAGCTACAATAGTTTTTGAAAATGATAAGGTTATAGCTTTTAAAGATATTAATCCAGCAGCTCCAGTACACATATTAGTAGTTCCTAAAAAAGAGATACCTACTATAAATGATATAAAGCCTGAAGATAAAGATATTATTGGAGAGATGTATCTTGCTATTGGAGAGATAACTAAAAAATTAGGAATAGCTGAAGAGGGATATAGAGTAATTACTAACTGTAATGAATTTGGAGGACAAGAGGTTTTCCATTTACATTTCCATATTTTAGGTGGGAAAAAATTAGGAGCTTTATTAGCTGACTAATAAAAATGAATAATCAAATTTAAAAGATTAATTTCTAATTATGATAGAGATTAATCTTTTTTATTAGAACAACTTTTATTTATATTAAAATAAAATATTAACTATTTATAAAATTAATAATAAATAAAGAGAGTATTTTTAATTTCTATCAAACAAACTATTTAAAAAAAGTACGTTTTGTGATATGATTGTATTGTAGAAATATAATTAGCTTTTCATAAAGTTTTAAAAGAAAGGTGGTTTTTCAATGAAAGAATTAGATTTAAGGAAAGTTACTGACGAAGTAGAAAGAATGTGTATTGAGGGAAATTATTTTATTGGTAAAGAGGTTCTAGATAAGATTAAAGAAGCTTATGCTAAAGAGAAATCAGAAGTAGGAAAAAATATACTAGGTCAAATTATAGAAAATGATGAGATTGCTATGAATGAGCAAGTTCCTATGTGTCAAGATACAGGAATAGTAGTAGTATTCTTAGAGGTTGGTACAGAGGTAAAAATTAATGGAGATATATATGAAGCTGTAAATGAAGGGGTAAGAAGAGGATATGAAAAAGGGTATCTTAGAAAATCTGTTGTAAGACATCCATTAGATAGAGTTAATACTAAGGATAACTCTCCAGCTATAATTCATACAAAATTAGTAGCAAATTCAGATAAAGTAAAAATAATAGTTGCTCCTAAAGGTGGAGGTTCTGAAAATATGAGTGCTTTAAAAATGTTAAAGCCATCTGATGGAGTAGAGGGAATAAAAAAATTAGTAGTAGAAACTGTAAAAAATGCTGGTGGAAACCCTTGCCCTCCAATAATTGTAGGAGTTGGAATAGGTGGAAACTTTGAAAAGGCAGCTATATTAGCAAAAGAAGCTGTACTTAGAGATATAAATGATGTAACTCCAGACCCAATAGCAAGAAATTTAGAGGCTGAGTTATTAGAATTAATTAATAAAACAGGAGTAGGACCTTTAGGATTAGGAGGACTGACTACTGCTCTTGCTGTAAAAGTTAATACTTATCCTTGCCATATAGCTGCTCTTCCAGTTGCTATTAATATCAATTGCCACGCAGCTAGACATAAAGAAGTAGAGTTATAGGAAAGATTGAGGAGGAAAAATTATGGAATACCATTTAACAACACCTTTAAAAGATGAAGATATAGCAAAATTAAAAGCAGGAGATACAGTAAAAATAACTGGAGTAATATATACAGCTAGAGATGCTGCTCATGCTAGACTTGTAAAATTATTAGAAGAGGGAAAAGAGTTGCCTATTGATGTAAAAGGACAAGTTATATACTATGTAGGACCAACACCAGCTAAACCAGGAAAACCAATAGGAAGTGCTGGACCAACAACAAGTTATAGAATGGACGCCTATGCTCCTGATTTAATAAAAGTAGGATTAAAAGGGATGATAGGGAAAGGAGCAAGATCTAAAGAAGTTAAAGATGCTATGATATCTGAAAAGGCAGTTTATTTTGCCGCAGTAGGAGGAGCAGCTGCTCTTATAGCTAAATCAATAAAAAAAGCTGAACTAATTACTTATGAAGATTTAGGAGCAGAAGCTTTAAGAAGACTTGAGGTAGAAAATTTCCCAGCAATAGTTATCAATGATATCTATGGAGGAGATTTATACCAAGAGGGACAAGCTAAGTGGAATAGATTAGACAAATAAAAATTAAAACACAAGAATAATAAAATTGAAATCGTGACATAAATGAAGTAAAGGAAAAGGAAAAAAATTTACTGTAATGAGCATTGCGTAAGCACTAGCGATTGAAAGTAAACTTTTTTCCTTTTATATTGTTAAATGTTTTTATTTTTTGATTTCAATTTAAGATTTTGTAACTGCTCCTTTATTATTTGAGCAAAAATTATTCTTGTATTTCTAAGTAAGATAAGTTTCTATTTAATTAAATTTTTCAATTTCATTTACTTAAAATTTACAACGTGATATAATGTAGTATGGGATAAAAATTTAATGGAGGGAGCTAGATGAGTAATTATATTTTAACCGTTGATGATTTTTGTTTGTCGTATAAGAATAGAAATATTTTAGAAAACCTCTCTTTTTCTGTGGAAAGAGGAGATTATCTAGCTATTGGAGGTGTCCCTGGCTCTGGGAAGAGTACACTTATTAAAAGTGTGTTGGGACTTATAAATAATGGGATAAGTGGTAACATAGAGTACCACAATATAAAAAAAGTAGATGTAAGTTATATCCCACAAAACTCTATGCAACAAAAGGAGAATTTTTTAGGAACTGTAAGAGAGGTAGTAGCTGTATCTTTACTTTCTAAAAAAAGAGGAAGAGCTTTTACTGAAGAGGATTGGGAAAAGGTGGACAACCTTTTAAGAAGATTAAAACTTTTTGATATAAAGGATAATAAAATAAATAAATTAACTAAAGGGCAACAACTTAAAGCAAGTTTGGCAAAACATATGATAACAGAGCCAAAACTTCTTTTTATAGATAGTCCTAATTCAACTTTAGATATGAAAAATAAATTAGATTTTTATCAAACAATAAAGATGTTATGTGATGAGGATAAATTGACAGTAATATTTATAACTCACAATATAAAAGAGATTTGCCAATATGCTAATAAATTACTTTTTCTAAAGAAAAAAGATAGAACATATTATTTTGGAGATGCTCAAGAGTTTATTAAGGATAAGGAGTAGAGATGTTTAAAAAGAATTTACTAATATTATTTGTTTTACTAAGTCTAAATATTTTTGCTGATTCTATAAGAGTAATAGTACCAGATGGATTACCAGCTCTTTCAATAGTGAATATGGTGTCAACTACTAAAGAGATAGATGGAAAAAAGATAAATTATAAGATAGAAAAACTATCTGATGCTCTTGTAGTGAATATGTTAAAAAGAGAGGGAGATATAGCTGTTGTTCCATCTAATTTTTCAGCTCAGCTTTATAATAAAAACTTAGGTTATAAAATACTTGGAACAGTTGGTTGGGGTTCTTTTTATGTAGTAAGTAGAGAGAATATAAAATCTTTAGAGGAGTTAAAAGGAAAAGAGGTTTATACTTTTGGAAAAGGACTTACTCCAGATATAATATTTCAAAGTATTTTAGAGAAAAAGGGAATAGATAAAAAAGATATAAAAATAAACTATCTTTCTAATGGAAATGAAGTAGCTTCTCTATACTTAGGAAAAAAGGTGGATACTATTGTTATTCCAGAGCCGATGTTGAGTAAAGTATTATCTAAAAGTTTATCTTCTAATATTGTAGCTAATTTAAATGACGAATGGAAAAATATTATTGAATCAGACTTAGGTTATCCTCAATCTACTCTTGTTGTAAAAGAGGAAGTTTATAATACAAATCCTAAATTAGTAGAAGAGTTTATATCTAAATTGACAGAGAGTATATCATTGATTTATAAAAATCAAGATAAAACTACTGAGAATATAAAATTAAATAATTTAGGAATAGATACAAGTATTTTGGATAAAGTTTTAACTAGAGCTAATATTTCTTATACTCCAGTAGTGGACTGTCAAGAGGAGTATCATAAGTATTTTGAGATTTTAGAAAGTGTAAATAAAAAAGTAATTGGTGGAAGGTTACCAGATGAAGAGATTTATGCAAAATAGTCCTAAATTTCTTTCGATGTTCTTCTTCTTTATAATTTGGGAGGGAGTTGCCTTATATATAGACAACTCTCTTCTTTTTCCAAGAGTAAGTGAAATTTTTCTCTCATTAAAAAATTTAGTAGCAAGTGGAGATTTTACCTTAATATTATGGAATACACTGAGTAGATTTTTCATCTCTATCGTCTTCTCTTTAATATTAGCTATAATTTTCTCTGTGGCTTCATATAGATACGAGGTAATAGGTTTTCTTTTATTTCCATTTATAATTTTTCTAAGAGCTGTTCCAACTATTGCTATAATTATAGTAGTGCTTATATGGAGTAGTGTAGAAAAAGTTCCTATTGTTGTAGGAGTGTTAATTTTATTTCCAATACTATATGAGAGTATTTTAGGTGGTATAAAAAATGTAGATAAAAATCTATTGAAGATGTCAAAGGTTTTTAAGGTACCTACTAAAAGAGTTGTAAGAGATATTTATATTCCAAGTATATATTACTCTATATCTTCAAATATTCCATCATATATGGGGCTTACTTTTAAAGTGATAATAGCTGGAGAGGTTCTTTCTCAAGAGAGCTTATCAATAGGAGGAGAGATATTTATCAATAAGATTTATTTGGAAAGTTCAAATATCTTTGCTTGGATTATAGTAGTTATAGTTTTAAATTATTTTTTAGAAAAGGGATTAAAAACTATAAATAGTAGAGTGTGTAGGTGGGAAAAATGAGAGTAGAAAATTTAAAAAAAAGCTACGGAGAGAGAAAGATTTTAGATGGAATCTCCTTTGAAGGAGAGGAGGGCAAGGTAACAGTAATACTTGGAGAATCAGGGTGTGGAAAATCTACACTATTGGGAATACTCTCTAAAAATATAGAGGACTATTCTGGAGAGATTACTTTTGATAGAGATATTAATTCTGGGATATCCTATATATTTCAAGAAGATACTCTTATCCCTTGGAAAACAGTATATGAAAATATAGAGTATGTACTTAAAGATAAAATATCAAAGGATAATATAAAAGAGCATATAGAAAAATATCTGAAAATGGTAAATCTTTTAGATTATAGAGATGAGTATTCACAACATTTAAGTGGAGGAATGAAAAGAAGAGTGGGAATAGCAAGAGCCTTTGCTTATCCTAGTAATTATCTTTTTATGGATGAGCCTTTTGAATTTTTGGATATAAAAACAAAACAAGAGATAATTGAATATTTTAAAATATTACAAGAGAAAGAGAAAAAAACAGTGCTATTTATAACTCACGATATAGAGTCAGCTTTAAAAATAGGAGATAAGATTATAATATTTTCATCAAAGCCTACAAAAGTAAAAAAGATTTTTGAAAATATATCTGATAATGGTTTAGAAGATGAAATTAGAAAAATATTCTTGTAAAAAAATATAAATAGATATATAATTAGTAAAGATTAAAGTAAGTATAGAAGGAGAGTTTAATGATAAAAATAGGAAAAAGACAAAAATTAGTTATAAATAATTTTGCTAGTGTTGGAGCTTATCTTGATGCTGGAACTGGAGATAGTAAAGATAATATTCTACTTCCTAATAATGAACTAGAGGATAGAGATTTAAAAGAGGGAGATGAAGTAGAGGTTCTTGTATATATGGACTCTGAAGATAGACCAGTGGCAACTTTTAGAAAGACAGAAGCATTAGTAGGAACATTAGCTAAGTTAGAAGTTACTGATATACACCCTACACTTGGGGCATTTATGAATTGGGGACTAAAAAAAGAGTTACTACTTCCAAAAAGACAACAAGAAACTGATGTAGAGATTGGTAAAAAATACTTGGTAGGTATATATGAAGATAGTAAGGGAAGACTTTCTGCTACAATGAAAATATATAAATTCTTACTTCCAAGTACATCTATGAAGAAAAATGATATAGTATCAGGAACTGTGTATAGACTAAATGATGAGATAGGTGTCTTTGTAGCTGTTGAGGATAGATATTTTGGACTTATCCCTAAAAATGAGTATTTTAAAAACTATAAAATAGGAGATGAGATAGAAGCTAGAGTAATCAGAGTGAGAGAAGATGGAAAGCTTGATTTATCTCCAAGAGAGTTAGCTTACTTACAGCTTGATAAAGATGCAGAGTTAATTTTAGAAAAGATGAGAATTTTAAAGGATAGTTTTAGATTTAATGATAAAACTAACCCTGAGCAGATAGTGAATTACTTTAATATGAGTAAAAAGGCTTTTAAAAGAGCTATTGGAAACCTTTTAAAACAAGGTAAGATAGAAAAAACAGAAGATGGGTATTTTAAGCTAGTAAATAAAAAGTAGATTGTAGAAAACATTCAAGGAGGAGATTTTTATGGTAAGCTTAATTATTTATATTATTATAGCAATATGTATGTGGAAAATATTTGAAAAAGCTGGATTAGAAGGATGGAAGGCTATAATTCCTTTTTATAATATTTATGTTGAAATTGTATATGTAGCTAAAAAAGAATGGTGGTATATAATACTTTATTTTATACCAATAGTACAACTTTTTGCTATAGTAAAAATTCATATGGAGATAGCTAAAAACTTTAGAATTTCATCACCATTTCTTTTTTCGTTAGGAATGACATTTCTATCATTTATATTCTATCCAATATTAGGATTTGGAAATTATCAATTTATAGATGATGATTATGCTGATGTGATTGATTAAAATTATATTAATCAAAGAGAGTGTTACAAATAAAAATCAAGAATGCCGAAGATTGAGGAGAATAAATAGAGCAAGTTAGCGAAAGCAAACGTTAAAAAACACAACTGTTTGAACGAAGTGAGTTTTGTGTTTTTGGTGAGCTAAGCCATACTTGCTCTTTATTCTTTGAACGAAAGTCATTCTTGATTTATTTTAGTTTATATTTTTTAATTATGTGTTGGATTCATTTTATATTTTAAAGTAAAACATATACTTTATCTAGAAAGTGTGCTATAATAAGGGATATGAAAAATACGGAGGTAATGAGAGTGTCAAAACATAATACAAGTTTTAAAGTGGATAAAGATAATGAATTGATGAAGTTTTTAATGGAGAAGATGCCACAAAATAGTCGTAATAATATAAAATCTTTACTTACTCAAAGAAGGGTAATGGTAGATGATGTAATAGTATCACAATATAATGCTCCTTTAAAAGAGGGACAGATAGTAAGTATAACTAAAACTAAAATAACTAAGCATAAATTAGAGGGAGTATCTATTGTCTATGAGGACAATGATATATTAGTAGTAGAAAAAGAAAGAGGAATACTTTCAGTTGCTACACAAAATGAAAGAGAAAAAACAGCTTATAATATTTTAAAAATTATTTAAAAGAGAAAAATCCTAAGGATAAAATTTTTGTGGTACATCGTTTAGATAGAGATACATCTGGTGTAATGATATTTGCAAAATCAGAAAAGGCTCAAGATATTTTACAAACTACATGGAATGATTCTGTAAAAGAGAGAACCTATGTAGCATTAGTAGAGGGAAATGTAAAAAAAGATAGTGATACAATAATATCATATCTAGCAGAAAATAAAGCTATGATAACTTACTCTACTGCTAATGAAGAGGAAGGAAAAAAAGCTGTATCACACTATAAAGTTTTAAAGAGAAATAAAAATTATTCTCTATTGGAAGTAAATATAGAAACAGGTAGAAAAAATCAGATACGTGTACATATGCAAGATTTAGGACACAGCGTAGTTGGAGATAAAAAATATGGTTCTACAAAAAATCCTATTAAAAGATTGGGATTGCATGCTCATACAATAGTGTTTAAACATCCTATAACAAAAGAGGTGTTATCATTTACAAGTAAAATACCAGAAGCATTTTTATCTCTTTTTAAATAAATAGAAAACTTGACATAGTTTATTAATTAAGTTAAAATACTTTTGATAAAAGAAACAAATTATAAAAATTTTAATGAGGTGATTTGATGGAAATTAAAAACAACCTAGAGGAAATCTTAAAATTTAATAAGGAGTTTGTTGAAAAGAAAGAGTATGAAAAGTATAATACTACAAAATATCCTGATAAAAAGATAGCTATTCTTTCATGTATGGATACAAGATTAACAGAGCTACTTCCAAAGGCATTAGATTTAAAAAATGGAGATGCTAAAATCATAAAAAATGCAGGTGGAACTGTAATTCATCCATTTGGAAGTGCTATGAGAAGTCTACTTATCTGTGTTTATGAATTTGATATTAAAGAGATATTTATCATAGGACATTATGATTGTGGTGTAAGTAGTATGGATACTGATAAAATGATAAAGAAGATGATAGAGAAAGGAATAGATGTACAAACATTAGATACACTTTCTCGTGCAGGAATAAAAGTAAAAAAATGGCTACATGGATTTGATTGTGTAGAAGAATCAGTAAGAGAGAGTGTTACAAAAGTAAAAAATCATCCTCTTATGCCTAGCAATGTAGCTATACATGGACTAATAATGGACCCATTAACAGGTAGATTAGATGTAGCAGTTAATGGATTTGAACATATTTAGTGAGGAGAGAAGATGATACAACTTTTTTTAAAAGGAATTATAATAGGAATTGCTAATATTATGCCTGGAGTTTCTGGGGGAACATTGGCAGTAATAATGGGAGTATATGATAAACTTACAGAAGCAATAGGAAATTTCCCTACTGCTCCTGTTAAGAAAAAAATAGAGTACATAAAATTTTTGCTACAAATAGGAAGTGGAGCAGCTATTGGAATAATTTTATTTGCAAGAGTAATAGAATTTTGTTTTACTAATTATCCAAGAGCTACTGCTGGTGGATTTAGTTTATTGATTCTTCCATCTATTCCATATATTATAAAGGGAGAGAATAAAAAAGATAAAAAGAATATTTTCTTTTTCTGTTTAGGAGCTTTACTTACTTTAGGATTTGTATATGCTGATTATAAATTTGGAAAAGATAGTGGAGCAAAGGAATTGGTTACAGTAGTCACTACAAGTTATGCTTTAAAACTTTTTGCTTGTGGTGGACTTGCTGCAGGAGCTATGATTATTCCAGGAATATCTGGTTCACTTTTACTTCTTATGTTGGGAGAGTATTATAATATTTTAGGATTTATAAATAAATTTTTCTCAAATCTTATAAATATTACAAGTTACTCTTCAATAAGTGAGATAATCACAAATTTATATATACTACCTCTTACAGCTTTTGGGTTGGGGGTATTGATAGGGCTTGTTCTAATAGCTAAACTTATAAATATGCTTCTTCAAAAACATAGAAGTGTAACACTATTTTTTATAACTGGGATAATAGTTGTGTCAATTTTACAAATTTGGTTAAATCTATATAAATAAAGGAGAGAAGATGAGATATTTTCTAGTAGTAGTAGTTTTAATGTTTGTAACAGCTTGTACATCTACTGGAACAGCTAGCTGGTATGGAAAAGGTTTTGAAGGGAAATTAACAGCAAGTGGTTATGTTTATGATTCTAATCAGTTGACTTGTGCTTCTAATGATTATCCTTTTGGAACTGTATTAAAAGTAACTAATAAAGAAAATGGAAAATCTGTACTTGTTGTAGTTACAGATAGAGGTGGATTTGAAAAATATGGGAGAAAGATAGATTTAAGTAGAGCTGCTTTTAATAAGATAGCTTCTACTGGTCATGGGCTTATTGATGTAAAGGTAGAAAAAGTAAGTGATAAAAATACTTTTAAATATAAGCATGGAAGTCCTAGATTTACCTCTTCAGAGTATAAAAAATATATCAAGGGAATTTAGTAAAAAATTCAAGAATAACGAAGAGTGAAAAGACAAAAGTTATTCTTGAATTTTTTATTTACTAAACTAAGGAGGAAGAAGTGAAACTTTTAATTACAGGTGCTACTGGAGGAATGGGAGAGGAGATTATAAAAATCTTTAGAAAAAATAGTTATGAAGTTATTGCTTTAGGTAGAGATAAAAAGAGATTAAAAAAATTGGAAGAAAATTATCAAGTTAAATCTTATTCTATAAATATAGAAGAAGAGATAGAGATAGAAAAATTTTTAGAAGATATAGAAGATGAGGAAATAGATGTAGTTATAAATGGAGCTGGAATAGGGGAGATAGACTATTTTGAAAATATGGAGTACGAAAAAATAAAAAAGCTTATAGAGATAAATAGTATTGCTCTAACTAAGATTACTCATCATTTCTATAAAAAAATGATAGAGAGGGGCAATGGAAAAATAATAAATATTTCATCTACTGCTGGTTTTCAAGAGGGGGGTCCTCTTATGAGTGTATATTATGGAACAAAGGCTTATGTAAACTCTTTTACTCTTTCTCTTTATGAAGAGGGGAGAGAAAAAGGTGTAGAGATATATCTCTTAACTCCTGGTCCAACTAAAACAAAATTTAAAGGAATGGATAGGAAACTATCTAAATTTGAAAAAATCTATGTAACTACTCCAGAAGAGGTAGCTATAGAATTATGGAAGGGAATAGAAAGAAAAAAGAAGATTATAATTCCAGGGAAAATTAATAAAATTTTATATTTTATTGATAAATTTATTCCGTTAGAAGTAAAATTAAAGTCAATAAAAAAAATTCAAGAAAAAAAGATAAAAAAATAGTTTTATTTTTAGAAAAAAATGGTATAATGTTTTTATGAAAAATATTGGAGGAATATATGAAAAGAAAAATTATTCTAATAATATTATCACTATTTTTATGTAGTTGCTCTTATTTTCAAGTGAGGAATGCTATAAAAGAAGCTGATAGTGGAAATTATGTATCTTCATTGAATGAACTATTGAGTATTTTAAAAGAAAATAATGAGGATAGAAGAGCGTTGGATGCCTTTGAAATAATATATCCAAATGCAGAGAAAAAATATTATGATGAGTTGGATATATCTCGTGGAAGAGATATCATTGGTTATACAAAAGCACTTCTAAATCTACTGAGAGTACAGGATATCTATTATAAATTACCAACAACAAGTAAAAACTCTATTGCAATTATCATACCACCTCAAGAGGAGAGATTAGATATAAAAAAAGAGTTAGCACAAAGTTTTTTTACAATAGGTAATGGCGTGAGAACAGAAACTTATGAGGAAAAGTTAAGGGCTCATGGATTTTTTTCACAAGCTAAAATATATGATTTACAACAGAGAAAAGATATAGATGATAAGTATGTAAGCAGTAGAAAACTTGCTTTAGGAAAGTTTTTAATAAATTTTAAAGGGGAGAATAATAATTTTAAAACTAGATTAAAAGAGAGTTTAAATTCTAATTTAGTAAAATATCCTCTTTTCTCCCTAGGGAATAATAAAAATTATAATTTAAAATTTGATATAAATATTTCTAATATAAAGTATTTTCCACCTAAGGTAGTAACTCATAGTGGAATAGATAGTTATATAGAAAGAGTAAGAAAAACAGTAATGGAGAGAGTGGTAGAAACTAAAATAGTAAATGGAAAAGCAGTGGAAGTGGAGAAATGGGTACCAGTAGAAAGAGAAGTGGAGGTAGAGGTATTTTATAGATATTTTAAACATATAAAAACTACTTCTATGGAGTATCAATTAGAATATAATCTAGCAGAAAAAAATGGAACTCCTATCTCATCAGATAGTAAAAAGATTTTCTATGAAGATAGTGCTGTATGGGTAGAATATTATCCATTACACCCCTTTGCATATGGTAGACCATTTAGATTTCCTGTAAGTGAGTTTGAAAAATCTGTAATGAGTAGAGAGGAAATAAAAGAAAAAGTACTTTCTTTAGGAAATGAGGAATTAGATAGTGTATTAAGAAAATTAGATTCTAATAGAATAATAGATTGGTAAGGAGGAAGAAAAATGATAGCAAAAGACTTGGGAGAGAGAAAATTAGTAGATAAGGTATTTAGTGTCGCTAAAAAAGCTAAAGATGCTATGGCAGAACTAGGAGAGGAGAAAGTAGTTAACGCTACTATTGGTTCACTCTATGATGAGACTGGTAAATTAGCAGTATTAGATACAGCTATGAAGGTGTATAAAGAGTTACCACCTGAAGAGATAGCTGGATATGCTTCTGCTTTTACAGGAACACCTGAGTATAAGGAGAGTGTAAAAATCTCTCTATTTGGTAGAGATTATAAAGAATTTTTAAAAGGACACTATGTAGAGGTATTGGCTACTCCTGGAGGAACTGGAGCTATCAGTAATAGTATAAAAAATTATTTAGGTTATGGAGATACGCTATTACTTCCTAAATGGTTATGGAGTCCATATATTTTAATGGCTAAGGAGAAAAATGGAGATTGTGATTTCTATACTCTATTTAATGAAGAAAATAGATTTGATTTAGTTGATTTTAAAGAAAGAGTAGAAAAATTAGCTAAGAAACAGGATAACGTGGTAATAGTTATCAATGACCCTTGTCAAAATCCTACTGGATATAGATTGACAATAGAAGAGTGGAAAGAGATTAGGAAAATTTTAATCTCTGCTTCTGAAGAGGCTAATATTATACTTATTCTTGATGTGGCTTATATTGATTTTGATGATAGAAGTTTTGAGGAGAGAAGAGAATATCTAGAAACTTTTAAAAATCTTCCAGAAAAAGTACTTACAATATTTACATTTAGTTTATCAAAAGCTCTAACAAGTTATGGAATGAGAGTGGGAGCCCAAATTGCTCTATCAACATCAGAAAGTGTAATAAAAGAGTTTTATGATGCTAACTCTTTTTCATGCCGTTCTACTTGGTCTAATATCTCAAGAGGTGGAATGAAAATGTTTAGTGAGATTATTTTAGACGAGGAAAAAAGTTTTAGACTAGAAAAAGAGAGAGAGTTTTATAGAAATCTTATTAAAGAGAGAGCAGATATATTTATAAATGAAGCTAAAGAGTGTGGACTAGATGTATTACCATATGTAAGTGGATTTTTCTTAACTATCCCAACTGGTAAATATACTCCAAAGGTAGAAGAGTTGTTGGAAAAAAATCATATATATACTGTTATACTAAATGAAGGAATAAGAATAGCAGTGTGTAGTGTAACTAAGAAAAAAATAAAAGGGCTTGCTAAGAAAATAAAAGCTATATATGAAGAAGCTAAAAAAGAGTATTAATCTGTATATAAAAAACAGTTAAAAATTTAATATAGTGAATTATTTTGTTGTTTTGTTTAAAATAATGAAATAATTCACTTTTTTTGCCTTCTAGAGATAGCGTAAAATTAGAGTTTAAAAAGCCACCTCTTAAAATTGATTTTACGAGGTAATGACATTTGTATTTTTAGTCATATATTTAGTCGGAAAAATAAAATTACAGCTGTATAAAAGGATTTTAAAAGGTAGTAAAATATAAGTAGATTAAAAAGGAAGAATATAGTAAAATATAGCTATAAAATTAGAAAGCGGAAAATAGAGCAAGAGAGGTTAGAGATATGAAAGTATCAGTAAAAAATTGTGAGAAAATAAAAAATGGATATCTTGTAGAAGTTGAACCAAAGGACATATTATATATTGATGGAAAAGGTGGACAATTAGGAGATAGAGGTAAGATAGAAGAAGCTCAAATTTTAGAAGTAAAGGAGAGTGGAGTTGTAGTTGATAGAGAGTTAGAGTATGGAGAGTATGAGGTAAAAATAGATTATATAAGGCAGGAGGATATAGCTTGCCAACATACAGCTCAACATATGTTTTCTGCTATTGCATATAATGATTATAAACTTAATACAGTTGGATTTAGAATGGCTGAAGAATACACTACTGTTGATTTAGATTCAAATGAAATCACTGAAGAAGTAATAGAAGAGCTAGAAAGAAAAGCAAATGAAGTTATAAAAAAGGCTATACAATTAAAGATTTTTATAATGAATAATGAAGAGGCTAGAAAGATAGAGGGACTTCGTAAAGCTATCAAAGAGAAAGTAGTAGGAGATGTAAGATTTGTAGAGATACCTGGAGTAGATTTAGGAGCATGTGCAGGTTTTCATGTGGAAAATACAAAAGATATTCAGCTTTTTAAAATTATAAATCATGAAAAGATAAAAGGAAATTATATAAGATTCTATTTTTTAGCTGGAGAGAGAGCTTTGAAAGATTACTCATTTAAGCATAAGTTATCAAAGGATTTATGCCATGTTTTTAGTTGTAAAGATTATGAGATAATGGAGATGTTAGATAAAACTCTTGATGAGAAGAAAAAAATAGAGAGTGAATATAAAAATTTAGCCTCTCAATATGTGGAATTTCTTGCAAATAAACTTTTAAAAGAGAGTGAGATAGTAGGGGAGTATCAACCAATTTTCTATTTTGGAGATAGTACAGTAGCTCAATTTTTAGGAAAATTTATGGGAGAGAAAAATATTCTTATTACAGGTTTCAATAATAATTTCTCTATAATAGCTCAAAATTTTAATTGTAAAGATTTTATACAATATCTTATAAAGGAAAAGTCTACACTTAAAGGTGGAGGAAATCAAATAAAAGGAAATTTTAAAGGAGATATAGAGGAAAAGGAGTTAAAAAAACTTTTGGTGGAGTATATAGAAAGATAAATTGAAAATAAAATAGGAATTAAGAAAATACAGCGATAGATTTTCTTTAATGTTGTTTTTAAGCTGAAATTATGATATAATACATTGTTAAATAAAAGCTTTATGGAGGAAATAATGTCAGAAAAAATAAATTTATTAAATCTTAATCAACAGGAGCTAGAAGAGTTTGTAGTATCTCTTGGAATGAAAAAATTCTATGGAAAACAACTTTTTAACTGGCTGCATAAAAAAATAGTGAGAGATTTAAATGAAGTTACAAACCTTTCTTTAAAAGATAGAGAATTACTTACAGAAAAAGCATATATTCCATTTTTAAATCTATTAAAACATCAAATATCTAAGATAGATAAGACAGAAAAATTTCTATTTCAATTGGAAGATGGAAATACAATAGAAACAGTTTTATTAAGACATAAAGATAAGAGAAATACTCTATGTATCTCATCACAGGTAGGTTGTGCTGTAAAATGTGCTTTCTGTGCTACAGGACAGGGTGGATTTGTAAGAGATTTAAATGTAAGTGAGATTATTAACCAAGTTTATACAATTGAGAGAAGACTTGTAAAACAGGGTACAAATTTAAATAATATTGTATTTATGGGAATGGGAGAGCCACTTTTAAATCTTACAAATGTTTTAAAAGCTCTTGAGATACTATCTAATGAAAATGGAATAAACATATCTAAGAGAAAAATAACTATCTCAACTTCTGGAATAGTTCCAAATATAGAGAAGATACTTCTTGAGAAAGTACCAGTAGAATTAGCTATATCTCTACACTCAGCTATCAATGAAAAGAGAGATGAGATAATTCCTATCAATAGAAGATATCCATTAGAGGATTTACATGCTGTATTACAAGAGTATCAAAGACAAACTAAGAGAAGAATTACTTTTGAATATATCTTAATTAATAACTTTAACGTATCAGAGGGAGATGCTAATGCTCTAGCTGATTTCGTACATGACTTTGACCATGTAGTAAATCTTATTCCTTGCAACCCAGTAGAGGGAACAGAGATGACAAGACCATCAGATAAGAAGATAGAGAGATTTGTTAATTTCTTACAAAATGTGAGAAAGGTAAATGTAACTATTAGAAGAGAAAAGGGAACAGATATAGATGGAGCTTGTGGTCAGTTAAGACAAAAAAATAAAAAACCTACTAAATAGGAGGAAGAGATGAAAAAACTTACATACTTAAAAATATTTTTAGTGGTGATATTTTTAGGTGGAGTGATTACATCAGGAGCTGTTTTTAGTTTAGTATATAAATACTACAAAGAGTTGCCAGATATCTCTACCTTGATAGAGGATTATTCTCCATCTATTCCTACTACTGTATATGATAGAAAAGGGAGAGTAATAGATGTTATCTCTCGTGAAAAAAGAGAAACAGCAAAATTCAGAGAGATACCTCAAAATTTAAAAAATGCTTTTTTAGCTATTGAAGATAAGCAATTTTATTCACATCATGGAATACACTATAAAAGATTACTTGGAGCAGTTGTAGCCAATGTAAAAAGTGGAGCAGCTGTACAAGGAGCAAGCTCTTTTACTCAACAGCTAGCTAGAAATGCTTTTTTATCTCATGAAAAAAGTATAGCTAGAAAGATAAAAGAGGCTCTTATCACTTTTGAAATAGAGAGAAAATATACTAAAGATGAGATTTTTGAAAAATATCTAAATGAGATATATTTTGGAGCTGGAGCTTATGGAGTAAAAACAGCAGCAGAGCAATTCTATAAAAAAGATATATCACAAATTAACTTAGCAGAAGCAGCTCTACTTGCAGGTATTCCAAATAGACCAGAAACATATAATCCTAGTAAAAAACTAAATAACTCTTTAAAAAGAATGAGATTAATTCTTTCAGAGATGTATAAAGATGGAATGATAACAAAAGATGAGTATGATAAAGCAATAGCTCATAAATTCTACAATGAAGATAATCTACCAAAGGACTTTGTTTTAGATGAAGATACTACTATTGTGTATAATAAGAGAAGTGAAGTAGAGTACAATGTACCAGATTTTTCTGGATTAGTTGAAAATATCTTATTAGAAAATTTTGATGAGGATTTAATATATACAGGTGGATTAAAAGTTTATACTACTTTGGATTTAGATATGCAAAAAATTGCTAAAGAAACTTTTGAAAATTATTCTTTCTTTAAAAAAGAGGGAAGAGAGGGATTACAAGGTGGAATGGTAACTGTTGATCCTAATAATGGGCATGTAATCTCTATTGTAGCTGGAAAAGATTTTAAAGCTGGTGGATTTAATAGAGCTACTATGGCTAAAAGACAACTTGGTTCATCATTTAAACCTTTCCTATATTTTACAGCTCTACAAAATGGATATGAATTAAACTCTGTAATAGAAGATAGATATTTACAATATGGAAAATGGATTCCAAAAAACTATGGAAATAGATACAATAAAAATCTAACTTTACTTACAGCACTAGATAGGTCTGTAAATACTGTATCTATTCAGCTATTAGATAAAGTAGGAATAAGTACAGTAAAAAGAAATGTAGCAAAACTTGATGCTGATTTAAAAATACCTGATGATTTAACAGCTTCCTTAGGATCTTTTGAAAATACTCCATTACAACATGCTTTAAACTATAGTGTTTTTGCTAATGGGGGATATAAAGTAGCTCCTATTATTGTAACCTCTGTAATAGATAAATATGGAAATACACTTTATGAAGAGTTACCAAAGAAAGAAAAAATATATGATAGTTTAGATACTAGCTTGATAACATATATGTTAAAAAGTTCTGTAATGTTTGGAAGTTCTGGAAGAGCAGCTGTATATGACTCTAATAAGAGAAGAATAGAGCAAGGTGGTAAAACAGGAACAACAAATGAGAATAGAACTCTTTGGTTTGCTGGAATAACTCCTAATTATGTAACTACTATATATATAGGGTATGATAATAATAAACCTATCACTGGTGATGTAAGTGGAGGAAATGGAGTTGCTCCACTCTGGGCTCAATACTATCAAAAACTTGTAGATAGTAATCTATATGATACTAAAGCTAAGTTTTCTTTCTTAGATAATCACTTGAAAAATGGAGATTTAGTTATGCAAACTCTGGCTCTTAACACTGGACTTAAAATGGATAAGGGAAGAGATTTTGTTATAAGAAGAGGAAAGTTAGAATTAGAAAGAGATGATAAATATTCTAAAGGAATAGAGGGAATATTTGAAAGAGCAGGATATAAAACAAAAGTTCAAGAGAAAAAAGAAGAAATATTTGAAGAGATTACTCCTATTGAAAATAATAAAATAGAAAATAATTCTCAAAATCAAAATAATAAATCAAATAATAATGACTCACTTTTCCAAAGATTGTTGGGAAATTAGTTATTAAATAATTCAAGAATGACAAAGATTGAAATGAAAGTCATTCTTGTTTTTTTTATATTATTAAATATTTTTATTTTTTGATTTCAATTAAAAAATCTACGATAACCCATTTTTATTTGCTTTTTATCTATTTTATTTGCTATTATTTTATGATAAAATAGAATAAAAGTCGTTAAAAATAGGAGTAGTGAGGGAAAGAAATGGAAATGCAAATTTTAGATAATAAAGTACAAGGTAGAGTAATAGATAAGCTTAGAGAAAATATTAAATTTGGAACAAGACTTTCTATCATCTCAGCCTATTTTACAATTTATGCTTATGAAGAATTAAGAAAAGAGTTAGGAAAGATTGAAAAGCTAAGACTTCTTTTTTCTGAGCCAACCTTTGTAAAAAATAAGAAAGATATAAATAGAGAATTTAAACTAAGTGGTAGTTATGAAAGAGGACTTGCTGGAGATAGATATGAGATGAAATTAAAAAATGAGCTTAAGCAGTCTGAAATAGCTAAAGAGTGTGCTAATTGGATAAGAGAAAAGGTTGAGGTAAGAGCTTATGACGAGGAGTATCCACTTCCACAAAAAATGTATCTAATGGAGAATAAAAAAGATGAAAGTGCTTGTATATTTGGAAGTTCTGATTTTACTTCAAGTGGGTTGGGATTAGTGCCTTCTAAAAAATTAGAAGCTAATACATATATAAAAGATTCTATCTACACTCAACAACTATTAAATCAATTTGAATTATATTGGAATGATAAAGATAAAGTAAAAGATGTTAAAACTTATCTTCTAAAAAGTTTAGAAGAGGTATATAAAGAAAATAATCCAGAGTTTATCTATTTTGTAACTCTTTACAATATATTTAAAGATTATCTAAATGATTTATCAGAAGAGGATATTATAAAAACTAAGACTGGATTTAAAGAGAGTGTCGTTTGGAATAAATTATATAATTTCCAAAAAGATGGGGTACTTGGTGCTATTGATAAACTAGAAAAATATCATGGGTGTATATTAGCTGACTCTGTTGGACTTGGAAAAACTTTTGAAGCTTTAGCTGTAATAAAATACTATGAATCAAGAAATAGTAGAGTCTTAGTATTGTGTCCTAAAAAATTGAGAGAGAACTGGCTGACTTATAAGGGGAATAGAAGAGATAATATTTTAGAGAGGGATAGATTAAATTATGATGTATTAAATCATACAGATTTATCAAGATACTCTGGATATAGTGGAGAAATAAATTTAGAAAAGATATATTGGGAAAATTATGATTTAATAGTAATAGATGAGTCTCATAACTTTAGAAATAATAATAACAAAAGAGATGATAAGGAGACAAGATACTCAAGATTATTAAATCAGATAATCAAAAAAGGGGTAAAAACAAAAGTATTAATGCTTTCAGCTACTCCAGTAAATAATAGAATGACAGATTTAAAAAATCAGATAGCCTTTGCTACTGAAGGGAATGAGTTTGCTCTGGCTGACTATGGAATAAAGAGTATAGACCAAATTTTAAGAAAAGCTCAATTAGTTTTCAATAAGTGGAATGAACTTCCAGAGGAGAGAAAAACCTTAGAAACTCTTTTAGAGATGTTGGAAACAGATTATTTTAAATTATTAGATATGCTCACTATTGCTAGAAGTAGAAAACATATTCAAAAATATTATGATACTACTCATATAGGAAAATTTCCTGAGAGATTAAAACCTATAAATATAAAAAATGATATAGACATCCAAAATGATTTTATAGATTTAGATGAGTTGAATAAATTGATAAGAGCCTTGAACTTGGCTATATACTCTCCTATGAAATATATACTTCCAAGTAAGATAGCTGAATATAGTAAGAAATATGATACTAAGACAGGGAAAGCTGTGTTTAGACAGATAGATAGGGAAACAAGTTTGATTCATTTAATGAGAATAAATATTTTAAAGAGAATGGAAAGTTCTATTCACTCTTTTGGAATTACCATATCAAAAATTTTAAAAAATATAGATATTACTTTAGAAAAACTCAATAAGTCTCAAGATATTGAAGAAAATTTAGATATTGATGATTTAGAGTTAGATGACCCAAGATTAGATAGTGTAATGATAGGAAGTAAAAATGTAAAAGTCTTTATTCAAGATATAGATAAGATAAAGTGGAGAGCAGAACTTGAAGGGGATAGAGCTATACTTGAAAGAATAATGATAGAAGCTTTTAAAATTCAACCTCATAGAGATAAGAAGTTAGAGGAGCTTAAAGATCTCATAAGAGAAAAAGTAAAAACTCCTATTAATGAAGGAAATAAAAAGGTAATAATATTTACAGCCTTTGCTGATACAGCAAAATATCTATATGATAATATTGCTGATTGGGGCTTAGAAGAGTTAGGACTATATAGTGCAGTTATTACAGGAAGTGATAATCCTAAGACTAATCTCAAAGGAATGAAGGGAGAGTTTAATAATATCCTTGTAAATTTCTCTCCAAAATCTAAAGGAAGAGAGGCAACAGATAGAGCAGAAATAGATATATTGATAGCTACTGATTGTATATCTGAGGGGCAAAACTTACAGGATTGTGATTATCTAATAAACTATGATATTCACTGGAATCCAGTTAGAATTATTCAAAGATTTGGTAGGGTAGATAGAATAGGTTCTAAAAATGAAGTTATTCAACTTGTAAATTTCTGGCCAAATATGGAATTAGATGAGTATATCAACTTGGAAGCTAGAGTAAGTGGAAGAATGGTAATGCTTGATATGTCTGCTACTGGAGAGGAAAATGTAATTGTTGATAGTGGAGAGATGAATGATTTGGAGTATAGAAAGAAACAACTAAAACAATTACAAGACCAAGTGGTAGATTTAGAGGATATAGGTGGTGGAATATCTATAACGGACTTGACATTCAATGATTTTAAAATGGACTTAGTAAACTATATGAAAAATAATAAAGAGATTTTGGAAAAAGCTCCAACAGGTATGTATGCTGTGGCTAAAAGTAATATAGAGGAAGCTGAAAGAGGAGTAATTTTCTGTCTAAAACAGATAAATGAAGAGATAAAACCAAGTGAATTTAATACTCTAAACCCATATTTCCTAGTCTATGTAAAGGAGAGTGGAGAGGTACTGCTAAACTTTATTCAAAGTAAAAAGATATTGGATATATATAAGAAAGTTTGCTTAGGAGAAAATACTCTTTTTCCAGATTTGATAAGTGAATTTAATAGGGAGACTAACAATGCTAAGGATATGAGTAAATTTACTAACTTCTTAGAGAAAACTGTTGAAAATATTGTAGGTAAAGAGGAAGAGAAAGGGCTAGATAGTCTATTTAGCTTTGGAGAAACTGTACTTAATAATTCAGTGCAAAATATGGATGATTTTGAGTTAATCTCATTTTTAGTAATAAAATAAGAGGTGGGAAAGATGGAGTTTTTTAATCTACCTATAAGTAGTAAAGTAGATAAGAATATACCTAAAGAGATAATCTATAAAAATGCTGAAGCAGATGAAAAATTTAAAAGGATATTTATAGAGAATGTAGAAAAAATAAGATATGAGTATGCCTTAACTTATGGAAATAGCAATATTGAAAAATATGTAAAAGATGATGAAAGATATGAGGAGATTCATTTTATAAGAGTAGTTTTAAGAGAAAAGGGAAAGGAAAACACAATATCTAAACTACTTCATCAACTTATCCCCAAAGGAACTATTTTGATATTAGAATATGGAGATGAGATACTAATATCTGTTGCAAAGAAAAAAATAGGGAGTGAAAGAGTAACTTTAGAGGAGATATATAATAGTAGTTGGATAAGTAAAGAGAGTGATAAACTAAAAGAGTTAGATTATACAAAATTAAATCCTACTAATATGAAAATTCTCTATGATAATCTTATTCAAAAGATAAGAGTTATTAATTTAAGTAGAGATTTAGAAGTTGGGAAAAGTGTAGAGAGTGGTAGTGTAGATATTTTGGAAAAACTTAATAGAGAGATAGAAGAGCTGAAAGCTATGAGGAAAAAAGAAACTCAGATAAATAGAGTAGCTCAGATACAGAGTGAGTTATTGAAAAAAATAAAAGAAAGAGATAGCTTAATGGGAAGATAAATAGGGAAGAATTTGACAAAAAATAAGGTCTATGTTATAATTATAACACAGATAAATAGTTAGAGTTAGATCAGTACCCCTATGCCGTTGGGCATATCGCTTTAGTAATAAAGTGGTAACATAGGGGTCTTTTTTATTTTGTTAGGAGAAATATATGGGATATTACACAAAAGAATTTAAAAGTTATAAGGAGCAATTAAAACTATTAGAGGAAAGAGGTATAAAATTTAATATTATCTCTATTGAAGAAGCTGAAAAGATAATTTCTAACATAAATTACTATAAATTTAGTGGATATATAAAAGTTTTTGAAATAGAAACAGATAAATATGATATAGAGTTTAATAAGATATATGAATTATACAAATTTGATAGAAAACTAGCTAGTTATATTTTTGAGATGGTTGAAAAAATAGAGGTAGCTTTTAAGACAAAACTTATCTATAATATTTTAGAAAGGACAAAAGAATTAGGACCTTTTGGATACTTAGAGACATCTGAATGGAAAGATTATTCATTTAAAGATGAGGAAACTGGAAACTCAAGAATGAAAAAGTTTCGGGATATATTAAAAGATAAGATGGATTTTAAAAAGAGAATATTAGAATTTACTATGAGGGATATTAAACCTTATATAGAACATTATTTTGAAAAATATAAAAAAGAAAGTTTTGTTCCATTATGGATTTTATCTGAAGTTATTGATTTTGGTATGACTATGAAGATGTATGAAGAGAGTGTTAGAGATATTCAAACAAAAGTAGCTGAGGAATTAGGAAATTTTAAAAACAAAGATTTAGCTTTCTATTTAAAAAGTATCAAACTTATACGGAATACAGTAGCTCACAATGGGATTTTATGGAATTTTAGATTTATTAATAGAATTAATAAACCGTTAGTAAATAATTATAAGTTTGTAGATGATAAAAGTTTTGTAGCAGTTCTTATAGTAATTGTAGAAATACTTAAATATATTGATAAAGATTTTGACCATACTGAATTAAAGAATATGATAAAGAAATTTTTTAAGGATAATACGACTCTTGTTAAGAAGTTTGGTATAAAAAATGGTAATATAGATATAATTGATAAAATATTGATTTAGGAGGAAAGATGGCAACGACGATAAGTGTGAATAAACAAACGATAGAACAATTTTTATTAAATGCAAGGAGAAAACCATTTGTAATTCCAGAATATCAAAGACCATATAGCTGGACAAATGAACAGATAGATACTTTGTTTAGAGATATTTGGGAGTTCACTTCTAATGATGGGGGAACTGAAAATGATGGTATATATTTTTTAGGAAGTATTGTATCTTATGAGAATGAAGATGGAGAACAGGAGATAATAGATGGGCAACAAAGAATTACATCACTATTTTTATTGCTTAGAGCTATTTATACAAAATTAACAGTAACAGATGAAAAATCTCCAGAAGCTATAAATTTTATTAGTAAGATAGAACCACTTATTTGGAGAACAAATAAATTAACAGGAAAGGTAGATTATGCTAGTATTTTACTAACTTCTAAAGTTATAAGTGATAGTGAAAATGAGATACTTAAAAATATTTTAGAAACTGGTAATGTAAAAGAAAAGGCTCAAGATAGTTATTCTAAAAACTACAAACAACTATTAGAGTTA
Source organism: Fusobacterium mortiferum ATCC 9817 (assembly GCF_000158195.2). Classification (NCBI taxonomy): domain Bacteria; kingdom Fusobacteriati; phylum Fusobacteriota; class Fusobacteriia; order Fusobacteriales; family Fusobacteriaceae; genus Fusobacterium; species Fusobacterium mortiferum. The sequence goes on from NZ_GL987988.1 coordinate 1,012,014, forward strand.
CTTGAAGAAAAATCAAAAGAAAATGCTTTGATGATTTATCAATTTATCTACGCACTATTAAATCAAGTAATAATATTACCAATTACAGCAGATACTCAAGATACAGCTTTAACTATATTTTCAACTTTAAATGATAGAGGGTTACCATTATCAGATGCTGATATTTTTAAGGCTAAGATATATAACAATTTGAATAAAGAAGAGAAGGAAAAATTTATTGAAGAGTGGAAAGAATTAGAGGAAGATAGTTTAAGAATATCTGAGTCTATTCAACAACTTTTCTATTATCATATGTTTTATCAAAGAGCTTTAGAAAATGATAAAGTTACAACAACTCCAGGATTAAGAAAATATTATTCAGCAAATAAATTTGAAAGAATATTAAAACCTAATATATTAAGTAATTTAAGACAAATTTTAAATTTATGGGAAGTTATATCTAATAAAAATGTAATTGAAGATGAAGAGTGGAGTAAAAATATTGAGATATTAAAGATTCTTGATATCTTAACATCTTATCCAAATGAGTTCTGGAAATATCCAGTAATAATCTATTACTTAAGATATAAAGATAATAAAGATTTTGAAGAGAGATTTTTAGCTTTCTTAAGAAAATTATATACAGAGTTATTAAAAAAATACATAGAAATTCCTACAATTACAGCAGTAAAAACTAATATTTTAAAATTAAATGCTGAAATTATAAGTACAGATAAACCTACATTTGACTTTAAATCTTTATCTGAAGATGATATAAGAGAGAAGATAAAAACCCCACACCGTAATGTAGTTAGAATGTTACTAAAAACTTTAGCTTATGAATTACAAGATGAATTATTACCAGAGAAATGGGAGATAGAACATATACTTCCTGTTAAATGGGAAAATAGTTATGACTTGAGAGAAAATGAAGAGGTAGCAAGAGAAAAGATAGAACATTTAGGAAATAAGACACCTTTTGAAAAGAAATTAAATATAATTGCTACAAATAATTATTTTGCAAAGAAGAAAGATTACTATGTGAAATCTAATATCCAAATGACAAAAGAGATAGGAAATCTTAAAATGGATAGATGGGGATTAGACCAGATAGTAGAGAGAGATGTAAGAATGACGGATAAAATTATAGAGATTTTAAAAAGTTGGGATAGAGATTATGAATAAAAAATATTAGGAGATATAACATGGAAAAGAAAAATAGTTTTTTAGTTGGAAGTGAAGAGTGGATAGAAGAGGATAATCTTTATGAAGAGAATAGAAAAAAATATTTTGATAAAATAAAATTATTTTTAAAAAATATTTATTATTAGATAATGTTAATTTTTTATTTGGTACAGGAAGTTCTTTACATTTGGGTGCTGAAAGCATTCAAGGAATTCCAAAACAAATATCAGATGGTATTAATTCAAGTGGCTATAATGAGATTTTTCTATATCTTAAAGGTAAATATGAAGAAAAAAAAGTTTCTGAAATTAAAGAAATATTAAAACAGGAAGAAAAAGATTTTTTTATTTGGGAAGATAAAAGAAATTCTTTGACTGGAAAATTGAAAGAAGAAATAAATAAAAAAATAGATGAAGATAAAATTAAAGTTACAAATGACAAAATATCTTTAAAAAATATTTTAAATGAAGTAAATGAAGAAGAAAAAGAGGAAATTTATAAGTTAGGAGTAGAAATAAAACTAGAAGATTTTCTTAATTATTTATTTGCTATAAAATATTTAATGGAAAAATCAGAAGGATTAATAATTGATGAAATACTAAAATATGAGGAATTAGAAGGATTAATTTTAACTATAAAACGTTCTTTGTTTAAATTATGTGATATAGATAAAATAAAATTAGATGATAATATTTTTTTAAAAAAAGTAGATACTGAAAAAATAAAGAAAATAATGGAAGATGAAGGAAAGTATACTTATCATAAAAGTTTTTTAACCTCTCTTTTACAAAGACCTTTAAATTTAAGAAGAGCGAATATTTTTACATTAAATTATGATTTAGCATTTGAATATGCTTGTGATGAGTTAGCTATACAATATATAAATGGATTTGTTGGATTTAATGAAAGGAATTTTAGACCAGAAGTTTATAATTATGACTTTTTTTACCCTGGTGATACTACTGAAGGAAAGGTTAGAAGGATAGAAAGAGTAATAAAATATTATAAGTTACATGGCTCTTTAAATTGGGTTCATAAAAAAGAAAGTAAAAATAATCCATATGGTCTTTATGAAATTCCAATAGATTTAGTTCGTTTAAAATTAGAATTAAATAAAAGTAAGGAGTTAGGTGATATTATGATATATCCAACCTCTTCAAAGAAAGAGTATACTTTAAATTTTCCATATTCAGAATTATTTAGAAAGTTTGCTGATAGATTACAACAACCAGAAGCGGTTTTATTTGTAGTAGGATATAGTTTTTATGATGAGCATATAAACGATATTATTTATCAAGCTTTGGCTAACCCATCATTTACCCTTATAATAATAGATTATTATGGGTCAAAAAATGGTGGTGAAATACTCAGATTAGAAAATTTAAAAGACCCAAGAATAATTATATCGCAAGGTCCTGAATTAGGAGATTTTAAAATATTTGCTAAAGAGTTATTACCTACAATGGAGCAAGAGGATACTAGAAGAAAAGTTATGGCAAGTTTAGAAGCTTTATTTTCTAATGAAAAGAATCAAGGAGATGAAGAATGTTTAGTAGGGAAATCGGAAGAGTAGTTAGTGTTGATAGTTTCAAGGTAATAATTGAGCTTGATGATAATATAAAAGGAACCCAAAAAAGTGGATATTATGATATTTATGAAGTGGCTAAAGTAAATTCTTATGTTATTTTACCTATTGGTAGTGACAAAATAGTAGCTTTAATAACAAGAGTTAAATCATTTGAAGATAATGAAATAGAAAAATTAACTGGGGGGATAAAATTTTCTAAATCAAAAAGACATTTATTAGCTACAATGTTAGGAACTATTTCAGAAGGAAAATATTTAGATGGAGTTTATAATTATCCTATTTTAGATAATCCAGTTTGGTATATTATTAAAGAGGATTTAGAGAAAATTTTTGACAATATTTCATCAAAAGATGAAATAGATTATCAAAAAGATTTTTATTTACCAATAGGCAAGAATAGTAATTTTCCAGATTATGATATTAAAATAAATCCAGATAAATTTTTTGCAAAACACTCTGCTATCTTAGGAAATACAGGTTCTGGAAAATCATGTACAGTTACTTCTATCTTACAAGCTTTATTTAATTTTAATTATTCTACAAATAAAGAATATAAAAAAGATTTGAAAAGTGCAACAATAATTATATTTGATACAAATGGAGAATATAAAAAAGCTTTTGAAGGTTATAAAAATATAAATGCTTTTACTATTTCAGAAGATGGAATGAGAGTACCTTATTGGTTTATGAACTATGAAGATTTTGAGTATTTATTTGAACCATCTCCAGGAACTCAAGCACCAATACTGAAAAAAGCTCTAGGACTTTTAAAAAATGAAAATATTTTTGAAAAAGATGAAGAAATATTAGTTAGAAATTATGAAATAAGTTTGTTAGCAAAAATTAAAAATGTATGTGACCCATCAAGTAAGGAATTAAAAACTTTTGTTTATTATCATCTGGAAAACTGTCTTACCTTAAAAATTTTAGAAGAAGAAATAATATTAAAAGAAAAATTAAAAAAACTTTATAAAGAAAAGGAAAAAATAGTTGAAAATCGAGGGTTTTTAAATGGAGAAATTAATTTAGCCGTATCAGAAGTAGTATTTTTAGAGACTACCAATGTTTTAAATAAAATAACATCTTCAAAAACAAAATCATATGAGAATATAGATTTACCTAAATACTTCAATTTTAATAATTTAATCAACAGTGGATTAGATGAAGCGATTAATGATATAGAAGAAAATCAAAATAAATATAGAGAATATATTTCTGGTTTAAAATTAAGATTAGCAAGTTTTATGTCTGACTTAAGAAAAAGCGAGCCATTATTATTTAATGAAAAGGACATAGAAAATTCTTTAGAAATATTTTTTAAATATATTTTTGGTAGTAAAGAGTTAATAGCAGGAAATTTATTTGCTGAGTATAAAAATAAAAATGATACTTCAAAAAGAAAAAATCAAATAATTATTTTAGATTTATCATTAATTCCATTTGAGTTATTAGAAACAATAACAGGACTCATAGGAAGACTAATTCTTGAGTTTGCACAAAGAATTAATAAAGTAGAGGATTATAAAGAAGAAAGAGGAAACTATCCTATATCGTTGATTTTAGAAGAAGCTCAAAACTATATCCCAGAAGTTGATAGAAATAATAAAAAATCAATAACTAAAAAAGTTTTTGAAAGGATAGCACGTGAAGGGAGAAAATTTGGAGTGTCTTTAATAGTTTCTTCTCAAAGACCTTCTGAACTTTCAAAAACAATATTATCTCAGTGTAATACTTTTATTGTACATAAATTACAAAATCCAGAAGACCAAAAATATATAAGACAGATTGTATCATCTGCAAATGAAGATTTATTAAATCAGTTACCAATTCTTCCACAACAACATGCAATTATAATGGGAGAAGCGGTTAGAACACCTAGTCAGTTAAGAATTAATGATATAACCTCAAAACCAGATAGTAATAATCCTAAATTTATAGAAAATTGGCTAGAGGAAAGTAATAAAATAGAAATAAATAAAGTTGTAAAAAAATGGTTAGAAGAAAAAGAAGAAACAATTTCAACTGAATAATTAAGGAGACCAATAATGGAAAAGCTACAAGGAACAAGTATGGACATAGTCCAAGATAACATTGAAAAACTAAAGCAGATATTCCCAGAAGTATTTGCAGAAGGAAAAATAGATTTCCAAGTATTAAAGCAACTATTGGGAGAGTATATAGAAAATGATAAGGAAAGATACTCTTTTACTTGGAAAGGAAAGACACAAGCAAGGCAGATAGCTCAAGATATGAGTACAGGAACATTACGTCCAGACAGAGATAATTCAAAAGATTGGGAAAATACAGAAAATCTTTATATAGAAGGAGATAACTTAGAGGTATTAAAACTTCTACAAAAATCTTATCATGGAAAAGTAAAGATGATATATATAGACCCTCCATATAATACAGGAAAAGATTTTGTTTATAAGGATAATTTTAGAGATAATATAGATAATTACCTAACTATAACAGGACAAAAATCTGAAAATAGTACGGGGGGGGGTACAAATTAACCACTAATTTAGAATCAAATGGAAGATATCATTCCGATTGGTTAAATATGATGTATCCTAGATTAAAGTTAGCAAGAAATCTATTAATAGATGATGGAGTAATATTTATTTCAATAGATGAAAATGAAGTGGCTAATTTGAAAAAGCTATGTGATGATATATATGGTGTAGAGAATTTTGTAGCGTGTTGTCCTAGAAAAACAAGAGGTTCTGCTACAACTAAATCAGATGCTGAATTACAAAGATTACATGATTATTTGTTAATTTATTGGAAAAATAAAAGTATTAGTAAATTTAATTTAAAAAATATTGGAGAAAAAGAATATCCGCTTGAAGATGAAAGAGGAAAATTTTTTATAGTTCCATTACAAGATAATGGCCCACATGGAACAAAAACAGCTAGACCAAATTTGTTCTATCCAATTTATTATGATAAAAATAAAAATGAGTTTTTCTTAGAAGCTAAAGAAAATACTATTCAATTATTTCCTAAAAAACACAAAAATGATGATGGAACATGGATGTGGAGTAAACCAAGATTTCTTAAAGATTCAAAAGACTTATATTTAAAGGATGAGAAAATTTATATAAAACATTATTTTAATGAAGAAGAAGACCAAAATAGATACCAAAGAAATAAAAGCTTTTTAGATGAATTTCAAAATTCAACAGGAACGAAGGTATTAAATTCTTTATTTGAGTATAGTGGAATTTTTGATAATCCTAAGCCTATAAAATTTTTAGAATGGTGTTTGAATCTTTGTACTTCATCTAGTTCTATTATCCTAGACTTCTTCTCTGGGTCAGCCACAACAGCTCATGCAGTTATGCAACTTAATGCTGAAGATGGAGGAAATAGAAAATATATAATGGTACAATTACCAGAGGTTTGTGATGAAAAATCAGAAGCTTACAAAGCTGGGTACAAAAATATTTGTGAAATAGGAAAAGAGAGAATAAGAAGAGCTGGAGAGAAGGTAAAATCAGATGAAACTTTACCAGTAGAAAATAGAGAAAAATTAGATATAGGATTTAAAGTGTTCAAGTTGGACTCTTCAAATATAAAAGAGTGGGATTCAGAAACTGAAGATTTAAGACAAAGTCTATTTGATTCAATAGATAATATAAAATCTGATAGAACATCTTTAGATATTCTTTATGAAATCTTACTAAAATATGGACTAGATTTAAATGTACCAATAGTTGAAAATAAACATTTCTACTCAATAGGTGGAGGAACTTTATTAATCAACCTAGATAAAGAGATAGATATGGAAGTAATAGACTCTATCTGTGAAGAGTACAAAACTCTACTTGAGATAGATGAAGATTTTAAAACAACTGTTGTACTTAGAGATTCATCATTTGCTAATGATGTAGACAAAACAAATGCTATGAAAAAATTAGAGCAAGTGGGAATAAAAGAAGTAAGAAGTATATAAGGAGTAGATATGAAAATTAAATTTGAAGAGGATTTAGCCTATCAACTAGAAGCAATTAACTCTATCACAGATATTTTCTCTGGACAAAACAGTAACAAAACTCTATTTACAGTTGAAAGAAAATCTGGAACTTTAAATTTTGGTACAGTAGAAAATGAGTTAGGGATAGGAAATGGACTTTTACTTTTTCCAGAGGAGATTTTAGAAAATATAAATAAGATACAACTAAGAAATGGATTACCTAAGACAAAAATATTGAAGAAAGATAACTATAATTTTTCTGTGGAGATGGAAACAGGTACAGGTAAAACCTATGTATATCTTAGAACTATAATGGAGTTAAATAAAAAATATGGATTTACAAAATTCATAATTGTAGTACCATCAATAGCAATAAAAGAGGGAGTGTACAAAACTCTTGAGATAACTAAGGAGCATTTTAAATCTCTTTATGACAACGTGCCTTATGATTATTTTATCTACGATTCTAATAAAATAGATATGATAAGAAATTTTGCTGTAAATGATACTATTCAGATAATGATTATTAATATAGATTCTTTTAATAAGGATATAAAAGATATTGATGAGAAAGATGAAAAAGTAATAAAAAAAGCTAATGTTATTTATAGAGAAAGAGACCAAGCTAATGGATATAGACCAATAGACTATATTAGACAGTGTAATCCAATAGTTATAATAGATGAGCCACAAAATATGGAGACAGATACAGCTAAAAAAGCTATCAGTCAACTTAATCCACTATGTACATTGAGATACTCAGCTACTCACAAGGATAGATACAATCCAGTATTTAAGTTAGATTCTATTGATGCCTATGAAAAACAACTTGTAAAACAGATAGAGGTAGCTACAGTTGGAGTTACTAGAAATGCTAATACTGAGTATATAAAATTGACAAGTGTAAAGGCTACAAAATCTGGTATAAGTGCTAAACTAGAGTTAGATGTAAAAAGTGGAAATAGCGTAAAAAGAAAAGAGATTACTGTAAAGTATGATGACCATCTTAATGACAAAGCAAAAAGAAGTATCTATGATGGATATATAGTCAATGAGATAACTTATGTAGAGGAAGACCCAAGTAAATCATTTGTAGACTTAGGAAAAGTAAAACTTACTCTTGGACAGGTAAATGGTGGAGAAAATCCAGATGTGATTAAAAGATTACAAATAAGGAAAACTATCCAAGAGCATTTTGACAAACAGAAGAGATTAAAAAATAGAGGAATAAAAGTTCTTTCACTTTTCTTTATAGATAAGGTTGCTAATTACAGAACTTATGATACAGAGACAGGAGAAGCACAAAAAGGTAAGTATGCCCTTATGTTTGAAGAGGAATACAACAGACTTTTAGAATTACCAGAGTATCAAGATATGGGAGATACATCTGTTCCTTTTTATCAAAGAGCTTCTTTAGCACATGATGGATATTTTTCTGCTGATAAGAAAAAATCTAAGAGTGGAAAAGAGTATTTTGAAGAGAAAGATACAAAAGGAAATACCAATGCTGACAATGATACATTTAATAAGATAATGAGAGATAAAGAAAAACTACTAAGTTTTGATGAACCACTTTCATTTATCTTCTCTCACTCAGCTTTAAAAGAGGGGTGGGATAATCCAAATGTTTTCCAAATATGTACTCTAAATGAGACTACTTCTGAAATGAAAAAGAGACAGGAGATAGGAAGAGGACTTAGAATAGCTGTCAACCAAAAGGGAGAAAGAGTGAGAGGATTTGATATAAATACTCTTACTGTTATGGCAAATGAATCATATGAACAATTTGTAGACTCTCTACAAAAAGAGATGAAAGATGATGAAAATATCAATTTTGGAAGAATTGAGAGCTGTATCTTTGCCAACATAGTAGAGAAAGTAGAAAATGGAGAAGAGAGATATTTAGGACATGAAAACTCTGAAAAACTACATAAATTCTTGGTAGAGAATGAGTATGTAGATGAAGAGGGAAATGCTAAAGACAAGTTAAAAGCTGACTTAAGAGATAATAGACTTGTCCTACCTCAAGAGTTTGAACATATCAGACCTGCTATTGAAAAGAAATTAAAATCAAGTGCTGGAAAACTTATTATAAAAAATGCTGATGACAAAAAGAAAATTAAGATAAATAAAGAGGTATTTCTAGACAAAAACTTCTCAGAACTTTGGGAAAAGATAAAGTATAAAACTACTTATAGAGTAAATTTTGATAGTAATAATCTAATAGCTAAGTGTGTTAAAGATATAGATGATTACCTATTTATTGAAGATGAGAAATATATTTTTGAAAAGAAAAGACTTGCACTTACTCATGGTGGAATAGAAGAAGGATTTTCCACTTCAGAAGATTCAAGAATAGATTTTCAAGTGAAGTATAAATTACCAGATATTATAACTTATCTACAAAATGAGACTAACCTTACAAGAAAGAGTATAGTTGAAATACTTACAAGAACTGAAACTTTAGATGGTTTTAAGAAAAATCCTCAACTATATTTAGAAAAAGTTACAGATATTATCAAAAAAACTATGAAAAACTTTATAGTTGATGGAATAAAATATGAAAAAATTGGAAATGGAGAATTTTATTCTCAAGATTTATTTGAAGCTCAAGAACTATTTGGATATCTAAAAGACGAGATGAATAAAGAAGGAAATATGTTAGCTAGTACAAAATCTCCATATGAAAATATTGTCTTAGATTCTGATATAGAAAGGAACTTTGCTTTAGAGCTAGAAAAAAATAAAAATGTTGTTATTTATACAAAACTTCCAGCTTGGTTTAAAATTCCTACTCCACTTGGAAATTATAATCCAGACTGGGCTGTATTGGTAAGACCAGATTTGACAAGTCCAGAGCAAAAACTTTATTTTGTAGTAGAAACAAAAGGTTCTGTATTTGCTGATGATAGAAGAGAAACCGAAAACTTAAAAATAACTTGTGGAAAGAAACACTTCAAAGCTATCTCAGAAGATATTAATTTCCAAGTAGCAAATGATTTTGAATATTTTTCAAGTAAGTTTTAATTCCTCAGACACTGTCTGAGAAATCTAAGTCATACACAGCTAAATAAATTAATAAAAAAGTTATGTTAAATTGGTCAGACAATATCTGACTAATTTTTATAAAAATATTAGGGGGGATAAAAAATGAAAGAGATAAAAATAACAGATATAGAGGGGATAAGAGTAGGAAACGCTCAAGACACAGAGGCTGGGACAGGTTGTACAGTTATTATTTGTGAAAAAGGTGGTTGTGCTGGTGTAGATGTAAGAGGAGGAGGACCTGCCTCTCATGAAACAGAACTTTTAAATCCAATTAATACAGTGGATAGAGTACATGGAATAGTTCTTTCTGGTGGAAGTGCCTTTGGATTAGAAGCTACTAGTGGAGTTATGCAATATTTAGAAGAGAGAGGAATTGGATTTGATGTAGGGATAGGAGTAGTCCCAATAGTTTGTGGAGCTTCTCTCTTCGATTTAACAGTAGGAAGTTCAAAAGTTAGACCAGATAAGGCTATGGGGTATCAAGCTTGTTGTGATTCAGAGAAAAATTGTATTCAAGAGGGAAACTGTGGAGCTGGTACAGGAGCTAGTGTAGGGAAGTATAGAGGAATGGATAGAGCTATGAAATCTGGGCTAGGAATCTATTGTGTAGAATTAGAAAATCTAAAAGTGGGAGCAATAGTTGGAGTCAATGCCATAGGAAATGTTATAGATAGTGAGACAAATAAATTTTTAGCTGGACTTTTAAATGAAGAAAAAACAGAGATTATAAGTACTAGAGAAGAGATGTGGAAAGATTTAGATATAAATTACAGTGTATTAAAAAATACTAATACTACAATAGGTTGTATCATAACTAATGCTAAACTTACTAAAGCTCAAGCTACAAAAATTGCTTCTATGACACATAATGGATATGCTAGAGCTATATCTCCAGTACATACATCATTAGATGGAGATACCATCTTTACACTAGGGACTGGAGAAGTAGAGGTAAATATTGATACTCTTGGAACTTTATCTGCTTATGTTATGGAAAAAGCTATACACAGAGCTGTTACACAAACTCAATCTGCCTATGGTTTAAAATCTTGTCAAGATTTAAAATAAAAATATTATTGATTAGAAATTTATAGAAATAATGGATAGAGAAGAAGAATTATTAAAGAATAGTACAGGAAATGAAGAGAAGTTTTTACAAATGATAAAAATTGTATAAGATTATAAGGAGTTTTAAAGGTAGCTATACTAAATAAACTCCTTATTTGTCAATTTTTTTATCAAGATAAACTCAATGTTTACAGCACTTAAATTTTTTTATTTTTCACAAATAATCGCTTAATTATGAAGATTATTGCCTTTTATTTTAAATTTTTACATAACAAAATTGAACGTCTTTTTTATTTTTGGGTATGAAGGCTTATTTCTCAAAAATTTTATGGATACTAACCTCCTATTTCTATCTGGTTCTTTGACCTAAATTCCTTTGTTCTGTATCTCCATAATTTGAGTGTCTTTTTGCTCCTTTGCTGAGTTCTTACTCTAATGGTATGAATATTAGACTTCTGCTCTTATTTGTTTTTTATGTTTATTTTAAATTTAAGCATTTTTCAATGGACGTTTACCTTAAATTTAATTTTTTTAGCTTTTTTAAGCTGCTACAGGTCTTTTTATATCATGTAACATCTTAGTTTCATCATATTTAATTCCTTTTGATAAAATTGTAAAAAATATCCTAATCATTTTACAGCAAATAGCTGTAAGTGCTTGTTTTTTCTTTAGAGGATTATCTTTACGTTCTATATAGTAATTATATATTGATGAAAACTCTTTATTAAAACCGATTAATGGAATAGTTGCTCTAAACAAAATAGTTCTTAATTTTTTCTTCCTCTTTTACTTATTCTGGTTAAACCTTTATGTTTACCTGAACTATTTTCTTTAAGAGCTAATCCAGCATATTTTTGTACTTGTTTAGCAGATTTAAAACGTCTTATATCCCCTACTTCAGCAACAAAAGATATAGCTGTTGCTATTCCAATTCCTTTTATTTCTGCGATTTCCTTTATCATAGGAATTTTCTCGCATAATTTATTTAACTCTTCTGTTATTGAGTTCAATTGATTTTGTTTATATTCATAATCTTCAATTAAAAGTTTTATTTCAAATCTGGCTGAAGAAGTTATATTTTTACACCCAATACTTTTTTTAGCAGCTTCTTCCAGTTTTTTCGCTTTATCCAAACCAACTGCTCTAAGTTTAGTTTGTTTCCAACGCTCAACTATTCCTTCACTTCCTAATTCTACAATATCTTTTGGTAAAGGTGTTTCTTTTAAAAGTAAAAAACCACTTTTAGAATCTATTGAAGAATATATTTTTTCATATTCAGGAAAATATATACTTAACCATCTATGAATTTTATTTTTAATTGAAATTATTTGTTGTGTTATATCATTTTTTAATTTATCAGCTACTCTTAATTCTCCATAAATTCCTTCAGGAATATATGGAAAACTATATCTACCATCAATTACCAATTTAGCAATTACTTTAAGATCTTTTGAATCATTTTTAGTTTGTAAATTATCATCTAACTCCTTACTTTGTTTAACATGATAAGGATTAACTATTGCAATAGTGATATTATTTTCTTTTGGATACCTCCTTGTAGATATATTTAAAGATTGAACTACTTTAATTTTACATTGAGGTATCTTTTTTTGTTACTATTTTTTTATTATACAGGAATGCTCCTTTTACTCTATAAATTAAAATTATATCACTATGTTTATATATCAAAAATCAGTTTTTCTAAATATTTATATATAAGATATATTTATATGCAATACAAAATAAAAAAAATAAGTATTTTTTAATAAAGTATAATATTTTGATAATTTAATCTTTACAAAATCAAAATTATTGTATATAATATAAAGGTAGATTATAATAGAACAAAAAAATTAGGAGGAGTGTTATGAGATTAAAAACAATACTTAAAAGTATTTTTATAGTTCTATGTTTTTCTTTTTTATTCATTAGTTGTGGAGAAAAAAAGGAAACAGAAGAAGTTGTAAATGATACAGCAGAAAAAATTACTTTTATAGATTTAGCAGGAAGAGAGGTTACTTTAGATAAACCAGCTGATCGTATTTTCTTAGGATTTTATGAAGAATCTTACTTAGCTGTTGCTAAAGATTTTAGTAAAGTTGTTAGTATTTCAAGAGCAGAATGGGTAGATTTTTTTACAGGACAATATAAGGCTTATGAAGAACAAATGCCTTCTATTAAAGATATGATAGATACAGGCTCTATCTATAAAGCTTCTTTTAGTATGGAAACTTTATTAAATTCAAGACCTGAAGTTGCTATTTTAGCCCCATTTCAATATGAAACCTTAGCAGAAAATATCAAAAAGTTAGAAGATTCTGGAATTAAAGTAGTTGTAATAGATTATAATTCACAAACTTTAGAAAAACATATGCAAAGTACAAGAATCTTAGGAATGATAACTGGAAATCAAGAAAGAGCAGAAAAATTAGCTTTAAATTATGAAAAAGCAATAAAAGAAGTAGAAGAAAGAGTTGCAAAAGTTGATCCTAAAAAACGTGTTTATATAGAATTAGGAAATTTAGGACCAAAAGAGATAGGTAATAGTTATGGAGATTATTTATGGGGAAGTTTAGCAAAATCAGCAGGAGGAAATAATATTGCAGAAGGAAAAGTTGAAAGTTATGGACCTTTAGATCCTGAATTTATTTTATCTTCTAATCCTGAAATGATATTGTTAGCTGGTTCGCGTTGGTTTAATGATGCAGGAGATAGAGTTTTAATAGGATTTAATGTAAATCCAGAAGAAACTTGGGCAAGAATAAAGCCATATCTTGAAAGAGCTGGTTGGGATAAACTAGATGCAGTAAAAAATGGACAAGTTTTTGCAGTGGATCATGGTGGATTAAGAAGCATTTATGACTATGTCTATGTTCAATATATTGCTAAATCTTTATACCCTGATTTATTCCAAGATATAGATCCTGTTAAAAATTTAGAAGAATTTTATGGAGAGTATCTTCCAGTTAAACCTAATGGAACATTTATGACACAATATCAAGTAAAATAAAAAGCTAACATTGAAGTAAAATATAAAAGAGAAAGGACTATTACAAATTTATTTAATGTAACAGTCCTTTTTCTCTAAAGGAGGAGGATAGAATGGAACATAAATTAACAGGAGAAGAAATGTATAGGAAGATAAATCAGAAAAGAAGATTAACTTCTTTATTTACATTAATTGCTATTTTAATTGCATTATTATTTGATTTATTTATTGGTTCTTCTGGAATGAGTTTAAAAGATATTATTGTAGTATTGTGGCAAGGTCCTGGGGTAAAAAGTATAGAAACTTCTATTATTTGGAATATAAGATTACCTATGACTTTAATCTGTTTAACAGTCGGAGCTTCTTTAGGACTAGCAGGAACACAAATGCAAACAATTTTAGCAAATCCTTTAGCAAGTCCTTATACGTTAGGAGTATCTTCAGCAGCAGGATTTGGGGCAGCTATTGCATTTATTTCAGGTTTCCCTTTTAAAAATATACCTTGGGTAAATGCACCTTTTATGGCATTTATGATGACATTGACAGGAACTATGGCAATTTATTTTTTAGGAAAAGTAAAAGGAATGCGTGCTCAATCTATGGTACTTTTTGGAATTGTAACACATTTCTTTTTCCAAGCACTGTTATCTTTGGTTCAATTTCGTTCTACACCAGAAGTAGCAGGACAAATTGTCTATTGGATGTTTGGTAGTTTATTAAAAGCTACTTGGGTAGGAGTATTTGCAAGTGGTTTTATTTTCATTTTGTGTGCTTTATTACTTTCACGTTATGCTTGGAAGTTAACAGCATTGTCTGCAGGAGAAGAAAGAGCAAAAAGTTTAGGAATTGATACAGATAGAGTTAGATTGCATGTATTTTTAATAAGTTCTTTACTTACAGCAGGAGCAGTTGCTTTTGTTGGAACTATTGGCTTCATAGGCTTAGTAGCACCCCATTTTGCAAGATATTTTGCAGGAGAAGATCAAAGATATTTAGCTCCAATGGCTTCTTTATTTGGAGTTCTTCTAATTACATTTGCTTCTATTTTAGCAAAACTTATAATTCCAGGAATAATTATTCCAATTGGAATTGTTACATCTTTAGTAGGAGTTCCATTCTTAGTATTTTTAATTATAAGGAAAGGTGTTTAATATGTTACAGTTAGAAATTAAAAATATTGTAGTCAATTATGGAAAAAAAGAGGTAATAAAAGATGTTAGTTGTGTTTTTAATGGAGGAGATGTAATTTCTCTTATCGGACCTAATGGAACAGGAAAAACAACTATTTTAAAAGCAATTGCAAAATTAATTAGTCATCATGGTGAAATTAAAATTATACAGGATTCGGAAGTAAAAACATTTAGAGAAAGTATTACCTATGTTCCTCAAATGTCAG
Organism: Fusobacterium mortiferum ATCC 9817; assembly: GCF_000158195.2. Lineage (NCBI taxonomy): Bacteria > Fusobacteriati > Fusobacteriota > Fusobacteriia > Fusobacteriales > Fusobacteriaceae > Fusobacterium > Fusobacterium mortiferum. The sequence goes on from NZ_GL987988.1 coordinate 1,027,246, forward strand.
TCAATATAGTAAATTTAACCGTTTTTGAAATGGTACTTTTAGGAAGAGTAAAAGATTTAACATGGAAAGTAGAAAAAGTACATTTAGATGCAGTTGCTCAAATTTTAGAAGAATTGCATTTAACTCCTTTGAGTTATACTAAGTTTTCTAGTTTAAGTGGAGGACAAAAGCAAATGGTTATTATGGCACAAGCTCTAGTATCTGCTCCAAAAGTACTGCTTTTAGATGAACCAACAAGTGCTTTAGATTTAAAACATCAGTTACAAGTAATGGAAATTGCAAGAAATTATACAAAGAAAACAAATGCTATTACAATACTTGTATTACATGATATTGCATTAGCAACTAGATATAGTGATCAATTATTGTTACTTCATGAAGGATATTCTATGAAACAAGGAACAGTCCAAGAAGTTATTAGACCAGAACTATTAGAAAAAGTATATGAAGTAAAATTGGATGTTAGCCGTAGTGAAAAAGGATATATTACAGTAACACCAATTTCTACTATTAATGAATAGAGGTGGAGATTATGATTTCATTAATACAGTTTTTCTCTTCATCTGTTTTATTAAAACAAGAAAAAACAGAACAAGAGATCCCAGATAAAAAAACAATAAATAAAGAATATTGGAAAGTAGCATTTCCAGCTGCAATAGAGGGAGTTTTACTAAACTTAATGTTACTTGCTGATTTAATTATGGTAGGAATGTTAGGTATAGAAAAAGCAGCAGCAGTTGGTATTGTAAGTCAACCAAAAATGATTTTACAAATGATTGTTAGTGCAGCAGGTGTTGCAATAACTGCAATTGTAGCAAGGAGAAAAGGCGAAGGAGATGAAGAAGGAATAAACAGTTGTATTAAGCAATCTCTTTTATTATTAGGACTTTTATATTTTCTTTTTGTGTGTTTGAGTTTTATTTTTTCTAAAAATATTGTTTCATTTGCAGGAGCTAATGAAGATTATATAGAATATGCAAGTATTTATTTTCAATATATTGCACTTTCTGTTTTTTTTAAGGCTCTATGTGTTGTATTAAGCTCTGCACAAATTGGAGTTGGAAACACAAAAATAGTTTTAATATCAGGAATGATTGGAAATGCTTTAAATGTGCTTTTAAATTATCTTTTAATTTTTGGAAAATATGGATTTCCTGAAATGGGAATACAAGGAGCTGCTATTGCTACTGTTATTGGAAATGCAGTTATTTTTATTATACTTTTATATTCTGTTACAAAAGGTGATTATGGAATCAATATTCTAAAAAAAGGAAGCTATCATTTTACTAAAAAAGTATTAGCTCCACTTCAAGAAATTGGGGCAAACTCTTTCTTAGAACATATTTTTGAAAGAATAGGTTTGTTTATTTTTGCTAGAATGATAGCAAGTCTTGGGACAGTTGCAATGGGAACACATCACTATTGTATTCTTTTATGGGATTTATATTATTATTTTGGAGTTGGAATGAGTGCTGCTAGTGCTTCTTTTACAGGAAGAAAATTAGGAGAAAAAAGGAAAGACTTGGCTATTCTATATATGAGAGCTGCACAATATTCAGGTTTGTGGATTTCTATTTTTGTAGGGATTATTTTTTATCTGTTAAAAAATTCTATTTTTTCTCTAATGATTTCAGATGAGCGAGTAATATTATTAGGAAGTAGTGTTATGATGATTATTTCTTTATTAATTATTCCTCAAACACAGGCACAGGTAACAGCTGGAGTATTGCGAGGGGCAGGAGATAATCGTTTTATTGCAATTTATTCTTTATTTATTAGTGCAATATTACGCCCTTGTTTAGCATATATTTTTGCTTTTATTTGGAAATTTGGATTAGTAGGAATTTGGATAGCTTTTTTTAGTGATGAATTTTTAAAAATGTTATTAGCACAGTATAGAATTCAAAAAGGAATTTGGTTACAAAAAAAAGTTTAATATTTATTAAAATTTTAAAAGAAAAAGGGAGCATTCCTGTATAATAAAAAAATAGTAACAAAAAAAGATACCTCAATGTAAAATTAAAGTAGTTCAATCTTTAAAAATATCTACAAGGAGGTATCCAAATGAATTGTAACCAAAATTTTAAAATTAGTCAAGTAACAGAAGGAACTTTAGTGCTTGGTATTGATGTAGGAAGTAATACTCATTATGCGAGAGCTTTTGATTGGAGTGGCTTAGAACTTTCTAAAGTATTTAAGTTTAAAAATTCTTTTGAAGGATTTCAAAGTTTTGTTTTGTGGGTTAATGATTTATGCTGTAAATATAATAAGAGTAAAGTAATCGCAGGATTAGAGCCTACAGGACACTACTGGTTTTCTTTAGGTGAATTATTAAAAGAAAATAATATCACTATTGCAATAGTTAATCCTTATCATGTTAAACAAAGTAAGGAGTTAGATGATAATTTACAAACTAAAAATGATTCAAAAGATCCTAAAGTAATTGCTAAATTGGTAATTGATGGTAGATATAGTTTTCCATATATTCCTGAAGAAATTTATGGAGAATTAAGAGTAGCTGATAAATTAAAAAATGATATAACACAACAAATAATTTCAATTAAAAATAAAATTCATAGATGGTTAAGTATATATTTTCCTGAATATGAAAAAATATATTCTTCAATAGATT